>JAYZYX010000264.1:0-38598 GCA_036139795.1 Pseudomonadota bacterium | reverse complement strand
GTCTGTTGCAGAAATTCCTGTCCCGCAGCGGCTTTCTGGTCACGGGCGCCCGTGATGGCGCCCATGCCCGCCGTATCCTGTCGGGGCTGGAGTTCGATCTGATCGTCATGGACGTGATGATGCCCGGTGAGGATGGCATCAGCCTGACTCGATCCCTGCGCGAAACGATGATGACGCCGATCCTGCTGCTGACCGCGCGGGGCGAGACCGAAGACCGTATCGCGGGGCTTGAGGCAGGGGCCGATGACTATCTGGCCAAACCCTTTGAGCCGAAAGAGCTGTTGCTGCGGATGAACGCCATTCTGCGCCGGATGCCCGAGCCGAAGGAAAACGACAGCGCGCCCAAGCTGCTGAACCTTGGCCCCATTCGCTATGACATTGATCGCGGCGAGATGTGGCAGGGGGATATCCCTGTGCGTCTGACGGCCACGGAAAACCAGTTGATGCGCATCTTTGCCGCCAAACCGGGCGAGCCTTTAAGCCGCACCAAGCTGGTTGAGGATCTGGGCCGCGACAAAGGCCAAGCGCAGGAACGGGCGGTGGACGTGCAGATCACGCGTCTGCGCCGCAAGATCGAACCCGATCCCAAACAGCCCCGCTATCTGCAAACCGTGCGCGGTGCGGGCTATATGCTGGCCCCCGATTAAGGGGACCCCGTGCGGGGTAGGCGCTACGTTCTGACGGATAGTGCCCCCCCGAGATAGGCGAGGACCCCGTATCACGGCACGGGGTCTGCATGGTTTCTGGCGTTGAACACGCTCGGAGATCTGACCTATGGCCAAAACGTTTGAAGCTTGTGCTCTTGCCGCAACCCTTGCCACTGCGACCGCGTCGCTGATGGGGGTTGTGTCGGATTGGACCGTGCAGTTCGCCTACCTGAATATCGCAGAGCCGATGATGCCCTCAGTGCAGATCGAAGGTCAGACGCTGGACGCCCATGATCTGGCGCGGTCCCTGGCCGAGCTTGGCGCGGTGGATTGCGATTGTGATACCGCGCAACCGCAGGGTCTTCTGGCCGGTTTGCTGTAAATTCTGCCTCTCCTTCATGCAGGACGCATGAGGGGCCAGAAAATTTCCCAATGCTTACAATAACGGGCAGGCTGGCCTGTCTTGATCGGTTGGCCGGATGGGGCAGACTTTCCCGTATTTCAGGATTCGGGAGGCTGATTATGAGCTTTATGCCCAGTTTTATGACCAACATTCTAAGGATGCCCTTGGCGGGTGATGTCAGCACAGACATCGAAAGCCGTCTTTATTCTCATGACTACAAAGGCGTGCCAGAGATTGAAGGCACGGTTTTGAAAGAGGTCGCAGGTTACGGAAAGCAGCTGGGTTGGATGACCGAGGCGCTCTTGGCGCTGGCCGAGGCGCAAAACATGAAGCTGCCCAAGCTTGAATCCATGAATGATCAGATTGTCGCGGTGAAAAAGCGCATCGGTCGCGACCGTAAGGCCGAGGCTGAGGCTGCCATTGCCGCGCTCAAGGCCGCCGACCCCGATGAGTGGGCCACGCTAATGCGGGCCGAGGTGGAAAAGATCGATGCGGAATAGCCCGCCTGCACCGCAGGATGTTGACGGGCGCGGGTGGTCTGGGCAGAACAGGCGGGCTATATTCCCTTCGCTGCCCGAAAAGGGCGGCGCGTTTGAATTTCTGACCCAGAGGCCAGCCTATGACCGATACCCCCGTTGAAGAGATGACGTTTGAGGCCGCAATGGCAGAGCTGGAAAAGGTTGTGGCGCAGCTTGAGGCCGGTCAGGTGCCGCTGGAAGACTCGATCAAGCTCTATGAGCGTGGTGCCGCCTTGAAAAAGCGCTGCGAGGCCAAGCTGAAAGAAGCCGAAGAAAAGGTCGCGCAGATCACGCTGGATGGCGAAGGCAATCCGGCAGGGCTGAAGCCTGTCGAAGGTCTCTAAGCCCGAATGTCCGTCTTTATGCAGGATCTGTCGCAGGCCCGCTCTGCGATTGAGGGTGAGTTTGACCGTATTTTCGCGCAGCTCGGCCAAGAGCCGGTGCATCAGGCGATGGCCTATGCCTGCCTGAATGGCGGCAAGCGCCTGCGCGGGTTCTATGTGCTGGCGGGCGCGGCCCTGCATGATGTTGACCCTGCACGGGCCATTGCTCCGGCCTGCGCGATTGAGGCGCTGCACGCCTATTCGCTGGTTCATGATGATCTGCCCTGCATGGATGACGACGATCTGCGTCGCGGCCAGCCCACCGTTCATATCAAATGGGACGAGGCGACCGCCGTTCTGGCTGGTGATGCGCTGCAAACTCTGGCGTTTGAACTGTGCGCCTTGCCTGCCGTTGGCGCGGCTGAGGTGCGCGCCGATCTGACCCTGTCGCTGGCCCGTGCGGCTGGTGCGCAGGGGATGGTCTTGGGGCAGGCGCTGGATATTGCGGCCGAATCCGCAGATGCTCCGTTGTCGCTGGAACAGATCACCGCACTGCAAGCTGGCAAGACCGGTGCCCTGATCCAGTGGTCCGCCGAGGCTGGCGCCCGTCTGGCCCAGGCCGATACCACCGCGCTGGGTGCTTATGCGCAGGCCGTGGGTCTGGCCTTTCAGATCGCGGATGACATCCTTGATGTCACTGGCGATGAGGCCAAGGCTGGCAAGCGTCTGCAAAAGGATGCGGATGCGGGTAAGGCCACGTTTGTCTCCCTTTTGGGGCTTGATGGGGCGCGGCGACGTGCGACATCTTTGGTGGAAACCGCCTGTGACGCCCTATCTGGTTACGGAGACCGGGCGGAAAGCTTGCGGGAAGCGGCCCGTTTCGTTATCTCGCGCGAAAGCTGAAACGCCCCCAAGGAGGCGCGCCAATGTCGAACCGTCCCGAGACCCCCTTGCTGGACAAGGTGAATACGCCCGCCGATATGCACGGCCTGAGCGATGCGCAGTTAAAGCAGCTGGCCCGTGAAGTGCGGGCTGAGACCATCAGCGCAGTGTCGGAAACCGGCGGCCATCTGGGCGCGGGTCTTGGGGTTGTGGAACTGACCGTCGCGCTGCACGCGGTCTTTGATGCGCCCAAGGACAAGATCATCTGGGACGTCAGCCACCAGTGCTATCCCCACAAGATTCTGACCGGCCGCCGCAATCGCATCCGCACCCTGCGTCAAAAGGACGGCCTGTCAGGCTTCACCAAACGCTCGGAAAGTCCCTATGACCCGTTCGGCGCGGCGCATTCCAGCACCTCGATCAGCGCGGCCTTGGGGTTCAGCGTTGCCCGTGATCTGGGCGGGTCCTGTGACGAAGGTCTGGGCGATGCGATTGCGGTGATCGGCGATGGCTCGATGAGTGCGGGCATGGCCTATGAGGCGATGAACAACGCGGGCCACCTGAAAAAGCGCCTGATCGTTATTCTGAACGATAATGAGATGTCGATTGCGCCGCCCGTAGGGGCGCTGTCGTCCTATCTGTCGAAACTCTACGCAGAACGCCCGCTGCACGACCTGAAAGAAGTGGCGCGTGGCGCGGTTAGCTTCCTGCCCGAGCCGTTCCGCGAAGGTGCGAAACGCGCCAAGGATATGCTGAAAGGCATGGCCACTGGCGGCACCATGTTCGAGGCGCTGGGGTTCAACTACATCGGCCCCATCGACGGTCACGATATGGACCAGCTGCTGCCTGTTCTGCGCACCGTCAAAGATCGCGCCCACGGGCCGATCCTGATCCACGTGCTGACCCAGAAGGGCAAGGGCTATGCCCCCGCCGAGGCTGCGGCAGACAAGGGTCACGGGGTCAGCAAGTTCGACGTGGTGACCGGCAAACAGCAAAAGGCCCCTTCGAACGCGCCAAGCTATACGGGCGTCTTCTCAAAGGCGCTGCTGGATGAGGCGGCCCGCGACACCAAGATTTGCGCTGTCACGGCGGCGATGCCCGATGGCACTGGTCTGAAGCAATTTCAGGACCGCTACCCCAGCCGCTGCTTTGATGTGGGCATTGCCGAGCAGCATGCGGTGACCTTTGCTGCCGGTTTAGCGGCGGGTGGTCTGCGTCCGTTCTGCGCGCTTTATTCGACCTTCCTTCAGCGCGGCTACGATCAGGTGGTCCACGATGTGGCGATCCAGCGTCTGCCCGTGCGCTTTGCCATCGACCGTGCCGGTCTGGTAGGGGCCGACGGCTCGACCCACGCGGGGGCGTTCGATACGGCTTTCCTTGCGAACCTGCCCGATTTCGTTGTCATGGCGGCGGCGGATGAGGCGGAACTGGTGCATATGGTGGCAACCGCTGCGGCCTATGATCAGGGTCCGATCAGCTTCCGCTATCCGCGCGGTGAAGGTACTGGGGTTGAGATGCCCGAACGGGGCGAGCTGCTAGAAATCGGCAAGGGCCGCATGATCCGTGAAGGCAAAGGCGTGGCGATCCTGTCGTTCGGCACCCGCCTGCAAGAGGTCATGCAAGCCTGCGAGGCGCTGGATGCCCGTGGCATCTCGCCGACCGTGGCCGATGCGCGTTTTGCCAAGCCGCTGGACCGTGACCTGATCTTGAAGCTGGTGGAAAGCCATGATGCGCTGATCACCGTGGAAGAAGGCGCGATTGGCGGTTTCGCCAGCCATGTCTCGCATCTGCTGGCAGAAGAGGGCGTCTTTGACCGCGGCTTCAAGTTCCGCAGCATGGTTCTGCCCGATATCTTCATCGATCAGGCCAGCCCGCGTGATATGTACAAGGTCGCAGGCCTCAACGCCGAAGACATCGAGGCCAAAGTCCTTGAGGTCATGGGCGTCGAGACGCTGGGTAAGCGGGCTTAAGCCTCATTCGGGTCGAATGAGTGGTGGACGTGGAACGCCCGCCACGAGCCTTTTTCAAGCTTGAGGCAAAAGGTGCTGCGGACGCCCGGTTTGGGCGCTGACGCATAGCGCAGGGTGGCCGCCAAGGTCGCTGTGTCCCCGTGAAACCAGACCTGCGGGTTTTCGATCTCCAGCTTTTCAATGCTTCCGGATTCGGTGGCTTTGCCGTTTGTGAAGAACGCCTGCACGGCGGCCAGATGGGCGGGAAGATCGTCGCTGTCGTTGCCCGCGTGGTTGTCCCAGAACCGCACGTGATCCGCCGTGTAACAGTCCTTCAGGGCCGCGATGTCGCGGGCGTAGAAGGCGTTGTTGTAGCGTTCCAGAAAGCTGAGGACGGAACTGCGGGGATCTTCGACGGATAGGGATTTCTGTAGGCCCGCGCGGTAGTCGGGGTAGGCCAGCTCGACCCCAAGTTCCTCTTTGATGCGGGTGTTATCGACGCGTTTGCTTTCGGCGTAAAAGCTGCGGGCCATAGGGGTCATGTCCGCGTCTTCGAATTTGATCGCGGGGGGCAGGGGCATTCCCAGAAGTTCAGCTGCATAAGCGATAACGTCCTGCGGCGGGGCAGGGTCGTTGTCGCAGACGTTATAGGCGCGGCCCGGATTGGGCTGCGCGATGCTGGCCGCCAAGACCTGCGCGATGTCATCCACGTGGATACGGCTGAAAACCTGTCCCTTCTTGATGATCCGGCGGGCTTTGCCCGTGCGGACCTTTTCAAAGGGGCCGCGACCGGGGCCGTAGATGCCCGCAAGGCGGAAGATATGCAGCGGCAAGCCGGAAATGCTGCCCCATGCTTGCTCGGCATTTTTGCGGGACATGCCGCGCGGAGTGGCGGGGATCAGGGGCGCGTCCTCGGTCACCCAGCCGCCATCGTGGTGGCCATAAACACCGGTGGTGGACAGATAGCCGACCCATTCCAGATCGCGTGCGCGGCGGGCGATCACATCGCGATACAGGGCTAGCACCGGATCGCCTGCATCCTTGGGGCCGGTCGAGATCAGGATATGGCTGCACTCTTCCAGCGCCGCTTTTACCGCATCGCTGCCCCATAGCAGAGGGATGACGCCGCGGGCCTCCAATTCGGAAAAGTTCTCTTCCGAGCGGGTGGTGCCGTAGATGCGCCATCCTTGAGGGATCAGCACACGATCAAGGGCTTGGGCCGAGTAGCCGTGCCCGAAGGAAAGCAGGGTCTTTTTCATGCCTCATGTTTGGGCGCGTCCGTGCCGCTTTTCAAGACAACTGTCGTAAGCCTGTGACCAGAAAGGATGCATTCTGCCTGCAATCTGAGCAAAGCCCACTTGCGGCGCTAACAAATTCGGTCACACTTGGTCCATGACACATGCTGCTTTGAAATCCTGGCCCGAGGTCGCGGCCAATCTGGTTGCCGTCGCCGCAGGGCGTGCGCCGGCTGATCTGGTTTTGAAAAACGGGCGGTGGGTGAATGTCCACACCCGCGAAGTGATTGAGACTACGGACATTGCCATCAAGGATGGCCGCTTTGCCTATTGCGGGCCGGACGCCAGCCATTGTGTTGGCGAGGGCACGCAGGTGGTGGATGTGGCAGGGCGCTATATGATGCCCGGCCTGTGCGATGCGCATATGCATATTGAATCGGGGATGCTGACCCCTGCGGAATTCGCCCGCGCGGTGATCCCCCATGGCACAACCTCGATGTTCACAGATCCCCATGAGATCGCCAATGTGCTTGGTCTGTCGGGTGTGCGGATGATGCACGATGAGGCGCTGATGCAGCCGGTGAACATCTTTACCCAGATGCCAAGCTGTGCGCCCTCTGCCCCCGGTTTGGAAACCACAGGACAAGAGATTACGCCTGAGGATGTGGCCGAGGCGATGGCTTGGCCCGGTATCATCGGTCTGGGCGAGATGATGAACTTTCCCGGAGTGATCAACGCCGATCCCAAGATGTTGGCTGAGATCGCCGCGACCCAGCGGGCGGGCAAGACTGTGGGCGGCCATTACGCCAGCCCCGACCGAGGGCCCGCCTTCCACGCCTATGCGGCGGGCGGTCCGGCGGATGACCACGAAGGCACCTGTGAAGAAGACGCCATTTCCCGCACCCGTCAAGGGATGCGGCACATGATGCGGCTGGGGTCGGCTTGGTATGATGTGGAAACCCAGATCACCGCTGTCACCGAAAAGGGGCTGGACCCGCGCAGTTTCATCTTGTGCACCGATGACTGCAACGCAGGGACTTTGGTCAACGATGGCCACATGAACCGCGTGGTGCGTCATGCGATTGACTGCGGCTGTGATCCGCTGATCGCCATCCAGATGGCGACGATCAACACCGCCACCCATTTCGGGCTGGAGCGGGAGCTTGGCTCGATCGCGCCCGGACGTCGGGCGGATGTGATCCTGACTTCGGACCTGAAGACCCTGCCGATTGAGCAGGTCTATGCCCGTGGTCAGTTGGTCGCTGAAGATGGGGTTTGTCTGGTGGACTGCCCGCATCTGGATTGGCCCGACAGCGCCCGCAACACGGTGCATCTGGACAAAGACCGCGTGGCCTCTGATTTTGAGATCGCGGCCCCCGATGGAAAGAACACAGTCACCGCCAAGGTCATCGGCGTTGTCGAAAACCAAGCGCCGACCAAGGCGCTGACCGCTGAACTGGCGGTCACCGATGGCTTGGTGCAGGGCGATCCCGCGCAAGACATCTGCCAGATCGCACTGGTCGAACGGCACCGCGCCACGGGCGGCGTCACCAACGGCTTTGTCAGTGGGTTTGGCTATGACAAGCCGATGGCGCTGGCCTCAACCGTGGCGCATGACAGTCACCACATGATCGTCGTCGGCACCGACCGCGAAATGATGGCCAAGGCCGCAAACCGGCTGGCCGAGGTGGGCGGCGGCGTGACCCTTTTCGCCGATGGCGAAGAGAAGGCGCTGGTTGAATTGCCCATCGCCGGTCTTATGTCGGACGACAATGCCGCCACCGTTGCCGCCAAAGCCACCGCTTTGGGCCGCGCCATGCAAGACTGTGGCTGCACCCTGAACAACGCGTTCATGCAGCATTCGCTGCTGGCGCTGGTCGTCATTCCCGCCCTGCGCATCAGCGATCTGGGGCTGGTGGATGTGACCACCTTCGAAATCACGGACCTGTTTGAAGAAAGCTAATCATAAATGAACAAGCCCGACCTTCCCGTCGAGACCCCCGAACCTCGGGGCCACGAATATTTCACCGATGCCAAGGCTGCCGTTGCCCGTCTGCAAGAGCTGTACGACGAGGCGACCGCCTTTCTGCATGACCGTTTCCAAGAAATGGTGTCTGGTGCGCCTCACCGCGCCCGTTTCCGCGCGTTCTACCCCGAGATCCGCTTTGTCACGACCAGCTACGCCAAGCTGGACAGCCGTCTAAGCTTTGGCCACGTGGTTGAGCCGGGCACCTATGCCACCACGATCACCCGCCCCGATCTGTTCGCCAACTACCTTGAGCAGCAGATCGGCCTGTTGGTGGCGCATCATGATCAGCCGGTGGCCATTGGTCCCTCGGAAACGCCGATGCCGATCCACTTTGCGGTGCTGGGGGACAGCGATATCGTCATCCCGCAGGAAGGGGCGGCCACGTTCCCGCTGCGCGACATCTTTGACGTGCCGGACCTGAACATCACCCATGATGCCATCGTGAACGGCGAGGGGTTCACCTACCCCGATGGGGCCCGCCCGCTGGCACCGTTTACCGCGCAACGCGTGGATTACTCGCTGGCGCGTCTGGCCCATTACACGGCCACGGACCCCGCCCATTTCCAGAACCACGTGCTGTTCACCAACTACCAGTTCTACGTGGAAGAGTTCGAGGCCTATGCCCGCCAAGTGCTGGCCGACCCGAACAGCGGCTACACGGCCTTTGTCTCGACCGGCAATGTGCAGATCACCGATGGCGACACCCCGATTGATCTGCCAAAGAAGATGCCCCAGATGCCCACCTACCACCTCAAGCGGGCGGACGGCGGCGGTATCACTTTGGTAAACATCGGCGTCGGTCCGTCGAACGCCAAAACCGCCACGGACCACATCGCGGTGCTACGTCCTCATGCGTGGCTGATGGTCGGCCACTGCGCGGGCCTGCGCAACACGCAGGCGCTGGGAGACTTTGTTCTGGCCCACGCCTACCTGCGTGAAGACCATGTTCTGGATGCGGACCTGCCAGTCTGGGTACCCATTCCTGCGCTGGCTGAAATCCAGATCGCGCTGGAAGATGCGGTAGAAGAGGTATCCGAACTGGAGGGCTACGAGCTGAAGCGCATCATGCGCACCGGTACGGTAGCTACAATTGACAATCGCAACTGGGAATTGCGGGATCAATCAGGCCCCGTTCAGCGCCTGTCCCAGTCCCGCGCCATCGCGCTGGACATGGAAAGTGCCACCATCGCAGCTAACGGGTTCCGCTTTCGCGTACCTTACGGAACGTTGCTTTGTGTCTCGGATAAGCCCCTTCACGGAGAGTTAAAATTGCCGGGAATGGCCAGTGATTTCTACAAAACACAGGTTGCGCGGCACCTCTTGATCGGTATCCGGGCTATGGAGACACTGCGCAAAATGCCTCTCGAAAGGATACATTCTCGTAAATTGCGTAGCTTTGAGGAAACAGCTTTTCTCTAATCTGTGAAAAGTTCACTGAAAATTTGCTATTTCGCCTGTAAACCAAGGCCGTTTTTATTGTGTTGGGGATCAAATTCGCGTTAGATGCCCCAACACGTACCCGGCGCTGATCGGGAAGAAAAAACGGAGACCAGAAATGGCAAAGCCAATGACAAAAACCCAGCTGGTTGCGGCTCTGGCCGAAGAGATGGGGGCAGACAAGAAAGCAGCGACCGCAGCTCTCGATGCAGTAACCGCGATCATCACCCGCGAAGTCGCTGAAGGCGGCGCAGTCACTCTTCCCGGCGTAGGCAAGTTCTACTGCCGTGAGCGCCCCGAGCGTATGGTGCGTAACCCCGCGACCGGCGAGTCGATCAAGAAAGAAGCCGACAAAGTGGTCAAGGTGACCATCGCGAAGGCTCTGAAGGACAGCGTTAACGACTGATCCCTTCGCTTGATGGCCATGCCGTCGATAGGGCTTCCTTCCGGAGGCCCTTTTTCTTTGCCCGCTGTTCCCGTTTCCATACCGCCTTCAGAACGGCAGGCCGGCAGCCTTGCGCTGGGTGCAACCCCGTTCTTTTCACACGCCGCAGCGCTGGCGTAGCCGGAATTTATCTGTCAGACCTTTTGGTAAATTTCCGACAGGAGCCCCCATGGATATCCGCGCGCTGTTCGCTGGCCTGATGTTCGGCCTGATGTGGTCGTCTGCCTTCACCTCTGCCCGCATGATTGTGGCCGAGGCACCGCCTCTGACCGCGCTAACCTTGCGCTTTCTGGTCTCGGGCCTGATCGGCATCGCCATTGCCTATGCACTCGGCCAGCGTGCCCGCCTCTCGGCGGCCCAATGGCGGGCCACGATCCTCTTTGGTATCTGCCAGAACGCGCTCTATCTGGGCCTCAACTTCATCGCCATGCAAACGGTCGAGGCATCTCTGGCCTCCATCATCGCCTCCACCATGCCGCTCTGGGTGGCGATCGTGGGCATCAGCTTCTTTGGCCAATCAATCCGTCCCATGGGGTGGATCGGCCTTGCTGCCGGTATCGCAGGCGTAGCCCTCATCATGGGCACCCGCGTCAATGCGGGCGCTGACCTCTATGGCATCCTCCTTTGCGCCTTGGGCGTGGCCTCGCTCTCTGCGGCAACCCTCAGCGTGCGCGTGGCTTCGGCAGGGGGCAACCGCCTGATGGTGGTGGGCCTGCAGATGCTGGTGGGCTCTG
The DNA here is from genome assembly GCA_036139795.1 of Pseudomonadota bacterium. GTDB lineage: Bacteria > Pseudomonadota > Alphaproteobacteria > Rhodobacterales > Rhodobacteraceae > Donghicola. Next base: position 27,996 of record JAYZYX010000264.1, on the reverse strand, counting down.
CCGCACTCTTCCCCTTCGCAGCAATCTACGAATTCCCGACGCTGGACGTGACCCTCACCCCGCGCCTGACGCTGGCCTTCCTCTACACTACGCTTATTCCGGGCCTTGCGGCCACTTTCGTGTGGTTCTGGCTGGTGGAGCGCATCGGCGCCGTCCGTGCCGCCACCTTCCACTTCCTCAACCCGTTCTTCGGGGTCGCCATTGCGGCCATCCTCTTGGGCGAAAAACTCGGCCCCCTCGATATCGTCGGCGTCACGATCATCGCCGCAGGTATCCTCGCGGTGCAGCTCTCGAAGGCACCCCCACAAACAGAAAAGCGCCCTGCATAAACAGGGCGCTCCTTATCGTTCATCTTGGCAAAAATACCTCGGGGTCCGGGGCAGAGCCCCGGCGCTCAGCCGATCTTGCCTTGGTTTTGACCGACGTGACCACGGTGCAGCAGTAGGTGATCAAGGATCACGCAGGCCATCATTGCCTCACCCACAGGGACGGCGCGAATGCCGACGCAAGGATCATGGCGGCCCTTGGTGATGATTTCGGCAGGCTCGCCCGCTTTGGTGATGGTCTTGCGGGTCGTCAGGATCGATGAGGTGGGCTTCACGGCAAAGCGCACAACCACGTCCTGACCGGTCGAAATCCCGCCCAGAATACCACCCGCGTGGTTCGAGCTATATTCCGGTCCGTTCGGACCCATGTAAATCTCGTCCGCATTGGCGCTGCCGGTCAGGCAGGCGGCGTTCATGCCTTCGCCGATCTCGACGGCCTTCACCGCGTTGATGCTCATCATTGCGGCGGCCAGATCGGTGTCCAGCTTGCCATAGATCGGGGCACCAAGACCTGCGGGAACGCCGCGGGCAACAACCTCGATGATCGCGCCGACGCTCTCGCCGGATTTACGCAGACCGTCCAGATAGGTGGCCCACTCATCCGCCGCTACAGCATCCGGTGTCCAGAAGGGGTTCTGGTCGATCTGGTCCCAGTCAAATCGCGCCCGATCAATTCCGTGGGGGCCCATTTGGGTCATGTAGCCCTTGATCTCGATCCCCGGCACCAACTTGTCCAAAGCAGCGCGGGCCAAGCCGCCAGCCGCCACACGGGCCGCCGTTTCACGGGCCGAAGAGCGTCCGCCGCCGCGATAATCACGGATGCCGTATTTCTGCCAGTAGGTGATGTCTGCGTGACCGGGGCGGAACTTTTCGACGATATCGCCATAGTCCTTCGACCGCTGGTCCGTGTTGCGGATCATCAACTGCACGGGCGTACCGGTGGTCTTGCCTTCGAAGACACCGGACAGGATCTCCACCTCATCAGGCTCGCGGCGCTGGGTGGTGAACTTGTTCTGACCGGGTTTGCGCTTGTCCAACCAGACCTGCAGCATCTCGGGGGTGATTTCCACATTCGGCGGCACGCCGTCCACGGTTGCGCCCAAGGCAGGCCCGTGGCTTTCGCCCCAAGTGGTGACGCGGAAGATGTGACCAAAGGTATTCAGGCTCATGGGCGGGCTCCTGTTGCTTGGGGATGTTCGATAAAGGACGCCCGCGCCAGTGGCAAGCGCGGCCCTTGCATCGCTGGCATTGCCGCTCTAGGTGTAATGCCACCTCGGGGTGGCTGGAAACGGCCTGAGATGCAGTGATGCGAACCCGTAGAACCTGAACCGGTTAGGACCGGCGGAGGGAAGGTTGGATCTCTGGCAACAGACCACACCCGTCTCCGCCCGTAACAGTAGGAGACGCCCTTATGAACAAGGCGCTTGTATTTGCAACGGGTCTGATCTCAGCCACTTCGGCAGCCGCCGAGGACAAGCCCGTGCTGACGATCTATGCCCCCGATTATTTCACCAGCGAATGGGGCCCCGGTCCCAGCATCGAACAAGGCTTTGAGGCGATCTGCGCCTGTGACGTCCAGTACCAAGCGGGCGACGTGCTGCCCCGCCTGCTGCTGGAAGGCGAGCGCAACCGCGCAGATGTGGTCATCGGTCTGAACACTGACGTCAGCAAGCAGGCCCGCGAAAGCGGCCTCTTTGCACCCCACGGTCAGGACCTGTCCGCGCTGACCCTGCCGATCGAGTGGAACGACGACACCTTCTTCCCCTTCAACTGGGGCTACACGGCCTTCGTCTACAACAACGAGAAGATGGCGAACCCGCCTGCCTCGTTCGAAGAGCTGCTGAATGCGCCCGATGATGCGTTCAAAGTGGTTCTGCAAGACCCGCGCAGCTCGGCCTCCGGTCTGGCGACCTTGCTGTGGGTCAAGGCGATCTACGGGGACAAAGCGCCCGAGGCATGGGCCAAGCTGGCCCCCAAAGTGCTGACCGTGACCAAGGGTTGGTCGGAAAGCTACGGTCTCTTCACCGATGGCGAAGCGGATATGGTCATGAGCTACACGACCTCGCCCGCGTATCACATCATTGCCGAAGGTGATCTGACCAAGCAGGCGGCGATCTTCCCGGAAGGTCACTACTTTATGGCGGAACTGGTGGCGAAAACCGCGACCACCCAGCAGCCCGAACTGGCGGATCAGTTTCTGGCTTATGTCCTGAGCCAAGAGTTCCAGACCATGATCCCGACCGCCAACTGGTCGTACCCCTCAGCTTTGCCGCAGGATCAATGGCCCGAGGGCTTCCGCGAGTTGCCCCTGCCCGAAAAGGCCATCTTCTATTCCGAGGATGAGGCCGCAGCCCTGCGCGATGCGGCGCTTGAGGAATGGCTGACCGCCTTCGGGGGCTGATCCCCCTTATTGCCGCCGCGCTTGTGGGTGCGGCGGTGCTTTTGCCTCTGGCCGCCGTTATCTGGCGGGCCGGAGGTCTGTCCCCTTTGGATGGCCGGTCGTGGGATGCGGTCTGGTTCACCCTGTGGCAGGCCGCCCTGTCGGCGGCGCTGTCTGTCGGGCTGGCGGTGCCTGTGGCCCGGGCTTTGGCGCGGCGCCGGTTTCGCGGTCGCGCGGCGCTGGTGGCATTGCTGGGGGCTCCGTTCATTCTGCCGGTGATCGTGGCGATCCTTGGCCTGTTGGCGGTCTTCGGGCAAAAGGGCTGGCTGTCGGATGGATTGGCGCTGTTCGGTCTGCCTGCTGTGAAAATCTACGGTTTGCACGGCGTTCTGCTGGCCCATGTGTTCTTTAACCTGCCTTTGGCCACGCGCCTGCTGCTGCAAGGCTGGCGGGATATTCCGGCCGAACGGTTCCGTCTGGCAGCCACCCTTGGCTTTCGCCCTTGGACCATGTTCCGCCTGATTGAATGGCCTATGCTGCGCCGTATCGCACCGGGGGCGGCGATGGTGATTTTCGTGATCTGCCTTTCTTCGTTCGCGGTGGCGCTGACCCTTGGGGGCGGGCCTAAGGCGACGACGGTGGAACTGGCGATCTATCAGGCCTTCCGCTTTGATTTCGACATCGGCAAAGCCGCGCAACTGGCTGTGGTGCAACTGGTTCTGGCGGGTGCGGCGGCGCTGGTCGCTATGCGGCTGACCCTGCCCGAGGCGGGGTTTGGCGGGCTGGATCGCATCGTGTCCCGCTGGGACGGCAGCCGTCTGTTGGACGGGTTCTGGATTGCGCTGGTGGCGTTGTTCCTGCTGTTACCGCTGGCCGCGATCGGGCTGCGCGGGGCGGGGGCGCTGGTCAGCTTGCCTGCCTCGGTCTGGCAGGCGGCGCTGTATTCCGTTTGTGTGTCTTTGGGGGCGGTCTTGGTGACGCTGACATTGGCGCTGCCGTTGGCCCTGTCCCGCCGGAAATGGGTGGAGCTGGTGGGCCTTCTGGGTATCGCCAGCTCGCCCTTGGTGTTGGGCACGGGCCTTTATCTGATGATCAATCCGTTCATCGCGCCGTGGGACGTGGCTTTGCCCGTGACGGCGGCTGTGAATGCGGTGATGGCGCTGCCCTTTGTCTTGCGCATCCTGCGCCCTGCTGCCGCGCAGATCGAGGCTGAACATGGCCGTCTTGCCGACAGTCTGGACCTGCACGGCCTTGCCCGCCTGCGCTGGCTGGTGCTGCCGCGGCTGCGGCGGCCTTTGGGCTTTGCTGCCGGTTTGACGGGGGCTTTGGCGATGGGTGATCTAGGGGTGATCACCTTGTTTGCCGATCCCGACACCGCCACATTGCCCCTACAGATGTATCGGCTGATGGGGGCCTATCGGATGGATCAGGCGGCAGGCGCGGCCTTGCTGCTGTTGATCCTCAGCTTTGGCCTTTTCTGGATTTTCGACCGTGGAGGGCGTGCCCGTGCTGACACTTGAGGGCTTGCAGATCACTCAGGATGACTTTCGCCTTAGCGCCGATTGGAAGGTCGCGACGGGCACCCGTGTGGCGATCATCGGCCCGTCAGGCGGGGGCAAGTCTACGCTGCTGGCGGCCATCTGTGGTTTTACGCCTGCCACGGGGCGCGTTCTTTGGCAGGGTGCGGCGCTGGATGGCATGGCGCCCGGCAAGCGTCCCATTGCGATGCTGTTTCAGGATCAGAACCTGTTTCCCCATCTGACCGCCGCCCAGAATGTGGGTCTTGCCCTAAGCCAGAAGCGCCTGACCACCGATCAGCAGAGGCGCGTGGCGCAGGCGCTGGCACGTGTGGGGCTTGCAGGGTTTGAGGACCGCAAGCCAGCGCAACTGTCTGGCGGCCAGCAAAGCCGTGTGGCTTTGGCGCGGCTGCTGTTGCAAGACCGACCCCTTTGGCTGTTGGACGAGCCCTTTGCCGCCCTTGGCCCCGGTTTGCGCAGCGAGATGCTTGCGCTGGTCCATCAGATCGCCTTGGAGGTAGGGGCGACCGTGTTGATGGTGACACATGATCCCGAAGATGCCCGCAAATTCGCGCAGTTGATTGTGGTGGTGGATCAGGGCGTCGCACAGGCCCCGCGCGATGTGGATGAGGTTTTCGAGAACCCCGATCAGGCATTGCAGGACTATCTGGGGCGCTAAGGGGACATTCTGACACATCTCTGACCTCTCGTTGTGGCGTATCCTGACAGCATTTCAGGAGCAGATTTCATGATGTTCAGAATTTCCTTCGGGTTGGCGGTGTTGACCGCTGCCCTGCACATATTCGTCGGTACCTTTGATACGCTGGCCCCGATGCTGGCCGTGGATTTGCCAGAGGCGGTCAGGGGCACTCTGCATGCGTGCTGGCATATGGTTAGCCTGTTTCTGGGGGTCTCGGCTTGGTGCTTTTGGCGACGGCATCCTGCCGCGCCTTTGTTGGCAGGGATGTGGGTCGCAAGTGCGCTGATCTTTGTGCTGGTGGCTGTCTGGCAAGGGGGGGCTGGCGGCTTGCTGGTGTTGCCGCAGTGGATTTTGCTGGCGCCGACGGGCGGGCTATATCTGTGGGCCAATCGCACTGCGCTGTGACGGCATTTGCCAAAAGGCCCCGTTCCCCCTAAAGCGAAGGCAGAAGGGCAGGCGGATGGGTCTGCCCCCCATGTTTTGATAGCGAAAGATCTGCCCATGACCGCCAAGAAACGTATCGTCCTGTCCAGCGACCACGCCGCGATCGAGCTGCGTCTGGCCATTGTTAAGCACATCGAAGCCCAAGGCTATGAAGCTGTGGACATCGGCCCGACCACGCCTGACAGCGTGCATTACCCCGCGATGGGGGAAGAGGCGGCCAAGAAGGTGGCCTCGGGCGATTGTGATCTGGGCATCATCCTGTGCGGTACCGGTCAGGGCATCATGATGGCGGCCAACAAGGTCAAAGGCATCCGCTGCGGTGTCTGCAACGAGACATTCTCGGCCAAGATGATCCGCGCCCACAATGACGCGCAAATCCTGTCCATGGGCGCCCGCGTGGTGGGCCTTGGTCTGGCGCTTGAGATCGTTGACGCCTTCCTTGGGACCGAGTTCGAGGGCGGCCGTCACGGCCTGCGCGTTGACATGATCAAGGATATGGAAGCCTAAGGCTTTCACCCGTTCTGAACGGTTTTAAGGCGTGTCCGGAAGGACGCGCCTTTTTCGTTGCCGTTAGGAAAAGGGTGACGCGGACAAAAAACACGAAAGGTCACGCTAAATCGGACGATCTACGCGCCGTTCCCCTTCTTCGAAGGACGAACATCGTATTCGTTCGGGTATTACTGGTATCTGTTTGCGTCATTTCCAATCCGCACGCGGAGTCGCTCTGCCGTTAACCCCGTCTTTAGATGTTTCGTAAATCTTTTGATGTAAGTTCGGTGTTGGCGATTGGCGTTGGAAGGACGTGGTCGGGCAAAAGGCCGTTCGTATTAACAGGACAGTGCCCATGCGTACCCTTGCCGACCGGATCCGCCATGTGATCGCCTATGAAATTATCGCGATGCTTGTGGTGGTGCCTGTCGGCTCGGCTGTGTTCGGGACGCAGATGCTGGATATGGGGGTTGTGGGGATCGTGGGGGCCACGATTGCGACCCTTTGGAACTTTGCCTTCAACTATGTCTTTGATCTGGGTATGCAGCAGGCTTGCGGCACCACCGAAAAACGTGGCCTGCAACGGCTGCTTCACGGGGTTCTGTTCGAAGGGGGGCTGACCCTGATCCTGCTGCCCTTCCTGTCGTGGTACTTGGGGATCACGGTGCTACAGGCGCTGGCCATGCACATCAGCTTTGCCATCTTTTATTTCGGCTACACGCTGGTCTTTAACTGGGCCTATGATCGCGTTTTTCCTTTGCCCGAATGGCAAGAGGCCAACGCCTGATCCATTCGACATTCCGGTAACGAAAAAGCCCCGCCAGATCGCTCTGGCGGGGCTTTTCCTAATCTTGGGTCAGACGATTAGTCGTCCTTGCGGCCGTATTTGACCGGCGCCCAGATGCGCTTGTTGGTCAGGTACAGCAGAACTGCCAGAACCGAGAGGAAGATCACGCCGGTCAGACCTGCGGTCTTACGCTGCATCATCTTGGGTTCTGCGGCCCACATCAGGAACGCAGCAACGTCCTGAGCTTCGTGGTGCAGCTCGTTCGAGTGACCGTCGTCAAATTCCACGTCCTCGCCCATCAGCGGCGGCGCCATGCCGATCCAGCTGCCGGGGACAGTGTGGGCGCCATGTTCGTCCTTACACTCTTCAGGGTAACCACCGGCAGTGAAGACGGTGTTGTAGTAACCCGAGAAGCCTTCAGGCGCACAATCAGGCGCTTCGTGGTAGCCGGCCAGCAGTGACGCGATGTACTCGGGGCCGCCCATGCCTTTGACGATCTGATTGATACCCAGACCGATGGGGCCGTGGAAGCCAGCGCGACCTTTCGCCATCAGCGACAGGTCAGGCGCGCCAACGCCAGTGTTCGCGGGGAATTTGTCCGCGGGGGTGGCGGGACGGTAATCGTCCAGGCTCTTGTCGAAGACTTCGATGTTTGCCGCGTAGGCACGCACCTGATCTTCGGGCAGGCCGGGGCCGGTTTCGTCACCAAGAGTGCGCAGGGGAACGTACTTCAGACCGTGACACGCCGAGCAAACCTCGGTGAAGATCTTCAGGCCGCGCTGCAGTTGGTTCTGGTCATAAGCACCGAAGGGGCCTTCGAACGAGAAAGCGTAGTCTTCGATATGTGCTGTGCCGCCCGACGCAAGGGCTGCACCGGCCGAAAGGCCGAGTGCTGCAAATGCGGTAAGGGTCAGTTTCCGGATCATAGTGGTCACCTTTCTTACTCGGCCGGGGTGCCGGCTTTGTCGCCGTAGTGCGCTTTGAAGTCGTCTTCGATGGTCGCAACCGGAGTCTCGGGCTTCTCGAAGATACCCAGCAGCGGCAGGACTACCAGGAAGTACGCGAACCAGTAGGTTGCACCCAGCAGCGAGATGTAGGGGTAGATACCTTCAGCGGGCATAGCGCCGGCCCACATCAGCACCATGAAGTCGATGCAGAGCAGACGGAACCACCACTTGAAGGCGGGACGGTAACGGCCCGAACGGACGCTCGAGGTGTCCAGCCAGGGGGCCAGAGCCATCACAGCGATTGCGCCGAACATCGCCAGAACACCAAAGAACTTGGCGTCGATGATGCCGAACGAGATCCAGCTTGCGAACTGAACAACCCAGACTTCCGAGTCAAACGCACGCAGGATCGCGTAGAAGGGCAGGAAGTACCATTCGGGAACGATGTGCGACGGGGTCGCCAGCGGGTTTGCTTCCAGATAGTTGTCGGGGTGACCCAGGTAGTTGGGCATGAAGCCGACAACTGCGAAGAACACGGCCAGAACAACTGCCAGAGCGAACAGGTCCTTGATCACGAAGTAGGGCCAGAAGGGCAGAGTGTCTTTTTCTGCTTCGGCTTTCGAGGTGCGGCGCACATCAACACCCGAGGGGTTGTTGTTGCCGGTGTGGTGGAACGCCCAGATGTGGACGACAACCAGACCTGCGATCAGGAAGGGCAGCAGGTAGTGCAGCGAGAAGAAGCGGTTCAGCGCGGGCTGACCCACAGCCGATGCACCCAGCAGCCAGGTCTGAATCGATTCACCAATGAAGGGGATCGCGCCGAACAGGCCGGTGATAACTGCGGTACCGTGGAACGACATCTGGCCCCAGGGCAGAACGTAGCCCATGAACGCGGTGCCCATCATCAGCAGGTAGATCAGCATACCGACGATCCATGTGATCTCGCGGGGTGCCTTGTACGAGCCGTAGAACAGGCCACGGAAGATGTGCAGGTAAACAGCGGTGAAGAACAGCGACGCGCCGTTCATGTGCAGGTAGCGAATGAAGTGGCCACCATTCACGTCACGCATGATGTGTTCGATCGAAGCGAACGCCATGTCGACGTGGGGGGTGTAGTGCATCACCAGAACAACGCCGGTAATGATCTGCAGAGCCAGACAGAAAGTCAGAATGATGCCCCAGATCCACATCCAGTTGAGGTTCTTGGGGGTGGGGATCATCAGGGTGTCATACAGCAGGCCGATGATCGGCAGACGGCTGTTGATCGCCTTGGTGAAGCCGGACTTCGGCTCGTAATGGTCGTGCGGGATACCCGACATAGTTAAATCTCCTCTCCCTTAACCCAGCTTGATCGTGGCATCGTCCACGAACTCGGCAACGGGGATGTGCAGGTTTTCGGGCGCGGGTCCTTTACGGATACGGCCGGCGGTGTCGTAGTGCGAACCGTGGCAGGGGCAGAACCAACCGCCAAAGTCGCCTGCGCCGTCACCCAGAGGCACACAGCCCAGGTGGGTGCAAACACCCATCATCAGCAGCCATTCGCCGTTTTCGTCCATGGCGCGGTTCTCGTCGGTTGCCGGAGCATCCGCGGGATCGTTTGCGTTACGGGCGTTGGTGTCGATCAGCTGGCTCATCTCGACGGCACGGGCCGCTTCGATCTCTGCTTCGGTGCGGCGGCGAATGAACACCGGCTTGCCCTGCCACAGGACAGTCATCTGCGAGCCGACCTCAAGGGCACTCACGTCCACACGGATCGACGACAACGCTTTCACGTCTGCCGAGGGGTTCATCTGGTTCACGAGGGGCCAGATTGCGGCACCTGCGGTCACAGCACCTGCGCCTGCAGTGGCGTAGTAGAGGAAATCTCTGCGGGTGCCTTCGTGGTCTTCTGCGTGGGACACGAGGTTTCTCCATTCTTTGCCGGCCACATCGCGGAAACGGCTTTCCGAAACAGGGACCGGGCAGATACAGATTTAGGCCACGGAAAATCCCGTAGCCCTTGTCATCACGCGCTATTTAACGAGAGGGTTTGCATCCGTCCAGCGGACATTCGCGCACACCTGCCGGTTCAGAGGCCGGAAAACTGTCGCAAGGTGCCGGAAATCAACATGGTGCGGCAGATGACCACATCAAGTCGGGTATTTGAGTAAAAAACTCAGGGTAGGTGCAGGGAATCACCCCTGCGGGATCGTCGCCTGCATCGCGGGGCGCTGCAAATAGACTTCGGCCCATGCTGCTAAAGCCGGTCTGCCCGTCCGCCAAGCCCTTTGCGGGTGCCGGAAATCCAGATACCCCAGCGCCACACCGACAGCGATTTGCGCCGCATCGTGGGGCCCGTTCAGATGGCTCATCCAGCGCGATTCCATCGCATCTAGCCCATTGCTGATCTTGGTCCACTGACCTTCCATCCAAGGTTCAAATGGCTCGGGGCGGAATTTGGCCTCATAGACCATCAAGACAGCTGCATCCATGATGGCATCGGCGCTGGCCTCTAGGGTCAATACCTCCCAGATCCGCGCCTCAGGGTACAATGATGTGCCAGCCCGCGCATCCAGATAGCGGGTGATCACGCGGCTGTCGTAAAGGGCAGGGCCATCTTCACGCACCAAGGCAGGGATTTTCCCTGCAGGGTTCACGGCAATCAGCGCCGGATCAGGCGCAACGGGATTCGCCACCGCATCCACCAGTTCGGTCTGCGCCAGCAAACCGGTCTCATGCAACGTCACCATGACCTTGCGCACAAAAGGCGAGGGGCCCGCCTTATATAAAGTCAGTCCCATAGCTTGCGCACCTTCAGCCGCCCGATCATCGCGCCGTCCACCTCGAATCCCTTACCAAGCCCGCCAAAGCGCACCACCCGCCGGAACCGGCCCGACATATGCCGCTCATTGTTCATGGCATCCTCGCGGTAGGCCATCCCTTCTGGAACCGCGTCCAGCGCATCTTCCAACGGTTGGGACCGGACCGCCTCGGGCAAGCGCCGCGCAGCGGCATAGGCAGCCAAAGCCACCACACCATATCGCAAGACAACAGACGCCACTGGCGCCAAGGGCAAAGCCATTCCTTGATCCTCCCCGGCCAATTCAACACCAGCCTAGCAGATCAAAGAAAAACCGCCCGCTTCTTTATTGCATAAATACTCACAACTGCGCGAAGACCGGCCAAGGCCGGTCACGCCCGCAGTTGTGCGCCATCCACCCCAAGGATCACCGCCCGCACGATCTGGCTTTCGGGCTGATCGGTGTCGAAGACCACCTCGGTGAACTGCTCGGTCCGACCCATGCGGGGGTTTTCCAGCAGGATCGAATGCTCGCGCCCGACCTGAGCGGCCAGATGCAGGGCAACGCGGCGCTCTCCGGCGTCACGCAGTCGGGCGGCCCGTTCCTTGATCGCACCACCTTTAACCTGCGGCATCCGCGCGGCGGGGGTGCCTTGGCGGGGCGAGTAGGGGAAGACGTGCAGCCATGTCAGCTGGCAGTCATCCACCAGCTTCAGCGAGTTTTCAAAGTGGGCATCGGTCTCGGTGGGGAAACCGGCGATGATATCGGCGCCAAAGGTCATCTCTGGACGCAGCTTCAGCGCCTCTTCGGTAAAGCGGATGGCGTCGTCGCGCAGGTGGCGGCGTTTCATGCGCTTTAGAATCAGGTCGTCCCCGTGCTGTAGAGACAAATGCAGGTGTGGCATCAGGCGCGGTTCGGTGGCGATGGCCTGCATCAGCGCTTCATCCACCTCAATCGAATCGATCGAGGAAATCCGCAGGCGCGGCAGATCAGGCACCAGTTTCAGGATGCGCAGCACCAGATCCCCCAGTTTCGGGGTCGCAGGCAGATCGGCACCCCAGCTGGTCAGGTCAACGCCGGTCAGAACCACTTCGTTAAAGCCGCGGTCCACCAGACGTTTGATCTGGTCCACCACCACGCCTGCCGGAACCGAGCGGGAATTGCCGCGGCCAAAGGGGATGATGCAGAAGGTGCAGCGATGGTCACAGCCGTTCTGGACCTGCACATAGGCGCGGCTGCGGGTGCCGAAACCGTCGATCAGGTGTCCTGCGGTCTCGGTTACCGACATAATGTCGTCCACCTGAACCCGCTCGGTCTCGCCGATAAAGTTCGGACCCTTGGCCAGACCCTGCCAAGTTTCGGCCTGCATCTTCTCGGTGTTGCCGATGATGTGGTCAACTTCTGCCATGGCGGCAAAGGTTTCGGGCTCGGTCTGGGCGGCGCAGCCTGTCACGATGATTTTGGCGTCGGGATTTTCGCGGCGGATGCGGCGGATTTCCTGACGCGCCTTGCGCACGGCCTCGGCGGTCACGGCGCAGGTGTTCACCACGTGGGCGTTCGAAAGGCCGGCCTGCTGGCTCAGCTCTTCCATGGCGTGGGTCTCATAGGCGTTCAGACGGCAGCCCAGAGTGGTGAACTTGGGGACATCAACCATTGTGTGCGCTCAGGAATTCAGGGGTAAAGGTGCCACTAAAGACATGGGCGGTGGGGCCTTCCATCCAGACACCATCCTCGCGCCAGTCAATGACCAGATCTCCGATCTCAAGGCTGATGCGCACTTTGCGGCCCGTGATGCCACGGCGTGCAGCGGCCACAGCGGTGGCGCAGCTGCTAGAGCCTGAGGCCATCGTGATCCCCGTGCCCCGTTCCCACACGCGCATTCGCAGGTGATCCGGCCCGATCAAATGGGCGACCTGCACATTGGTGCGCTGGGGGAACAGCGGGTGATGTTCGTGGGCGGGGCCAAAGGTGGTCAGGTCCACAGCCTCGGCATCTTCCACAAAGAAAGTGCAATGGGGATTGCCCATGCCGGTGCCCACAGGATCGCCGTCAATCGGCAGATGCAGGGTGTCGATATCCTCTGCGATGGGAATCTCGTTCCATGCCAGCAGGGGCGCACCCATATTCACGCGCGTCAGGCCGTTGCCGCCGTCTTCGCAAGGCAGCAGACCACGCTCGGTCTCAAGCACCAGCGCGTTGATGCCGCGCACATCCATAAGATGGCGGGCAATACAGCGGGTGGCATTACCGCAGGTCGCCGACAGCGAGCCATCCGCATTATAGAACACCAGACGCGCATCAGAGCGGTCCGAGTCCTCGATCACGGCAAGCTGGTCGAATCCCACTCCGGTATTCCGGTGGGCAATCGCGGTCACAAGTTCGGGCGACAAGCCATTGGGCACATCGCTGGCGTGGATCACCACGAAATCATTGCCGAGCCCGTGCATCTTCATGAACGGCAGGCCTTGGGAGGGGGCATCATGTCTTTGCATGAGGCGGCATATACGCCCCCCAAATTCATGAATCCAGCATGTGCCGAAAAAAGTTTACATTTCTCTATTGACCCCCCCGCCTACAAACCGTAGAAGCCGCCCACACGCTGAAGAGTGGGCCGTTAGCTCAGTTGGTAGAGCAACTGACTTTTAATCAGTGGGTCGCAGGTTCGAATCCTGCACGGCTCACCACTCTCCTCTCGGTCGGCAAGAAACGCCGCTGAAACAGGAACTTAGCGTATCTGCATCGACACTGAATTTTCCTGAGTCTGATCGTAGATGGATTTATTTCCACCACTCACAATGGTCCGGGGCTGTGCCCTATGTGCGCGCCCCGGATAATGTGTTTTTTCTACACAGAATAGGCCAGAACACGGCTGATTTGGGTCAGTCCACGGCCCGATTCCGCCATCCATTTATTGAAGGCCGATTGAATTGCGGTCTGCGCTTTGGATGACGTTGCGGAAGCGTCGATGATTCCCTCGGCCTTCAGGCGGGCAAGAACGTCGGTGGTCAGAATGAAGGAATCACGTCCCATCTCGCGCAGGACCCGCTGGCCGGTCATCGCACCAAGGCGGCTGCCCTGTTTCGACATGATCTTTGTCAGGCCGATCTGATCGGTCACGGGCCAATCTGCAAAGAATCGCGCGGCGGTGCCATTTTCTTTCGCCAGATCCATCAGGAATCGGGCGTTCTCTAGCACGGCCTGAATTTTCTGCCCGTTGCGGACGATTCTTTCGTCGCCGAGCAGCCGGTCGAGGTCCTTGTCGTGGTAAAAGCCCACGCGGGCCACGTCGAATCCGTCAAAGGCCGCCTCAAACCCGTCCCATTTCGCCTCGATGACCTTCCAGTTGAAGCCTGCCTGAAAGATGCATTTGGCCATGGTGGCCAGCCAGCGGTCGTCGGTGGTGTTTCGCAGCGCCTCTTGGGGTAGGGGCGCGGGCAGCATGGCCTCAAGCGCCTCTGGTCCGCCTTTGCGGTCGGCGGCGATGGCGTAGATTTCTTCGAACGTGCGCATAAAAAGTCCCCCTCTTATCAAATTGAGCGCAGCCTAAGGGCTGCGCGCAGGTTCGGGGAATGAAAAAGGGCGCTGTGTGCGCCCTTTTTGGTGTCAGATGTCGAAGACAACGCCTTGGGCCAGCGGCAACTGGCTGGAGTAGTTCACCGTGTTGGTGGCGCGGCGCATGTAGCCTTTCCACGCATCCGAGCCGGATTCGCGGCCACCGCCGGTTTCCTTTTCGCCGCCGAAAGCCCCGCCGATTTCCGCGCCCGAGGTGCCGATGTTCACGTTGGCGATGCCGCAGTCGCTGCCCGCTGCCGAAAGGAACTGTTCGGTTTCACGCACATTCAGGGTGAAGATGCAGGACGACAGGCCCGCGCCAACTGCGTTCTGTGCCTCAATCGCCGCATCAAAGTCGGTGTATTTGGTCACATAGAGAATAGGCGCAAAGGTTTCATGCAGCATGGGGCCTGCTTGTTCGGGCATCTCGACCAGTGCGGGGCGGGCGTAATAGGCGTTTTCCGCGCCGGTATCCACGCGGCCACCGCCGTGGACAGTACCGCCCACTGCTTTGGCATCGCTCAGGGCTTTCTCCATGCCGTCGAAGGCGTCTTTATCAATCAGGGGGCCGACCAGATGGTTGCCCTCCAGCGGGTTGCCGACCGAAACGGATTCGTAGGCTTTGACCAGACGGGGGACCAGATCGTCATAGACATCTGCGTGGACAAACAGGCGGCGCTGGCTGGTGCAGCGCTGGCCAGCGGTGCCCATAGCGCCGAATGCGACCGCGCGCAGGGTCATGTCCAGATCGGCCGAGGGGCAGACGATGCCCGCATTGTTGCCGCCCAGTTCCAGAATGCAGCGGCCAAAGCGTTCAGCCACTTTCGGGCCGACGATGCGGCCCATGCGGGTCGAGCCAGTGGCCGAGACCAGCGCCACGTCGGGATCTTCGACCAGTGCGTTGCCCACATCGGCGCCGCCGATCAGCAGTTGGGCCAGCCCTTCGGGGGCATCGCCGAAGCGGTCCAGCGCCTTTTGCAGGATCGCCATGCTGGCCAGTGCGGTCAGCGGGGATTTTTCGGACGGTTTCCAGATCACGGGGTTGCCGCAGACCAGTGCCAGTGCCGCGTTCCACGACCAGACCGCCACGGGGAAGTTGAAGGCCGAGATGATGCCGACCACACCCAGCGGGTGCCATTGTTCCATCATGCGGTGACCGGGGCGTTCGGTGGCGATGGTCAGACCGTAAAGCTGACGCGACAAGCCGGTGGCGAAATCGCAGATGTCGATCATCTCTTGCACTTCGCCAAGCCCCTCGGACGGGATCTTGCCCGCCTCGATCGAGACCATGCGGCCCAGTGCCTCTTTATGGGTGCGCAGTTCTTCCCCCAAAAGGCGGACCAACTCGCCCCGCTTAGGCGCTGGAACCATGCGCCATTCTTTAAAGGCAGCGCGGGCGCGTGCCACGGCGGCGGCGGTATCCTCGGCGGTGTTTTCGGGCAGCGCGGCGATTTCCTCGCCGGTCATGGGGCTGACTTTGGTCAGGGTGCCACCGGTGTAGAGGGCGGGATCAACCCCGAGGCTGTCCAGAATGGATTTGGCGTCTTGTGCCAGTGTCATAGCAAATCTCACTGTTGGGAGGGATTGAAGGGCCGCTCTTATTCGGCGGCGGCCCCTTTGGTCAGAGCAGCAACGCAGGCCGCACGAGAGGCGTCCTCGATCTGCTGGTAATGGTCGAATTCATTCAGCACCTTCGCGCCCAGATCGGTTTCAAACCGTTGCTGGTTGGGGCTGGCAGCGAATTCCTGTGCGTCATCATCGCCAAGGTTCGATTGGAAGATGCCAGCGGCGCTGACGGGCAGGAAATCCTCATAGACGATGGGATCAATACGCACATAGCCTTGGGCCAGCAGTTGTTCGGCGTCCAGACCCGCGATCTGGCCCGCATTGACGCGGCCTTTGTCGGTGAGGGACCATTCAAAATAGCCCAGACCGTCTTCGCGGATGCCTTCCAGCGTGTCGGGGAAAGCGGTGAAGGTCTCTTGCAGCGCGGTCATATAGGCATCGGTGTTCGAGCCATCCGCCGCAGGGCGAATCTTTTCGCGGGTCTTGGTTAGCAGCGCATCATAAAGGGCGCGGCCCACGGGGGTCAGGGCCTGACCGCGGGCCTCAATCTCGCCAAAGCGGGCGGTGTGGCTGCCGTCTTTACCGTCAAAGCTGACTGCTTCGGACAGGGCCTTAAAGCTGGTTTGGCGCAGCAGGATCGGGCAGGCGCGGCGGGGCGGACCCTCGACTACGGCTTTGGGGTCGATCCCGTGTTCGGGCATCAACTCTTGCACGCGGTCGATGTCCAGTGTGCGCGGGGTCAGGTGGTTGATATGCGGTCCTTTGAACGAGACTACATCGGCCACAAGGCGGTGCGCATCATGCAGGCGGTGGTAAAGGTCGGCGCTGACGTTGGCTTCGGGGTGCCAACGGAAGGTTTCCAGCGCCTCGGCAACAAACTCATCCGCCTCGGCTTCGGTCAGGCCCCCTTGGGATTCGGCCAAGGCGATCAGTTCCAGACAGCGCGGGGTGTAGATCTGGCGTTCTGCCAGCACCTTTGCGGCAGTGTCGCGCAGGGCGGCGTCCGAGATCAGGTCCAGACGCAGAAGCGAGGTAAAGACGCGGAAGGGGTTCCGGCGCAGGGCATCTTCGCCCACGGGGCGGAAGGCGGTGGAGTGCACAGGCACGCTGGCCTCGGTCAGGTCATAATAGCCGACGGGCTGCATTCCCATGACGGCGAAGAGGCGGCGCATGGTGGCCAGTTCCTGCGGGGTGCCAAGGCGAATGGCACCGTGACGTTCTTCGCTGATGCGCGACAACTGGTCGGTCTGCTCCAGATCGCTGCGCAACTGCGCATTCGCGGCCAGCACGCCATCGTTCACGTCCGAGACGATCTGCATCAGTGTGCCATAGGCGGGCACTTCGGTCCGGTACATGGCGGACATAGCAGCGGAAAACCGGCTGCGGATGTCATCGGGGTGGGCGAAATGGGTCATCGGGCGCTCCTGCGATCACGGCGGTCGGGACTAGATGTAGCATAGCTGATCCCGAATGTATGATGAGCGCTGGCTGAGACTTTATTCCCCACTGGAATGAGATGTGTTCTTTTTGACGTGAGATACTTCACTTGGCACGGGTGTTGCACTTTGGGCTGTAGGCAGGCTTTGGGGAATAGTGGCGCTGCTGGCAACAAAAAGGCCCGGCGATATAGCCGGGCCTGAACACTCGTTGCCTGAAGCCGCTCAAAGCTCCCACTAACGGACGCACTTTCAAAAAACTGGTATCGTTGGGGGTACTCGGAACACTGACACAAATCCGTATGGATTAGTTATTAATGTCTAATGAATAGCCAGTCCATAAATCGAAAGTATGGATTACAAGAGTTTACGTTACGTTAACGCCAGCGTAAATTGTTATCGCCGCTTCAGAGTATCGCCAAAGTCGATCCGAGGGGTCAATTCCACGATTCGATCAGGGTCCGGCGCGTCCGAGTCGTTTCGTGCCGCGATGATTTCAGCAGCCTTGCGACCGATCTCTTTGCGGCAGGCGTCCATTGTGGCCAAGCGGCGCGGCAGACCTTCCAGCAATTCGACGCCGTTGAAACCGGCAATGCCGATTTGTCCCGGAATATCGATGCCTTGCTCAAGCAGCCACAGCATGCCGCCTGCGCCGATCATATCGTTCGAATAATAGATAAAGTCCAGATCGGGTGTGCGTTCCAGAATCTGCTGGGTCATCTCGCGCCCCTTTAGCAGTGCCGACCCGCCCGAGTAGAATTCCTGATCCGCGATCTCGATACCGTGTTTGGCCAATGCTTCGGTGAAGCCTTCGAAACGCTTACGGGCGCGGTGGTCCATGGGCATCTTGGTACCAAGGAAGGCAATACGGCTGTAACCGTGCTTTACAATTGCATTGCCCATTTCGCGGCCGGCGCGGCGGTGCGAGATACCGACCATGCTGTCCACACATTTGCCGTCCACGTCCATAATCTCGACGATCGGGATGCCAGAGGCGACCAGCATGGCGCGGGCCGCTTCGGAGTGTTCCAGACCCGCAAGGATCAGGCCCGAGGGCCGCCACGAGAGCATTTCATAGAGAACGCGCTCTTCCTTTTCGGGGCTGTAGTCGGTGACGCCGACCACGGGCTGTAGCTCGGTCTGTTCAAGAACTTCGCTGATGCCGGTCAGAACGTTCGGGAACACCATGTTCGAGAGGCTGGGGATGATGACCCCGACCAGATTCACCCGCTGGCTTGCCAGGGCCCCTGCGATCTTGTTCGGCACATAGCCAAGTTCTCGCGCGGCTTTCAGAACCCGTTCACGGGTGGCTTCTGACACATCTCCACGATTGCGTAGCACGCGGCTGACGGTCATCTCCGACACGCCAGAGGCTTCGGACACATCGCGCAGGGTGAGGGGGCGGGCAGGGGTGTTGCTCATGGCGGCTCCGCTTTTTTCTATTTCTCTTATGCTTACCCCAAGACTGCGCAGTGTCCAGCATACATGTCAAAAGGGTTGCGATCCGCCGCACTTCGGGTGAAAACCACGACCGGGGTCCCGTGGCTCAACTGGATAGAGCAGCCCCCTCCTAAGGGGCAGGTTGCAGGTTCGAACCCTGCCGGGATCACCAGCCTTTGTTTTCGCTACTTTCTGTGCCTTTGAGTCACTGGACAGTGCTTTCGCTGCGCGGGCGATCCACGCTCTGCACAAACTTCATTCGCAAGCGTCATGATGTCCGGCGCTATGGCGGGTAGACATGGGCGGGCCGCTGTGGTGCCTTGAGCAGAACAAGTGTTCATTTCTGCCGGAGGACAGACCATGACCCAGACCCCGACCCTGAAAGCCAAAGATGCCCCCGATCTGGGCCGGTTCGACTGGATGGACGCCCTGCGCCTTGATGATCTGCTGACAGAGGAAGAGCGGATGCTGCGTGACGGCGCCCGTGCCTTTGCGCAGGATCGCCTGCAGCCGCGGATCATCGATGCCTTTGCCGAAGAGCGGGTCGAGCCGGAGATTTTCCGCGAAATGGGCCAAGCGGGCCTGTTGGGCGCGACTTTGCCCGAGGAATACGGCGGGCTGGGCGCCTCATACGTGGCCTATGGCCTGATCGCCCGCGAGGTCGAGCGTGTTGATTCCGGTTATCGCAGCATGATGAGCGTGCAGTCGTCCTTGGTGATCTACCCGATCTACGCCTACGGCACCGAAGAGCAGCGCCAGAAATACCTGCCCGGCCTGTGCAGCGGCGAATTGATCGGCTGCTTTGGTCTGACTGAACCCGATGCAGGCAGCGATCCGGCGGGCATGAAGACCCGCGCGGTGAAGACCGACACCGGCTATCGCCTGACGGGCAGCAAGATGTGGATCTCGAACAGCCCCATCGCCGATGTGTTCGTGGTCTGGGCCAAGTCCGAGGCCCATGGCGGCAAGATCAAAGGCTTTGTGCTGGAAAAAGGCATGAAGGGGCTATCCGCGCCGAAAGTGGGGAACAAACTGTCCCTGCGTGCCAGCGTCACCGGTGAGATTGTGCTGGACGGGGTTGAGGTGGGCGAGGATGCCTTGCTGCCCAACGTCGAAGGTCTGAAAGGTCCCTTCGGCTGTCTGAACCGCGCCCGCTACGGCATTTCTTGGGGCGTCATGGGCGCGGCCGAGTTCTGCTGGCACAGCGCCCGCCAATACGGTCTGGACCGTCACCAGTTCAACCGCCCGCTGGCACAAACCCAGCTGTTCCAGAAGAAACTGGCGGATATGCAGACCGAGATCACTCTGGGCCTGCACGCCGCCCTACAGGTGGGCCGCCTGATGGACGAAGCCAAAGCTGCCCCCGAAATGATCAGCCTGATCAAGCGCAACAACTGCGGCAAAGCGCTGGATATGGCCCGCCAGTCGCGGGACATGCACGGGGGCAACGGCATCAGCGGCGAATTCCAAGTGATCCGCCATATGATCAACCTTGAGACCGTGAACACCTATGAGGGCACCCACGATATCCACGCGCTTATTCTGGGTCGGGCGCAGACGGGTCTTCAGGCGTTTTTTTGAGGGGAAAAACTTTGGATATTAATGAGCGGATCGCTAGCAATATTCAAAGTTTGATGGAGCGACGCGGCTTGAACCAAAGCCGCGCCGCGAAAGAAGCTGGACTGGCTCATACTGCGATCCGAGATATTCTTCTCGGAAAAGTATCATCACCGAAAGTGGATACTCTTCAGAAGATTGCCGAGGTCCTTGAGGTGCCAATTGGTGCTTTGATGAATGAAGAAGGTCATTCAGAGCTTGAGAGCCAGCTCCTTCTCGCTTTCCAAGCTTTAACTGATGATCAAAAAGCTCTGCTCGTGCTAACCGCGCAAGCATGGACTAGTGAAAAAAACTGGCTCAAGTGATAAGAGTTGAGCCAGTTTTCACGGCGAAAAATACCCTCACCGCACCTCAATCGCGTCTTTCGCGACGGCCAGTGAATACCCGCGCCGCGCGACGGACCTGATAAGCAATTCGCTGACGATCTGATTGCCCAAGCCATCCCGCAGGCGCTTGATTCTGGTGGCGCCGGCGGCTTCTTCGCAGTCGGCGGCGGATTTGCCGGAGACCATCGCCTCGATCTCGGCGCCTGAGAGGATGTCGTCGTCCATGCGGGCTTCGGCCAGAACCGAGAGGGTCTCAAGCGCCGCAGGGGTCAGGGTGAAGCCCATTTCGTTCAGGTAAACCATATTCTCGGCTCTTTGGATCACCAAGGATCGGACCTGAATGCCGGACCGTTCGATCTGGGCCATCCGGCGGTTGGTGCCGGTCAGTAGCAGCAGGAACACCAGCGCGGTCAGCAGCATCGCGCAGGAAAAGACCAGCAGCACAAAGATCACCATGCGGTAGCTGGCCAGTGTCTCGGAAAAGGCGGTACCGGATTGGGCAAGGATCTCCAGCAGCTTCAGTTCGGCCTGACTGGTGAGGGTGTCGTTCTCGATAAAAATCCGTTCGACCCGCGTGTTAAAGGCGTTGGCGTCGGGCAGGGACAGCAGCAGCACCGCCGCGCCTGCCAGCAGCAGCGCGGTCAGAACCCCAAGGCCGATCCAGACCAGCCGGTTTCCTTTAGTAGCGAAGATAGAACTCACCAGCGGCATCCTTCCGAGACTGTAATCCGGTCTCGTCGAATGTGCCGAGGATCGTCAGCAGGGTCCAGCCGTCATTGGCAAGGGCAGGCGCAAGTTCGCTTTGCGCCTGCGCCGCAGTGCAGGCCCCTTTGATCTGGCTGACCCCATAGGCCAGCCGCAGGGGGTTGTCTTGCTTGGCCTTGTAGTCGGCATAGCAGGCCGCTTGGACGGGCAGGGCCGCGGCGGCCAGAATCAGGGGAAGAATGATGTGTTTCATGTCCCCGACGGTGCGCCCGCATCGGCTGATATGCAATAACAATCGCATTTTCAGGGGGCGTTATCTGATAACAACCCGATGATATTGCTAGACTTTCGACGGGTGGCCCAAGTTGGACCCAAGCCGCGACGGCACATGACATCCAACATGGAGACACCCTGATGAAAAAGACACTTCTGACACTGACTCTCTCGGCCTCTTTGGTGATTTCAGGCATTGGCAGCGCCGCTCAGGCGGGCCCGCAGAATAAGGACAACACCGCGATGTTCGTGGGACTGGCGGCGTTGGCGGCGCTGGGTGTGGCGCTGAACCAGCAGAAGCAAAAAGAGGAAGATGCCCGCGAACAGCGCAAAGATGATGCCCGCCGCGCCGCCGAGCGTGAGCGTCAGCGCCAACTGGCCCGCGAACAGGCCCGTCAGGCAGAGCTGGACCGCCAGCGCTACCAAGAACAGGAACGTCACCGCCATGCAGAGCGCCAGCGTCAGGAAGAACTGGAGCGTCAGCGCCAGATCGCCCGCCAGCGCGCCGAGGATCAGCAGCGCCGCTATTCCAGCCACGAGCCTCTGCGCGGTCATGATGTGATCAAGCCGCCCCGCTACCAGCAGCAGTTCAACGGCAACCCGCCCCTGCCGCAGCAGTGCCTTGAGGTCGTGAATGCCTCGCGCGGGGATCAGGTGATGTACCGGATGAACTGCCTTGCCCAGAACGGCATCAACCTGCGCGAGCTGCCCGGTGAATGCATCCGCACCGTTCAACACGAATACCGGGCCCGCAAAGTGACCGGATACGACCCCCGCTGTCTGACGAAGAACGGGGTCGACCTGGCCCGGCGCTGATCCACGCCGGACCTCTCTAGACTGGGCGGGCCTTCGGGCCCGCTTTTTTTGTGCTTGTGGCAAGGGGCAGGCGAGGCGACAACGCGGGGCATGAAGACAGAGTTGATCCTGCCCCCCGCCCCCGATGATTCTTTCGAACGCGCCGCAATGGCGCGCGGTCACCGCTTGATTGCCGGTGTGGATGAGGTCGGGCGTGGCCCCTTGGCGGGGCCTGTCGTGGCAGCAGCCGTGATTCTGGATATGGAGAATTTCCCCGAGGGGCTGAACGATTCTAAAAAGCTGACGCCAAAGCGGCGTGCGGCCCTCTCCGAATCTATTCTGAATCAGGCGCAGTGCGGCATCGGCGTGGCCAGTGTTGCAGAAATAGACCAGATCAACATCCTTCAGGCCACCTATCTGGCCATGCGCCGCGCGGTCGAGGCGCTGCCCGTGCCGCCCGAATTTCTTCTTGTGGACGGAAATCGTCTGCCGGTGGAATTCCAGTCGAATGCGGAAGCGGTTGTGAAAGGTGACGCGCGGTCGATCTCAATCGCGGCAGCGTCGATTATTGCAAAGGAATACAGGGATAATCTCATGTCGGGACTGGCTGAAGAGTATCCCGGATACGGCTGGGAACGTAACGCTGGCTATGGTTCCAAGGCCCATATGGACGCGCTGAAAACCCTTGGCGTGACGCCGCACCATAGGCGTTCGTTCAAGCCTATCCACAATATCTTGTATCAAGAGTGAATTGTAACAACCTGATTAGAAAAAACAATTTGACGAACCCACAGGTTTTCCTCATGTTATCCACAAACGAGAGCGCAAAAGCGCCGGTTTTAGAGGCAGTGAAACATGACGAAGAAATCCAAGCAGGAGGCGCAGTGCGTCCTCCCACGTAATTCCATATTGGCTGGTGACTGTATCGAAGTGATGAACTCACTTCCCGAGAACAGTGTCGATCTGATATTCGCAGACCCCCCTTACAATTTGCAATTGCGTGGCGACCTGAACCGTCCCGACAACAGCAAGGTGGACGCGGTTGACGATCACTGGGACCAGTTCGACAGCTTTCAGGCGTACGACGAATTCACCCGTGACTGGCTGGCTGCGGCCCGCCGTCTGCTAAAGCCCAATGGGGCGATCTGGGTGATCGGCAGCTACCACAACATCTTCCGCGTTGGCGCGGCGCTTCAGAACACCGGTTACTGGATTCTGAACGACGTGGTGTGGCGCAAGACCAACCCGATGCCGAACTTCCGCGGCAAGCGTCTGACCAACGCCCATGAGACCATGATTTGGGCCTCGAAATCCGAAGGCGCCAAGTACACCTTTAACTATGAGGCCCTGAAGTCTCTGAACGAAGGCGTGCAGATGCGCAGCGACTGGGTTCTGCCCATTTGCACCGGACACGAGCGCCTGAAAGACGAAGAGGGCAACAAAGCCCATCCGACCCAAAAGCCCCAAAGCCTGCTGCACCGCGTGATCGTCGGTAGCACCAATCCGGGCGACGTGGTTCTGGACCCCTTCTTTGGCACCGGCACCACCGGCGCAGTCGCCAAGATGCTGGGTCGTGATTTTGTCGGCATCGAGCGTGAAGATTCGTACCGCAAATACGCCGAAGAGCGTATTGCGCAGATCTCGCCGTTCGACAAATCGG
Source organism: Pseudomonadota bacterium (assembly GCA_036139795.1). GTDB lineage: Bacteria > Pseudomonadota > Alphaproteobacteria > Rhodobacterales > Rhodobacteraceae > Donghicola. The sequence goes on along the minus strand of JAYZYX010000264.1, from coordinate 4,256 downwards.
CATTGGAGGTCAGCACCTCCAAGCGCGCGGCACCCCGTGTGCCTTTCGGCCAGTTGGTCGAGCGCGGCATGTTGCAGCCCGGAGACGAGCTGTACTCGGCGGGCAACCGCTTCAAGGCAATCGTGCGGGCAGACGGCACGCTGGTTGGCAAGGACTTCAAGGGCTCGATCCATCAGGTAGGTGCCCACTACGAAGGCGCCCCCAGCTGCAATGGTTGGACCTATTGGCACTTTAAGCGGGACGGTCAGATCATCTCGATCGACGTGTTGCGCCAGCAGATCCGCGCCGAAATGGACGGCCGCACAAACTAATACCAACACAAAGCAACCCCAGTTGCCTGCGACCGCGCCCGTCATGCGCGGTCACAACTACGCCCCGCTGAGTTCAGCAATGACGGCGGGGCGCTTTTTCGGGCCAATCAATGCAGTTGATCAACGCCTACATCCGCTTGCTTCGGGCGATCTACGAAGCCTTTACACACCAGCTGGTATTGGCCCTGTTCTCGGTCAATCTGCTACTGGTGTCTTTGTCGTCTGTCATCTACGTCCACCTTGAAGGGTGGGATTTCACGGACGCGCTTTATTTCTCAGTCATCACGATCTCGACCGTCGGATACGGCGACATGACGCCTGTCACCGCTGCGGGCAAGCTGTTCACGTCAGGCTATATCTTTGTTGGCGCGGGGTTTTTCTTTCTGGCCGTGGGTGCTTTCGCCGAAGACGTCATCAAGTACATCCGCGAGCACCGTTAACGGGGCAACGGGTTCTGCCCTTTGTTATAGGGCTGCCAGTCTTCGATATGCGGATAATACTGACGCCGCCATTCCCGCACCTTGGGGTTCATCACCCGCCGCCAGTAGGACGGCACCATCGCGCCAAGGCTCATCAGGGGATAGCCGTGGGGCAGTTGCGGGGCCTCATCCTCAGAGTAGTTCTGAAGCAGCGGAAAGCGCCGGTCCGGCTTGTAATGGTGGTCCGAGTGGCGTTGCAGGTTGATCAACAGCCAGTTGGTGCCGGTGTGCGCGGCGTTCCAGCTGTGGTGGGGTTTGACGTGTTCATACTTGCCGTCGCCCAAGTGTTCGCGGGTCAGGCCGTAGTGTTCCACGTAGTTCACCACCTCTAGCTGCCAGATCGCCACAAAGGCCTGCCAGACGAACAGGGCCAGACCGACCCAGCCGCCAGCGATCAGGGCGCAGGCGATCATGATCCCTTGCAGCGCCCAATAGCGCCAGAAGGGATTGCTGCGGTGGTGCCACGGCAGGCTGCGGCGGGCCAGCATGGCCCGTTCTGCGTTGAACGAAGAGACCAGCGATTGCCGCAGAACGCGCGGAAAGAACCGGTGGAATCCTTCGTTATAGCGGGCGGTCACAGGGTCTTTGGGCGTGCCCACATAGAGGTGATGCACCCGCAGGTGTTCGCTGCGGAAATGGGAATATAGCACCATCGCCAGCAAGATGTCCCCTAGCCAGCGTTCCTTGTTGTTCTTCTGGTGCATCAATTCATGACTGTAGTTGATGCCGATGGTGCCGGTGATCACCCCGACGCCAAAGAAGAGGCCGATCATGACCGCTGTACTAAGGTGGTCGGTGTGGGTGGCATAGTAGATCAGGCCAAAAACGGTCAGGAACTGGACAGGGGGCCAGATGATCGTGATGGCCCGATACCAGAACAACTCATCCTCGGACGTGGCCGGATCGGCGTTTTCCTTGTTCAGTCCCGCAAGCGCATCCAGAAAGCTGAACAGATACCACGCGATCAGCGGCACCAGCAGCACCGCCCATCCCCCCTGCACCGCGCAGAACCACGCCAGCGGAATCAGCACCAACGACAGCCAGAAGGGCAAAGCGCGTTGGATTTTGGCGACTTGGGCGGGGGCAATCATACGTAAGCTCCTTGAGCGACAATCATAACAACTGTCGCAGTTTGTATCAGGATTTACGAGATTTTCCTGATGTCAGATCAAATGCCTTCCGCATAACGGTGGGTAAATTCGAAGGGTCAAAGTCCTCTTCGGCCACAAACTCTCCCCGTTCGGGTTGCCGTTCCATCGGGACCAGCGCGGTCAGGACCGTGAGGCTTAGATGAAAGTGGGTGAAAGTGTGCTTGGCCTCTTCGTTCAGGGTCTTCCATTCCGCGCGGATCGGGGGCGCGGGCAGGGGATCGGTCTCGGCCCATTCGCTACCGGGCCAACCCAGCATACCGCCCAACAGGCCACTGTCGGGGCGGGTTTCCAGCAGATAGGCCCCGTCAACGCGGCGGGTGATATAGGCGATGCCGCGCCGTTTCGGCTTGGCCTTCTTGGGCTTTTTGCGGGGCAGCTCGGTGGGCGTGCCGAAAAGGCGGGCGCGGCAGTTGTCGCGCCACGGGCACAGGCCGCAGGCCGGATTGCGCGGCGTGCAGATCGTGGCCCCCAGATCCATCACCGCCTGCGCATAATCACCGGGGCGGTCGGCGGGCGTCAGGGTGGTGGCAAGTTCCGTTAGTTCCGGTTTCGAATCGGGCAGCGGATTTTGCACGTTGAAGATGCGGGACATGACACGTTCAACGTTGCCATCCACAACTGTTGCGGCCTCATCAAAGGCGATGCTGGCGACGGCGGCGGCGGTATAGGGGCCGATGCCAGGCAGTTTGATCAACTCGGCATAGGTCTGGGGAAAGGTGCCGCCGTGGTCATTCGCCACGGCGCGGGCGCATTTCAAGAGGTTACGGGCACGGGCATAATACCCCAGCCCTGCCCAAGCGGCCATGACGTCGGCATCCTCGGCCGCGGCCAGATCGGTCACACGCGGCCAGCGGGCGGTGAATTTGGTAAAGTAATCGCGCACGGCGGCCACGGTGGTCTGCTGCAACATGACCTCGGACATCCAGACGCGATAGGGGTCTGGCATCACGCCATTTTTGCGCTGTGCGGGGGGCACGCGCCATGGCATGGTACGGGCATGCCGGTCATACCAGTCCAGCAATGTTTCAGCCGTGGGCAGGGATACGTCGGATTCGTCACGCATTCTTTATCCTTGGTGTGAAACGGCCTCTGGCCTTGGGGGCGCGGGTCACTAGAATAGCGCTAGAGAAACAGATGCAAGAGCCAACCCGTCAAGACCTACGCTGATGACCAAGCGATACTCTTCCACCCGCGGCTTTGCCCGCACGTCCAAGCTGCTGAATACCCAGATCCGTGAGGCTGGGGAAAAGCGCGGCTTTGCCGTGGCCAAGCTGCTGACTCATTGGGCCGAGGTGGTAGGACAGGACATCGCATCCGTCGCGCAGCCGATCAAGATCGGCTACGGGCGCGGCGGCATGGGCGGCACGCTGACCTTGCTGACCACGGGCGCACAGGCCCCGATGCTTGAGATGCAAAAGGACGTGATCCGCACCCGCGTGAATGCCTGCTACGGCTATAACGCGATTGCACGGGTCCATATCACCCAGACGGCGCCCACAGGGTTTGCCGAAGGACAGGCGCAGTTCCTGCATGCGCCGCGCAAATCCAAACCCGCCGAAACCCCTGAAATCCGCGCCCGCGCTAGTGAACTGGCCGAAGACGTGGGCAGCCCCGAATTGCGCGCTGCACTGGAACGGCTGGCGCGGAATGTTTACACAAAGACAAGTACAAAGACATGAGGCTTCAATGACACGCAAACTTCTGGCCACCGCTTTCGTGACCGCGGCGACCCTTGGCGGCGCATACTGGATGACCAGCGCACCCGAGGCGACCTCATCGCTGCTGCCCGCTCCTGCTATGGCGCAAGAGGCAGATGCTGCCACTGATGCCGCGACCGAGGCCCCCGCGATCGTCGATATGATGATGGGTCAGGCCGATGCGCCGGTCGAAGTGATCGAATATGCTTCGTTCACCTGCCCGCACTGCAAGAATTTCCACGACGGCCCGCTGCCCGAGATCAAGAAAAACTACATCGATGAAGGCAAGGTAAAGTTCATCTTCCGCGAAGTGTACTTTGATCGCCCGGGCCTCTGGGCCTCGATGGTGGCCCGTTGTGGCGGCGAGATGCGCTACTTTGGCATCTCGGACCTGATCTTTGAGCACCAGTCCGAGTGGGCGAAAGCTGGCGGCGCGGCCGAAATGGTCGATATGCTGAAGAAATACGGCAAGATCGCCGGTCTGGAAGACGCGCAGCTGGATGCCTGCCTTCAGGATGCCACCACCGCGCAGGCTCTGGTCGACTGGTATCAGGCCAACGACGCCGTGCATGACATCACCGGCACCCCGAGCTTTATCATCAACGGCGAGAAGTACAG
>JAYZYX010000263.1:0-12811 GCA_036139795.1 Pseudomonadota bacterium | reverse complement strand
CCTGCGTTCTGCCCGAAGGCACCGAGATGGTTATGCCCGGCGACAACCTGCGCTTCACCGTCGAACTGATCGCTCCGATCGCGATGGAAGAAGGCCTGCGCTTCGCTATCCGTGAGGGTGGCCGTACTGTGGGTTCGGGCGTCGTCTCGAAAATCCTCGACTAATTCAGGGCTTTGCTCTGATTTGCGAAAGGCCGCCCCCTCGGGCGGCCTTTTTGCTTTTCGGGAACCGTTTGAGATGGTTCAAACGTTGTGGTGAAAAGGAGCCCTCTCATGCCTGCCGAAACGCCGATCCATTTTGCCTATATCCTTGAAGGCCCCGCAAAGGGTCTCTCAAGCGAGGCCGCCGTCATTGACGGTTTGCGCAGCGATGAATTCGCTTGGGTGCATCTGGATGGCACCCATGAAGAGGCGGCCGAATGGATATTTGAGCATATGGAGTACCTTGACCCCCAAGCGGCCGAGGCGCTGACAGATGTAAACACCCGCCCGCGCGTTATGGCGATTGATGACGGGGTAATGATGATCCTGCGGGGGATGAACTACAACGAAGGCGAAGACCCCGAAGACATGGTCTCGGTCCGCATCTATGCTGATGAAAAGAGGGTCGTTACCATTTCACGTAAGCGCGTGCTGGCGGTCGAGCGGATGGCCCAGCGGGCGGACCGTGGCGCGGCACCCGAAGAGGTGGGGGAGTTTCTGGTCCATCTGATCGAGGACCTGGTCGGCAACATCGCGGCCTTCCAGACGCGCCTAGACACTGAGGTTGCTGATCTGGAGGAAATGGTGATCGCACAAGGGGACGCCAACCTGCGGCGGGCTCTGGTGGACAAGCGCCTGCAATTGATCGCGGCGCTGCGCTTTCTCAAACCCCAAAGAGACGCACTTGCGGACAGCGCCACCCTGACCCTGCCGTTTCTGTCCGCGACGGTCATCCGCGAGATTGAGGAAGAGGCCGTCAAGATGGTGCGGATTGTCGAAGATATGGAAGAGTTGCGCGATCAAACGGCCATCTTGCGCGAAGAGCTATCGGGGCAGCTCTCAGACCGCCTGAACCGGAACATGTTTGTCATGTCCATGGCCTCTGTCATCTTTTTGCCCCTGGGGTTCATGACCGGCCTTTTCGGGGTCAATGTCGCCGGTATGCCGGGGGTCGAGAACCCCTACGCGTTTTACGTCTTTTGTGCGGCCTGTGCCGGAATTATGGCGATTCAGGTGGCTCTATTGATTGCGCTTCGTTGGCTTGGAACGGCGAAGTAAGCGTTTTCGCCGAAAACGCTTTGTCAGAAAGATTTTCGGCGAAAATCTTTTCCCCTCACAGCTTGGTGAGGCGGGGAGAAAAATATTCGCCGAATATTTTTCTTGACGTACGGTGTGGTTGGCCAAGGAGTGAGGAAGATGGACAAGACCCTGCTTTGAACTGATCCGCAAAGACTGCTCAATTCAGGAGGGCTGCCATGCCTGTTCCATTCGCCGTGTCCACAGACACCCACCCCGTGATCCTGCCCGATGGCAGCCGACATGAGGGCACCGTTTTTCTGAAAAACGTTATTGATAACCCGCGTTTCAGTGTCGGGGAATTCACCTATGCCAGTCGCTTTGAAGTGCCTGTCGATTGGGGGCAGGTGCTGGCGCCCTATCTGTTTCCCTTTTCGCAAGAGCGGCTGGTTCTGGGGCGCTTTTGCCAGATTGCTCACGGGGTGCTGTTCGTCACGAGCTCGGCCAATCACGACATGGCGGGGGTCAGTACGTACCCCTTCGGCATCTTTGATGCGGACAAAAGCGGCATGGTCCAGCCGGATACAAGGGACACTCTGATCGGGAACGATGTCTGGATCGGGATGAACGCGATGATCTGTCCGGGCGCGCGAATCGGGAACGGTGTGATCGTGGGGGCAGGGGCGGTGGTTCGTGGGACTGTGCCTGATTATGCGATTGTGGCGGGCAATCCGGCGCAGGTGGTGCGGATGCGCTTCTCTGAGGTGCAGAACAAGGACTTGCAGGCGTTGGCGTGGTGGGATTGGCCCGTTGAGGCGATCACAGCGGCGCGTAAATCCTTGGCTGCCGCAGATATCTTGGAACTTCGTGCAATTGCCCGCGAATTCCGGCTTGCAATCCCCGAGCCGGAAAAGTAGACGGTAGCTCGGCCTTAGGGGTATAGCTCAGCTGGTAGAGCGACGGTCTCCAAAACCGTAGGTCGCGGGTTCGAACCCTGCTGCCCCTGCCAGGCCTTCCGCTCACATAACAAACTTCGGAGTTGTAGTGACCGGTCGTCCTGTCTCCCTTCACATCGGCGCACATAAGACCGCTTCGACGCATCTGCAAAAGACGTTCGAGCATAACGTGGACCTTCTGTCCGAGCATGGCATCGGCTGGCTTGGTCCCGTGCAGTTGCGCCGTGAAGGCAAGCCGTTGTCACGCAGGTTGAAGGCCGGCTTTGCCGAAATTCTACCCGAGGCACGCCGGTTGGTGATCTCTGAAGAGAATCTGATGGGGCTGCAATTCAGTCTGGCCGGGAGTGAACTGCTGTATCCGCAGGCCGAGCGTCGGGCCGGAAAGCTGTTTGACCGCATGGCCGGCGCTGATGTGACGGTGTTTCTGTCGGTCCGTGATCCTGCCCCGTGGCTGGCGTCCCTATATGCCCATGAGCTATTTAACGGGCAGGTAAAGCCGGGGTTCCATAGCTTTCTTGGCAGCGTGAGTCCGGCAGAGCTGCGTTGGGCCAAGCTTGTCCGCCGGTTGCAAATCGCAGGCGCGAATCGCGTGGTTGTCTGGCGTCAGGAAGACTACTCTGCTGTCCTGCCCGATCTGCTGCCTATGATGCTGGGGTCCGCTTTGCCCATCGTGCCGATTGAAAATCGCGTGAACGCGTCCCTCTCGGCTGAGGCGATTGCCATGCTGGAATCGCTGGGTCCGGATCGGGAAGATCCCCGTAAAACCGCGCGTCAGGCCAAAAAGGCGTTTCCTTTATGCGGGCCAGAAGATCGTTTCCGCCCGTTTTCTGCTGATACTCTGGCGGCAAGTGCCGAGGCCTATGCAGATGATCTGGAGGCTCTGGCCGATCTGGAAGACGTCACCCTGCTGCGTCCGTGACGCCGCCCTCAGAGGGGGAAATGCATGGAATGGCGAGGCAGGCTTGAACTTCGCTCTTTCAGGGCGTATGTGAGCCGCCAGAAAACGAGGACACCATGGCCAAGACCAATCCGCTTCAGTTCGTCCAGCAGACCCGCGCCGAAATCGGCAAGGTTGTCTGGCCCACCCGTAAAGAGGTGATGCTGACCACCGTGATGGTGTTCGTCATGGCATCGCTGTTTGCGACCTTCTTCTTCCTTGTGGACATGATCATCCGTTTCGGTCTGCAGGGTCTGCTGTCCGCAGTCAGCTAAACCACGGATTTTCCTTGACGCCCCTTGAAATCGGGGCGTCTCGGCTGTAATACGCGCCACACTGATCCTTTTGTGGCGTGTGGCGATTCGTAGCCCGCGCCCAATTTTATTGGGTCGGCGCAGGGGAACCCCCTGACTTTTCTAGGAATTCCGCGGTGCTTTAGCGCTGCATGAGAAAACGAGGCGGTGGCCAGATGGCAAAACGTTGGTACTCGGTAAGTGTTCTCTCGAACTTCGAGAAGAAGATTGCCGAACAGATCAGACAGTCTGTCATCGAAAATGGCCTCGAAGCAGAGATCGAAGAAGTTCTGGTGCCCACCGAAGAGGTGATCGAAGTGCGCCGGGGCAAGAAGGTGACGACCGAGCGTCGTTTCATGCCCGGCTACGTGCTGGTGCGCATGGAGATGACCGATCGTGGCTATCACCTGATCAGCTCGATCAACCGCGTGACCGGTTTCCTTGGTCCGCAGGGGCGCCCGATGCCCATGCGTGACGCTGAGGTGAACGCGATCCTGAACCGTGTTCAGGAGAACGAGGAAACCCCGCGCACCCTCATCCACTTCGAGGTGGGCGAGAAGGTTAAAGTTAACGACGGTCCGTTCGAAGATTTCGACGGCATGGTCGAGGAAGTCGACGACGAGAACCAGCGTCTGAAGGTCACCGTTTCGATCTTCGGTCGTGAGACCCCCGTCGAACTGGAATACGGTCAGGTCACCAAGCAGGCCTGATCGCTACCCCGCGGGAGGGGTAGGGGCCGCGGCCCCGAACCGCACCGCGACAACTCAATCCTGAAGGACGCGTCCTGACGGTGTTGGAAAAGGAAAAGCCAAATGGCTAAGAAACTGATTGGCAGCCTCAAGCTGCAAGTGCCTGCGGGCAAAGCGAACCCCTCGCCGCCGGTAGGCCCCGCACTGGGTCAGCGCGGCATCAACATCATGGAATTCTGCAAGGCGTTCAACGCCAAGACGCAGGACATGGAGCCCGGCGCGCCGTGCCCGACCGTGATCACCTACTACCAGGACAAGTCCTTCACCATGGAAATCAAGACGCCCCCCGCGTCTTATTACCTGAAGAAGGCTGCAAAGCTGCAGGGTGGTTCCAAGACCCCCGGTCGCGCAACTGCAGGTTCGGTAACCGCCAAGCAGGTCCGTGAGATCGCTGAAGCGAAGATGAAAGACCTGAACGCGAACACCGTTGAGCAGGCGATGAAGATCATCATGGGCTCGGCCCGTTCGATGGGCATTGAGGTGAAGTAATGGCTAAGCTTGGTAAACGTACCCGCGCCGTCCGCGAAGCCTTTGCTGGCAAAGAGGACATCTCGATCGCTGAAGCCGTTGCACTGGTAAAGGCAAACGCCACCGCCAAGTTCGACGAAACCATCGAAATCGCAATGAACCTTGGCGTTGACCCCCGTCACGCTGACCAGATGGTTCGCGGTGTTGTCAGCCTGCCCAACGGCACTGGTAAAACCGTTCGCGTTGCTGTGTTCGCACGTGGTGCCAAGGCTGACGAAGCCAAAGCAGCAGGCGCAGACATCGTTGGCGCAGAAGACCTGATGGAAACCATCCAGGGCGGCAAGATCGACTTCGATCGCTGCATCGCGACCCCGGACATGATGCCCATCGTTGGTCGTCTTGGTAAGGTTCTGGGCCCCCGCAACCTGATGCCGAACCCCAAAGTCGGCACTGTGACCATGGACGTTGCTCAGGCGGTTTCGGACGCCAAGGGCGGTCAGGTTCAGTTCAAGGTTGAAAAAGCTGGTGTGATCCACGCCGGCGTCGGCAAAGCCTCGTTCGACGAAGCAAAACTGATCGAGAACGTGAAAGCGTTCGTTGACGCAGTCGTCAAAGCGAAGCCCGCTGGTGCAAAAGGCGCATACGTCAAAAAAGTTTCGCTGAGCTCGACCATGGGCGGTGGCGTTTCGGTTGACGTTTCCGACGCAGTCGCTCAATAAGCGCTGCAAAGAGATTCTGGCGCAAGCCAGATGGCGGGGCGGCAACGCCCCGTCCTGTCCGAGACGAAGGGTGTCCCAATAGGGACTTAATAACCGCCTTTCTGAGATGGGGAACGAACTAAGAATTCCGTATGGGGCTCTGCCCCAGAGAATCTTGGCTTCGGGACCCTGAAACGGACCCGACGCTCTGATTTTGTCAGGGCAAACTTGAGCCGGGGGAAACCCCAAACTTGGAGTAAAACTGTGGATAGAGCACAAAAAGAGAAAGTGGTCGAGGAACTCGGCCAGATCTTTGAAAGCTCTGGCGTCGTAGTGGTTGCACACTACGAGGGTCTCACGGTTGCGGAGATGCAAGACCTGCGTGCGAAAGCACGTGAGGCGGATGCGTCGGTGCGTGTTGCCAAGAACAGGCTCGCCAAGATCGCTCTGGAGGGCAAGCCCTGCGAAAGCATGGCACAGTACCTCTCGGGTATGACCGTTCTTACCTACTCGGAAGACCCCGTGGCAGCAGCCAAGGTCGCCGAGGACTTCGCCAAGTCGAACAGCAAGTTCGAAATCCTTGGCGGTGCAATGGGCGAGAACGCTCTGGACCGTGCCGGTGTTGAAGCCGTGTCGAAAATGCCTTCGCGCGAGGAGCTTATTGCCTCGATCGTTGGTTGTATCGGCGCACCCGCTTCGAACATCGCCGGTGCAATTGGCGCACCTGCTTCGAACATCGCCGGCATCCTGTCGACCATCGAAGACAAGGCAGCCGCCTAACGCAATCAAGAGAGCCGCGTAGGGTTATAACCCTGACGTTGGAACACATCTTATATACGGAAAGAGTCAAAAAATGGCTGATCTGAAGAAACTGGCAGAAGAGATCGTTGGTCTGACCCTGCTGGAAGCACAAGAACTGAAAACCATCCTGAAGGATGAGTACGGCATCGAGCCCGCAGCTGGCGGCGCAGTGATGATGGCTGGCCCCGCGGCAGACGCAGGCGCAGCAGCTGAAGAAAAGACCGAATTCGACGTCATCCTGAAGTCGGCAGGCGACAAGAAGATCAACGTGATCAAAGAAGTTCGCGGCATCACCGGTCTGGGCCTGAAAGAAGCTAAAGAACTGGTTGAAGCCGGTGGCAAAGCTGTCAAAGAAGGCGTTGACAAAGCAGAAGCTGAAGCGATCAAAAAGCAGCTTGAAGAAGCTGGCGCTGAAGTCGAGCTCAAGTAATCTTCGCCCGGAGCTTGTCCGGGTAGGATTTTTAGGCAGGGTCGGGGTTTTCCCCGGCCCTGCCGAACCTGTCTCAGCAAAAGGTTTTTGAGAAACCTTTTTCTAAGGCGAGGTTCACAGGATCGGGAGGCTGCCGGTGGGACGGTGGCCAGGCATGGATCCAGAACACGCTGTCTCTTGGGTGTGCGACCGGGGCCCGACGGTATGCGCAACCGCATGAGAAACGAAAGGTGAGATCGCTCCATGGCTCAGTCCTACCTAGGCCAGAAACGTCTGCGTCGCTACTACGGTAAAATCCGCGAAGTTCTGGAAATGCCGAACCTCATTGAGGTTCAGAAAAGTTCCTATGACCTGTTCCTGAAGTCCGGCGACCAGCCGAAGCCCCAGGACGGCGAAGGCATCAAAGGTGTCTTCCAGTCGGTATTCCCGATCAAGGATTTCAACGAAACCGCGATCCTCGAGTTCGTCGACTATGAGCTGGAAAAGCCCAAGTACGACGTTGAGGAATGTCAGCAGCGTGACATGACCTACAGCGCACCCCTGAAGGTGACGCTGCGTCTGATCGTGTTCGATATTGATGAAGATACCGGCGCCAAGTCGGTCAAGGACATCAAAGAACAAGACGTATTCATGGGCGACATGCCCCTGATGACCCCCAACGGTACCTTTATCGTGAACGGCACCGAGCGTGTGATCGTCAGCCAGATGCACCGTTCGCCGGGCGTCCTGTTCGACCACGATCGCGGCAAGACCCAGTCCTCGGGCAAGCTGCTGTTCGCGGCGCGGATCATTCCCTATCGCGGCTCGTGGCTGGACTTTGAATTCGATGCAAAAGACATCGTGTTCGCCCGTATCGACCGTCGTCGTAAGCTCCCCGTGACCACCCTGCTGTACGCACTGGGTCTGGATCAGGAAGGCATCTGCGACGCCTACTACGACACCGTGACCTTCAAGCTTGAGAAGAACCGTGGTTGGGCTACCAAGTTCTTCCCCGAGCGCGTGCGCGGCACCCGTCCCACCTACGATCTGGTGGACGCTGCAACCGGCGAGATCATCTGCGAAGCGGGCAAGAAAATCACGCCCCGCACCGTCAAGCAGATCATCGACGAAGGCAAAATCACCGAACTGCTGGTGCCCTTCGATCACATCGTTGGCAAGTATGTCTCGAAAGACATCATCAACGAAGAGACCGGTGCGATCTACGTCGAAGCCGGTGATGAACTGACTTGGGAAGTAGACCGCGACGGCGACGTCACCGGTGGTTCGCTGAAAGAGCTGCTGGATGCTGGTGTGACCGAGATTCCGGTTCTGGACATCGACGGCATCAACGTTGGTCCCTACATCCGCAACACCATGGCGGCAGACAAGAACATGGGTCGCGACACCGCGCTCATGGACATCTACCGTGTGATGCGTCCCGGCGAGCCGCCGACCGTCGAAGCCGCTTCGGCGCTGTTCGACACCCTGTTCTTCGATTCCGAGCGCTACGACCTGTCGGCCGTGGGCCGCGTGAAGATGAACATGCGTCTGGCTCTGGATGCGGAAGATACCCAGCGTACCCTGCGCCGCGAAGACATCATCGCCTGTATCAAGGCACTGGTGGAACTGCGTGACGGCAAGGGCGAAGTCGACGACATCGACCACCTGGGCAACCGCCGCGTCCGTTCGGTTGGCGAATTGATGGAGAACCAGTACCGCGTTGGTCTGCTGCGCATGGAGCGCGCGATCAAAGAGCGTATGTCCTCGGTCGAAATCGACACCGTCATGCCGCAGGATCTGATCAACGCGAAGCCCGCAGCGGCGGCTGTTCGTGAATTCTTCGGCAGCTCGCAGCTGTCGCAGTTCATGGACCAGACCAACCCGCTGTCGGAAGTCACGCACAAGCGTCGTCTGTCGGCCCTCGGGCCGGGCGGTCTGACCCGCGAACGTGCAGGCTTTGAGGTTCGCGACGTTCACGCAACTCACTACGGCCGTATGTGCCCGATTGAGACGCCGGAAGGTCCGAACATTGGTCTGATCAACTCGCTGGCAACCTTTGCCCGCGTGAACAAATACGGCTTCATCGAAACCCCGTACCGCAAGGTTATCGACGGCAAGGTCACCGATGAGGTGAACTACCTGTCGGCAACCGAAGAAATGCGTCACACCGTGGCGCAGGCGAACGCTGAGCTGGATGAGAACGGCAAGTTCGTTCAGGAAATGGTCTCGACCCGTCAGTCGGGTGACTACACCCTGCAGCCGATCGAAAACGTTGACCTGATCGACGTGTCGCCCAAGCAGCTGGTTTCGGTTGCGGCCTCGCTGATCCCGTTCCTTGAGAACGACGACGCGAACCGCGCACTGATGGGCTCGAACATGATGCGTCAGGCGCTGCCGCTGCTTCAGGCAGAGGCTCCGCTGGTCGGCACCGGTATCGAAGAAATCGTGGCCCGCGACTCGGGTGCGGCAATTATGGCGAAGCGCGCAGGCGTGATCGACCAGGTTGACGCGCAGCGTATCGTGGTTCGCGCCACCGAAGATCTGGAACCCGGCGATCCGGGCGTGGACATCTACCGTCTGCGCAAGTTCCAGCGCTCGAACCAGAACTCGTGCATCAACCAGCGTCCGCTGGTGAAGGTGGGCGACATCGTTGGTAAGGGCGAAGTTGTTGCTGACGGCCCCGCCACCGAGATGGGCGAACTGGCTGTTGGTAAGAACGTCGTCGTGGCCTTCATGCCCTGGAACGGCTACAACTACGAAGACTCGATTCTGATCTCCGAGCGTATCGTCCGTGATGACGTTTACACCTCGGTTCACCTCGAGGAATTCGAAGTCGCTGCCCGTGACACCAAGCTTGGGCCGGAAGAAATCACTCGCGACATCCCGAACGTCGGTGAAGAAGCGCTGCGCAACCTCGACGAGGCTGGCATCGTGTACATCGGCGCCGAGGTCGGACCGGGCGACATTCTGGTTGGCAAGATCACTCCGAAGGGCGAAAGCCCGATGACCCCCGAAGAAAAGCTGCTTCGCGCGATCTTCGGTGAAAAGGCGTCGGACGTTCGTGACACTTCGCTGCGTCTGCCCCCGGGTGACTACGGTACCGTCGTAGAAGTGCGCGTGTTCAACCGCCACGGTGTGGAGAAGGACGAACGTGCCCTCCAGATCGAGCGTGAAGAAGTCGAGCGTCTGGCACGTGACCGTGATGACGAACTGGCCATTCTGGACCGCAACATCTACGCCCGTCTGCACAAGCTGATCCTTGGCAAGAACGCTGTCAAAGGCCCCAAAGGTATTCGCCCCAACAGCGAAATCACCGAAGAGCTGCTGGATAGCCTGAGCCGTGGTCAGTGGTGGCAGCTGGCGCTGGAAGACGAGGCCGACGCACAGATCGTCGAAGCGCTGCATGAACAGTACAACGCCCAGAAGCGTTCGCTGGATGCCCGTTTCGAGGACAAGGTCGAGAAGGTCCGTCGCGGCGACGATCTGCCCCCGGGCGTTATGAAGATGGTCAAAGTGTTCATCGCGGTGAAGCGCAAGCTGCAGCCCGGTGACAAGATGGCCGGTCGTCACGGTAACAAAGGTGTTGTCTCAAAGGTTATCCCGATCGAAGACATGCCCTTCCTGGCAGACGGTACCCCCGTTGACCTGTGTCTGAACCCGCTCGGCGTGCCTTCGCGTATGAACGTCGGTCAGATTCTGGAATGTCACATGGGTTGGGCCTCGCGCGCGCTGGGTGGCCAGATCGACAACGCTCTGCAAGAGTACCGTCGCTCGGGCGATATGACCCCCGTTCGTGAAGCACTGCGCATCGCCTACGGTGATGATGTGTACGAAGAAGGCTTTGCCGATCTGGAAGAAGATCGTCTGCTGGAACGCGCACAGAACGCCACCCGCGGTGTTCCGATCGCGACCCCCGTTTTTGACGGCGCGAAAGAAGCTGACGTGAACGACGCGCTGAAGCGTGCCGGCTTTGACACTTCGGGTCAGTCGGTGCTGTTCGACGGTCGTACTGGTGAGCAGTTCGCACGTAAGGTCACCGTCGGCATCAAGTACATGCTGAAACTGCACCACCTCGTGGACGACAAAATCCACGCGCGTTCGACTGGTCCGTACTCGCTTGTTACCCAGCAGCCGCTGGGTGGTAAGGCGCAGTTCGGTGGTCAGCGCTTCGGTGAGATGGAAGTGTGGGCGCTGGAAGCATACGGCGCGGCATACACCCTGCAGGAAATGCTGACCGTCAAGTCGGACGACGTGGCAGGCCGTACCAAGGTCTACGAAAGCATCGTCAAGGGCGAGGACAACTTCGAGGCCGGCGTGCCCGAATCCTTCAACGTTCTGGTGAAGGAAGTCCGCGGCCTCGGCCTGAACATGGAACTCCTGGACTCGGAGGAGGACGAGTAAGGGGCTCTGCCCCTTGCTTAACCCCTTTCGGCCTCATTCAAGGAATATGACATGAACCAGGAACTGACGAACAACCCGTTCAACCCGCTCACCCCGGCGAAGCAATTCGACGAGATCAAAGTCTCGCTTGCCTCGCCCGAGCGGATCCTGTCGTGGTCGTACGGCGAAATCAAAAAGCCCGAGACCATCAACTACCGTACCTTCAAGCCCGAGCGTGACGGTCTGTTCTGCGCCCGTATCTTTGGCCCGATCAAAGACTACGAATGCCTTTGCGGCAAATATAAGCGCATGAAGTACCGCGGCGTCGTCTGTGAAAAGTGCGGCGTTGAAGTAACCCTGCAGAAAGTCCGCCGCGAGCGTATGGGCCACATCGAGCTGGCCGCACCTTGCGCGCACATCTGGTTCCTCAAGTCGCTGCCTTCGCGCATCGGCCTGATGCTGGATATGACCCTGCGTGATCTGGAACGCGTTCTCTACTTCGAAAACTACGTTGTGATCGAACCCGGTCTGACCGATCTGACCTATGGCCAGATGATGACCGAAGAAGAGTTCATGGACGCTCAGGACCAGTTCGGCATGGACGCCTTCACCGCCAACATCGGCGCTGAAGCGATCCGCGAGATGTTGGCTGCGATTGATCTGGAAGCAGAAGCCGAGCAGCTGCGCGCTGATCTGGCCGAAGCAACTGGTGAACTGAAGCCCAAGAAGATCATCAAGCGTCTGAAAGTTGTTGAATCGTTCCTCGAGTCGGGCAACCGCCCCGAGTGGATGATCATGACCGTGATCCCCGTGATCCCGCCGGAACTGCGTCCGCTGGTTCCGCTGGATGGCGGCCGCTTTGCGACCTCGGATCTGAACGATCTGTATCGCCGCGTGATCAACCGGAACAACCGTCTGAAGCGTCTGATTGAACTGCGTGCGCCCGATATCATCGTGCGTAACGAAAAGCGTATGCTGCAGGAAGCTGTAGACGCGCTGTTCGACAACGGCCGCCGTGGCCGCGTCATCACCGGCGCGAACAAGCGTCCGCTGAAGTCGCTGTCCGACATGCTGAAAGGTAAGCAGGGTCGTTTCCGTCAGAACCGTCTGGGTAAGCGCGTGGACTTCTCGGGCCGTTCGGTCATCGTGACCGGTCCGGAGCTGAAGCTGCACCAGTGTGGTCTGCCCAAGAAGATGGCGCTCGAACTGTTCAAGCCCTTCATCTACTCGCGTCTTGAGGCCAAAGGCCTGTCGAGCACCGTGAAGCAGGCGAAGAAGCTGGTCGAAAAAGAGCGTCCCGAAGTTTGGGATATCCTCGACGAAGTGATCCGCGAACACCCTGTCATGCTGAACCGTGCGCCGACGCTGCACCGTCTTGGCATTCAGGCGTTCGAACCCACGCTGATCGAAGGTAAGGCAATCCAGCTGCACCCGCTGGTCTGCTCGGCGTTTAACGCGGACTTCGACGGTGACCAGATGGCTGTGCACGTTCCCCTGAGCCTTGAGGCCCAGCTGGAAGCGCGCGTCCTGATGATGTCGACCAACAACGTTCTGTCGCCCGCAAACGGCGCGCCGATCATCGTTCCTTCGCAGGATATGATTCTGGGTCTGTACTACACGACCCTGAACCGTAAAGGCATGAAGGGCGAAGGCATGGCGTTCGCATCGCTGGACGAAGTGCAGCACGCACTGGACAGCGGCGCCGTTCACCTGCACGCCAGCGTGACCGCGCGGATCAAGCAGATCGACGAAGACGGTCTTGAGGTCGTCAAGCGCTTTGACACCACCCCCGGTCGTGTCCTGCTTGGCAACCTGCTGCCGCTGAACGCGAAAGCACCGTTTGAACTGGTGAACCGTCTGCTGCGTAAGAAAGAAGTGCAGCCGGTCATCGACACCGTTTACC
>JAYZYX010000262.1:0-3510 GCA_036139795.1 Pseudomonadota bacterium | reverse complement strand
TTGCCACCATGCTGAAGCGCGACACGCGGCTTTACATCCGCGCCGATGCCTCGGTCCCTTATGGAGAGTTGATCAAGGTGATGAACAAGCTCACCTCTGACGGCTATCTCAAGGTGGGCCTTGTGGGGCTGGACCCTGCCAGCGCTGGACCTGAGGCAGCCGAGGCCGCAGGCGCAATCCCTGCCAAGGCAGAGTGAACATGTCGCTGGCTGATCCCGTTTCCCGCCCTGCCCCTTTGTTATGGTTCGGGGCGATCGTCGCTGGCGTTGGTCTGCATGTGGGGGCCGCCGCTGCGGTATTCTCACAAGTGGAACCAGCGCCGCCTGTGGTCCGGACCCAAGAGGCATCGATTGAGGGGGCGATGTTCTTTGACCTCTCGGACATCATCGCCGCACCGGAAAACGCGGGCGAGGATGCCGCCGCTGTGGCCGCAGCAGAAGACGCGCCCACCGTGACCGAGAGCGCCGAGGCCGTGGACCCCGCCAAAGCCGCTGATGAGCCGATCCTGAATCAGGTGCCCTATGAGGTCGAGGATGATGAACTGAAATTCGGCGTTGCCAGCCCCGAGCCTGCGGCAGACACCGAAGAGATTGCCCATGAGACCGCAACTGAATTCGATGAAGAGCAAATCTTGGCCGAAAGTCAGGTCGGGTCTGAGGCTCGCGATGCCTCGGCCGGATCGGTCTCAGGCGTAGATGCGCCAGAGGTGGCGGAAAAGGCGCAGGCCAAGTCCGAAGGGCTATCGGCCGAGGCCACGGCCGAGATTATGGACTGGCAAAAGGACGTGGTGCTGCGCATCGGCAAGGCGCGCAAGTACCCCAGCGAGGCGCGAAAGCAGAAGATCACCGGCACCGTCCGCGTGCGCTTTACGATCGACCGCTACGGCAATGTGCTGTCACAAGAAGTGGCGGAAAGCAGCGGCCATACGGTGCTGGACAATGCCGCGCTGCAGGTGCTGGCCGATGTGGGCAAACTGCCCACTCCGCCCCATCACCTGCAAGGGGACAGCTTTACCCTGATGGTGCCGCTGAACTACCAGTTCAAGTGAACACACTCTGGCGAGATGTCGGCCACGCTCCGGCATCCCGCCAGCATCATGGCAATCTCGAATTCGTCTTGCAGAAGGCGCAGCACATGGGCTGCACCCGCCGCCCCTGCCACCGTTAGCCCGTGGATGACGGGCCGCCCCACCATCACCGCATTCGCGCCCAAGGCGATGGCCTTAAAAACATCCACCCCGCGCCGGATACCGCCATCCATCAAGACCGTCGCGTTGGGACCAACCGCCTGCCGAATGGCGGGCAGGGCACGCAGGCTGGCAATGGCACAATCCAGCACCCGCCCGCCGTGGTTCGAGACAATCACCCCAGCGGCCCCTATCTCCATCGCCTGCGCAGCATCATCGGCATGCAGGATGCCCTTCAAGTAAATCGGCAAGGGCGCATTGTCCAAAAGCCACTCGATATCCTTCCAAGTCGGGACGATATGGGCGATCCGGTCAAAAATGGCGCTTTCCCCTTCTCCCAAAGGGGCAAAGCTCGGCTGCGGCTGATCGGTCAGGTTCACCGCCCGCACGCTGGAAGGCAAAGCAAAACCGCTCTGGATTTCCGCATCGCGGACACCGTTCACGGGCGCATCAATGGTCAGAACCAGCGCCTGAAACCCCGCCCAAGCGGCCCGCTGGCATAGGGCCAAGGTCGCTTCACGGTTGGTTTGCCAATATAGCTGGAACCACAGACAGCTGGGGCCATTGGCGCGGACATCCTCCATCAAAGTGGCCGATTGGGCGCTTAAGGCCATCAACGCACCTTGCGCCGCGGCGGCCTTGGCGGTGGCAATCTCGCCCTCAGGGGTCAGCAAGGTCTGATAGGCAAAGGGCGCGACAATCAGCGGATGGCTGAGACGCAGGTTGCCGACCCGCGCCTGCGCCGTACCCCCGCGCAAATCCCGCAGATGACGAGGAACGACCGAGACCTGCTGAAACGCCTCTTGGTTGGCCGCCAAAGTCGTCTCGGCCCCGGCACCTGCCAGAAAATAGGCCGCAAGACGCGGGGACAGGGCCGCGCGGGCGGCCTCTTCATAAGCGGAAAGGGTGGGCAAAAGATCTTCGGTCATGACACGCGGTTCTTGAGACACATAATTCGGGCGTGCCGACTTGGGCTGGGTCCGCGAAGGGCCGTGGCTTCGGCATCTGGCGCATCGGGCGCTGGCTGGATTCGCACCCTAGCAGAATTCTCGGGGTGTCAAAGGCGCAAGTGACCGCCCGCCCTCACTTGCACCTAAGCTGCACACCAGCCACCAATCACGCGAATTTCGGTGAACTTGCGGCAAAGGCTCTGCTATGCCTGAAGTCAGAAGAGGCCAATGATCGAAGGTCAGGAAATGCAAAACCAAAAAGGGCGCGCCTGCCGCTGGCATGTGGACGGGCTGGTCTATGAAGGACTGGAATGGGGCGAGACCGGCGACCTGCGGATCCTTGCCCTACACGGCTGGATGGACCACGCCGACAGCTTTGCCGAACTGGCCCCGCGCCTGACAGGCTGCCACGTTGTGGCGCTGGACCTCTCAGGCCAAGGCCTCAGCAGTCACCGCGCCGCCCATGCCACCTATAACATCTGGGATGACCTGCCCCAGATCGCGGGCATTCTGGACCAAATGCGCTGGACGAATTGCGTCCTGATGGGCCATTCCCGCGGTGCCAACATCGCCAGCCTCTTCACCGCCGCCCAACCCCATCGGGTCAAAGCGCTGATTGCACTGGACTCTCTGGTCTCCGAGCCCTCGGAAAAATCCATCGTCGAGACCCTGCGCGCCTTTGTCGAAGACACCCGCGCTGCCACAAACCGCCCCCTGCGCCACTTTCCCAGCCGCGCAGACTATGTGGCCCGCCGCAGTGCACGGGGCAACAGCCATGCCACCTCAACCGCGCTGGCCCCGCGCGCTCTGCACCAAACCCCGCGCGGCTACCGCCTCAGAGGTGACGCCCGCATGTTCGCCAGTTCAGCAGTCAAACTCAGCCAGCAACAGGCGGAGACCGTACTGGCCAGCATCACGTGCCCCGTCCTGAACATCTGGGCGACTGATGGCCTGAAACAGCGCGGCACCGGCAGCGCAGAACTCGCCATCCGCGCCGCAGAACTCATGTCCCGATATGAGGCTCTGGACATTGCGGGCGATCACCACTTCCACCTTGATCCGGGCGTCGCCGGGAAAATCGCAGCCACTATCCACGATTTCCTGCGCCGCCACCAACTGACCTAGCTATTTGCCCAAAATTCAAGCAGCGCACAGCTATGCCGCACATGCATTGCTGCAACGCAGAAATTTCCTTTGTCTGAATCAGCCCCTACCCCTAGGTTCAAGAGGTAGATGGCGTCTCTCCTCCTCCCTGACGGCATCTTGAAAATTCAGGCGGCACACATCTCCTCCTCCCTTGTGTGTCGCCTTTTTCTATTCCCCCACACCCAAAGACCAAAATCCGCTGCCTTCATCTTGGCAAATATACCTCGG
>JAYZYX010000261.1:0-18507 GCA_036139795.1 Pseudomonadota bacterium | reverse complement strand
AGCCGGGCAGCGGGGATGGTCCGGGTCACGAGCCGGGTGAAATGGTTCCTGGTCCACGGGAATTCGCTCCGATGGCCGAGTTCTCGGGCGACGAGATTGATCTCGGTGACCTTCTAGCCGAAGCCTTCGGCGGGATGCACGACGGCGATATGTTCTAAAATCAAAGGAGGTGCCGGCAAGACCGGCACCTCTGTTCGCTTAAATGCTCTGTACTGTGCCCGAAAACGATTGCCTCAGGCCCAGAGCGAGTCGCTTTCCCAGAAATCTGTTGCGACCCCTACGATCTTGTCGATGGTTTCGGCGGCTCGACCCTCGGTCGTGATGTTCAGGTCGACGAATTCGCCCCCATTCTGACCGATCGACAGAGACGCCTCGGCATCCAGAAGGGTGTTGCCGATCTCGATCCCCGTTTCGATAAACAGGAAGTTATCGGTGACAGGGCTGTCTTCTTGTCCCGCATCAAAATTCAGTTCAATGCCAGTACCTTCTGCCGCCGAAGCGCTTGCGGAAACATCAACGATCTTTTTCCCCAGGCCGACCTCAGCCCCTAAAGAAAACAGAAAAGGTTTCCAGTCGTTGATGGCATCTTGGTTGTCCGTGATCTGTTCGAACAGCTTGGTGCCGCCACGGATCAGAATATCAGTCACGTCGGTCCCGTTGATGATCACAGCACTGCCACCATCAGCAGCGGAAGTGGGGGCATAACTGGGATCGGTGGAGGCGCGGCGCAGATCGACATCCACTTCAAGCGCTGATGCGCCGCCTACATCCGCGTCTATTTCAAGAGTGACTTTGTCACGAACGGTGATTTCCGTATTGGAAACGATAATCGGTTGACCATCGCCTGGATTTACTGGCGCGCCAAGTTCCATATCCAGTTTTATATCTGGCGTACTATTTTCGCTGTTGGATTTATTGGAAACATCAAGGCTCGCATCCACGGTGGCGGTGCGCGTTTCGCGGTCAATGGAAATATCCGCATCGGCTGTAATTGTATAGGTGTCCAGCACATCGGTGGCGAGTTCTTTGACAAGCTTCGCCGACTCGATGAGGGTAGAAATAAGGGCCATCAGGCAATCCTCCTAACAAAATTGTCACTTAGAGGTGTGTGAGTCGGTGTGACACACTTTATACGTGCCATGCCTGAGGCATAATTTCATTACATTTTGCGAAAAAATTAAAACATACTTCTTTATTGCAATGGTGAATGGTGGCCAAAAGCGAAATTAATGCTTTTGGGTAAATAATATGGGGTTTCGTGCTAAATTGTTCGGAAAACAAAATGCCCCGTGTCAGCGGGGCGGGTAGCGTCAGAGCGGGGGAAATCAAGGTTGGCTCCGGCGGTAGGGATCGAACCTACGACCAATTGATTAACAGTCAACTGCTCTACCGCTGAGCTACGCCGGAATACCTTGTACATGTCGCGCCACAGGCCAAGGAAAAACCTTGAAGAAAGTGGCTCCGGCGGTAGGGATCGAACCTACGACCAATTGATTAACAGTCAACTGCTCTACCGCTGAGCTACGCCGGAACATGTGAGGGGCTGTATAGCTACGGCTTACAGGGACGTCCAGAGGGTTCGGGCAGATTTTTTCAAAAATTTTTCACGGGTTTTCAGAGACATGAAACACGGTGTCCTCGGCCAGCGGGGCGGCGTGCGTGACACGGCCTTTCTGCGCAAGATCAATAAGATGGGCCAGAACGTTCCGGCTGGCGGCTGGCAACAGTGCAGGGTCAACATCGGTGTAAATCCGCGCGGCCAGCGTGGCCGCGGATCCGCCTGCGGTCTTTAGCTGCTCTAGGATGTCACCCTCGCGTTTCTGGCGGTGGGCTAGCAAAGTTTCGACCCGTGCGCGGGGGGCGGTCACGGGTGTGCCGTGGCCGGGGTAATAGATACGGTGATCATGCTCTAGCAGGCGGCGGCACGATGCCATGAAGGCGGCCAAGTCCCCATCGGGGGGCGAGATCAGCGAGGTTGCCCACTCCATCACGTGATCGCCGGAAAACAAGCGATCGCCAGAGGCAAAGCACATGTGATTGCTCAGATGACCGGGGGTCCAGAGGGCGGTGACGTGATGATCGCCAATCTGGAGGCTGTCGCCGTCCGCCAAGATGTGATCGGGCTGGAAGGTTGGATCGATGCCTTCGCCGCCGCCGACATCTGCGGTCGCGCGGAGGGTCTGCATTGTCTCGCTTTCGCCAGCGTGGGCGGGACCAAAGGCATAAACTACTGCGCCGGTTTCACGGCTCAGGCGGGCGGCCAGCGGGCTGTGGTCTTTGTGGGCGTGGGTGACAAGGATATGGGTGATCTTGGCACCGCCGGTCTGGCAGGCCAGTAACGCCTCAAGATGGGCGTCGCTGTCAGGGCCCGGATCAATCACTGCCAGTGCATCTGTGCCCAAGATATATGTGTTCGTGCCCCAATAGGTCATGGGCGAGGGGTTCGGCGCCAGAACCAGACGCAGATCCGGCTCTAGCATCAATGGGGTGCCATGGGCCGGCGGAAATTGGGGCAGTGTCATCAATCTTTCTTCACGCAAGAGCGGTTTGCCCCATTGCAACCGCTTCCGAAGCGTTTAGCAATAGGGGCCATGTTTCTATGGCTCAAACGTTACATGCCAAACAGCCTTTATGGCCGTGCGGCGCTGATCCTGATCCTGCCTGTGCTGACAGTGCAGTTGGTGGTTTCTGTGACCTTCATCCAGAGGCACTTTGAAGGGGTGACCCAGCAGCTTAGCAAGGGGCTCGCGCTGGATCTGGCCTATGTGGCGACCGAACTGAGCGGTCTGCCCGAGGATGAGATTGGCGTTCGTGGCGCGGAACTGACCGAGCCGTTCCAACTGGCGTTCGAATTCCTGCCCTCAGCGAATGCGGAAGATCTGCCAAGTCGCCGTCGCATCTATGATTTCTCGGGTCTTGTGGTGATTGAAACCCTGAAAACCCGCCTGCCGAATTTGCTGACCGTGGATCTGCCCGATGATCGTTCTGCCACGACCTATCTTCAGCTAGAGAACGGCGTGGCGTCCTTCGGATTTGACCGGAACCGCGTCTCGGCGCTGAACCCGCACCAGCTGTTGGTCTGGTCGGTGGCAGTGGGCTTTTTGATGACGGTGATCGCCTACTTCTTTCTGCGCAACCAGTTGCGTCCGATCAAGCGGATGGCATCGGCGGCCGAGGCGTTCGGCAAGGGCCAGCACATCGCCTATAAGCCATCCGGCGCGATCGAGGTTCGGGCGGCGGGCAACGCCTTTCTTGACATGCGTGCACGGATCGAACGTCAGATCGACCAGCGGACCTTGATGCTATCGGGCGTCAGTCATGACCTGCGCACGCCGCTCACGCGGCTGAAGCTGGGGCTGTCGATGATCGAGGACGACATGCGCGACGATCTGCTGCGCGATGTCGATGATATGCAGCACCTGCTGAACGAATTTCTGAATTTTGCGCGGGGCGAGGCTGAAGGCGAGGCCGAGTCTGTGGATCCTGGTCAGTTGGTTGCGCAGTTGGTGTCTGACTTTCAGCGTGAAGGTAAAAATGTCTCGCTTCTGGGGATCGAGGGTGAGGGGGTTGTCACCCTGCGTCCCGTGGCGATCCGGCGGGCGCTGGAAAATCTGGTCGGAAATGCGGTGCGCTATGGCAGTACGGCGCGGGTCAGCTGCTGGATCGGTGAACGGTCTGTCCGCTTCCGGGTCGAGGATGATGGCCCCGGCATTCCAAACGCAAAGCGGTCCGAAGCGATCAAGCCCTTTGCCCGCCTAGACCCTTCGCGAAACCAGAACAAAGGCATGGGCCTTGGACTGGGGCTGGCCATTGTGACCGATATTGCCCGCGCCCATGGGGGCTCGCTGCGGCTGGACCAGAGCCCTGATATGGGCGGGCTGCTGGCCGATCTTGTGCTGCCCCGTTAAGCCGCCAGAAAGCTGCGGACCGCTTTGGCGATGATCGCCTCTTCATCGGTCGGGATGACACGTACCTTGGTGGGGCCGTTGGAGATAATGTCTGCGGCTGCCGCGTTCGCCGCGGCGTCCAGCGCGATCCCCAGCCACTCCATACCTGTGCAAACCTCGGCGCGGATGCGGGCCGAATGCTCTCCAATACCGCCGCAAAAGACCAGCGTGTCTACGCCGCCCAAGATGGCTGCCATCGCGCCAAGCTCGCGCCGGATGCGGAAGGTGAAATAGGCGATGGCCTGTTCCGCCTCATCAGTGCCAGCCTCTTCTAAGGTGCGCATGTCGTTCGATAGACCCGATAGCCCCAGAAGACCGCTTTTCTTGTAAAGCAGATCGGTCAGGGCGGCGGCGTCCATGCCGTGGCTTTCCATCAGATACAGCAGAACACCCGGATCAATCTGCCCGCTACGCGTTCCCATCGGTAGCCCGTCCAAGGCCGAGAACCCCATGGTCGAGCCAATCGAGCGCCCGTCGCGGATCGCGCACATGGAGGCGCCGTTGCCCAGGTGAGCCACAACTGTTTTTCCGTGGGCTGCATGGCTGTCGATCTGGGCGAGGCGGTGGATGATGTAGTCATAGCTCAGACCATGAAACCCGTAGCGGCGCACCCCTTGGTCGTAATAAGTGCGGGGCAGGGCAAAGGTGTCATTCACCCAAGGATGATGGCGGTGGAATGCAGTGTCGAAACACCCCACCTGTAGCGCATCGGGAAAGGCCGCAATCGCCGCATGAACGGCAGCCAGATTATGCGGTTGATGCAGAGGGGCCAACGGCGCGTATTCGGCCAGCTTTTCCAACAAGGCGCTGTCTAGAATTTTCGGCGCATCGATCTCTGGCCCACCGTGAACAATCCTGTGTCCCACAGCGGCAATCGGCGCGCCTTGGGTCAGACCATCAAGCGCCGCCAGAATTCGGCGCAGTCCGGTGGTGTGATCCAGAGAGCCTTCGCTTCGGGTTTCCGAATGATTGCCCCCGTGGAGGGTCAGTTGCGCATCATCGCTGCCGATCTTCTCTAGCTGGCCGTGGGCGATGGGGTGGTCGCCGTCCACGGGGTAGACGGCAAATTTGATCGAACTGGACCCCGCATTCAGGGTCATCAAGATGCTCATTTCACACCGTTTTTCGCAAAGAGGGCCGCAATCGCGCAGGAGGCCAGCCGCGCCTTTTCATCATCGGAGCGAGAGGTCAGGATGATCGGGCATTTAGCCCCCAGAACAATCCCGCCAGCCTCGGCGCCCGCAACGAAAGTCAGTTCTTTGGCCAGCATGTTACCGGCCTCCATGTTGGGGGCGATCAGGATGTCGGCGTGACCGGCTACGGCGGATTTGATGCCTTTGGTACGGGCGGCCTCGATATCAATGGCGTTGTCCATCGCCAGAGGCCCATCCACGATCCCGCCGCGAATCTGGCCGCGATCTGCCATCTTGGACAGAACCGCCGCATCAAGGGTCGAGGGGATTTTCGGCGTCACAGTCTCGACCGCAGACAGCACACCGACCTTGGGTTGCGGAGTTCCCAACGCAATCGCCAGATCGATGGCGTTCTGGATGATGTCTACCTTGGTTTCCAGATCAGGAGCGATGTTGATCGCTGCGTCCGAGACCATCAGCAGATGATCCAGACCGGGCACGTCCATCACGAAGATATGGCTCAGGCGTCGCCCGATGCGCAGGCCGGTGTCTTTGCGCAGCACCGCACTTAGAAGAACATCCGTGTGCAAATGCCCTTTCATCAGGGCTTGGGCGCGGCCTTCATGAACCAACTGGCAGGCCAGTTCAGCGGCCTCTTGATGACTGGCGGTGTGCAGCACCTCGTGTTCGGTAATATCCGCGCCGATCTCGGCGGCGGCGGCGGCGATCTTGCTGCGGTCCCCGATCAGAATCGGACGGATGATTGTGTGTTCATGTGCCAGCAGTGCGCCGCCAAGGCTGTTGGGCTCTTCGGGGCAGACCACAGCGGTCGGGATTGCGGGCAGGGGCTCGGCCTGATGCAGGATGCGATCAAAATGCACATGTCGCTGAACGCGTAGGGTGGGCAGGTCATCGATGTTGAAGGTCATCTTGCGCTCTGGCGCGATGACCACAGCCTCGCCTTGCAGGATCTGCGCGCCGCCCTTTTGCGAGACCGTGGTGCGCAGGCGCACGCGGCGTTCTGGTAGTTTTTCCAGCAGATGCACCCGCGCCACTAGCGTATCGCCTGCATGGGCAAGGCCAGTCCAATGCAGGGTTTGGCTTTCGTAGATTGTTCCGGGACCGGGTAGCAAATTCCCCAGCACGGATGAGATCAGTGCACCCACCCAAGCTGACGGGGCCTGCGCCTCTGGCAATCCGTCCTGATCGCCATCCTCATGGGGCAAGTGCAGCGGATTGAGGTTCCCAGACGCATTGGCGAAGACGAATAGGTCATCGGCAAGGCACAGCCGTTCTGCGCTGGCTTCTTGCCCGACTGTAAGATCGTCATAGGGGGTATTTTCAAGCAATTTCATGGGTTTGTTCTGCGTTGTTCATGTGACTTATGAGCGCAAGGAATAGCCGCCGTCCAGCATATGCACGCCGCCGGTTATGTTTCGCGCCGCATCACTGGCCAGAAAAGCCGCGAATGCTCCGGTCTCTTCTATGGTGGTCAGGCGGCCTGTGGGCGTGGCCTCTTCCGCCTTCTTCATCAGGCTGTCGAATTCCGGCAAACCATTGGCCGCACGGGTCGAGATCGGCCCCGGTGACAGGGCGTTCACGCTGATCCCCTTGGGGCCAAGTTCAACCGCCGCATAGCGGGTCACCGATTGCAGCGCGGCTTTGACAGGTCCCATGATGTTGTAGTTCTCGATCACTTTGTCGGCTCCTAGGTAGCTGACCGTCATACATGCCCCTCCATCACACATTAGTGGCTCTGACGCTTTGATCAGGCGCAAGAACGAATGGACCGAGACATCCATCGCCAGCGCGACTCCTTCGGCGCTGGTGTCTACCACGCGACCGTAAAGATCGTCCTTGGGACAGAATGCGATGGAATGGACCAGAATATCCAGCTTGCCCCATTTTTCGCGGATTTCCTGAAACAGCGCCTCTTGTTCATCGGGGTTTTCCACGTCCAGCGGGGCAAGAATATCTGCATCCAGTTCGGTTGCCAGAGCCTGAACATAAGGTAAGGCCTTGGTGTTCAGATAGGTCAGCGCCAGATCGGCCCCCGCCGCGTGCATTGCTTTGGCAATCCCGTAGGCGATGGAATGGTCATTCGCGATCCCGACGATCAACGCTTTCTTTCGCTGCAACATAGGCGGTTCCCTTGTGTCTGCGGTGCTTTTGAAAACTGTCCCACACCAAGATGACATTCCCACTGCAATCGGGCGCTGCGGGAGGATTCTCGGAGAATTGTCAGCGGCTTGCTGCCTTGTTAGGCGCAAATGCAGCAGATCGGAGAGGTTTTGGAAAATGGTAGGCCCGGCAGGATTTGAACCCGCAACCAAAGCGTTATGAGCGCTCTGCTCTAACCGTTGAGCTACAGGCCCCCCATGGGCGCTTTGCTAAATTGCGCGGGGTATCGCGTCAAGGCCTCGTCGCTGCTTCCAGTTGCAAAGTTGGAGGGGCGGGCAGGGGTTTGTGTCCCGCGCCCGCCCGCAGAGATCACGCAAACAGGAAATCGTCTGCGCTCAGATCGGCCTTGGCGACCCCCAGCAACTCGACCGAGCTGGAATCATAGACGATGATCGCGTTCCCGCTGGTGTTCTGGTTGATCGTCAGGTCCGCATATTTGGTGGCGGCGCTGATCTTGATGTGGTCGATGCCCACTTCGAAATCAGAGATGGCGTTGTGGTCAAAGTCCGCGCCCGCAAAGACAAACGTGTCTGCGCCGGTCCCGCCCGAGACATAGTCATTGCCCCGACGCAGCAGGAAGGTGTCATCGCCCGCGTTGCCGCGGAAATAGTTGTCATTGGCGTCATCGAAGAAACGGTCAGCGCCAGCGGTGCCGTAGACGCCCTCGATCGAGACGACGCGGTCGCGGTTGCCAAAGCCGTCGGTGACAAAGCCCTGATCCAGTCGGGCGACGATGGCGCTATATCCGCCGTAATTATCATCATCGTCATAGCGCACGAAATCCCGACCGCCGCGCCCGTTGAACACGTCATTTCCTGCGAAACCCGTAAAGACGTTGTCCGCCGCATTGCCGCGCATCACATCGTTTTTATAGGTGCCGGTGATCTGCTCGATCCCGTTGAAGGTGTCGGTATTGCCATCAGGGCCGGTGTCGGTGCCTGCCCGTAGGTCGACAACAATGCCGCGATTACCCAGCCAAGGGCGCCAGAAGGATTGGGAATAATCCACCACATCCACACCTGCGCCACCGATGTAGGTGTCAGCGCCGCCCATATCCATGATGTAATCCTGACCCGCATAGGTCTTGACCACATCGTCGCCGGTGCCAGTGTAAATCAGATCCGCCTGCACCGATCCGAAATAGTTCAGGTTCCGCTCGGTGATCATTTCCCACAAAAGGTTGCCGCCATCCGTCAGCATTTTCGAGGCGAAGGTGGCGGCGCTGAAATTCAGATTGCTGGCGCGCATCGCGACGGCGCCGTCATCGGTGTACCACGTGATTGAGGTGATGGTGCCGGATGACAGGGATTGGCTGCCAGCGTTGGTGCCGAAGGCAATGTCATAGGTGGTGCCGTCCGCGACAGTGGCCTCGAACCGGTAGGGCGTGGTGCCAAGTGCGCTGCTCAGGACCGTTCCGGTGATCGCTGTCTGAGAGATCGATGTCAGCGCGTAGTTCTGGAACTTGCTATAGGAACCGGTTCCGCTGGATGCGGGGAAAAATTTGATTTGGGCCATAGGTCTTCCTCCTTGGGGAGAGCCGAAAGGGCATGAGTCGCCTTTTGCGAGTCTTTGCGTTTGCAGAAACCCTTTCCAAGTCACACTTCGGTGGCCGGCAGTTTTCCGCGGGGCATTGCCCTTGGCAGCGCATTTCTGTATCGCCTCAGCAACACGTTTTCAGGGGACCGACATGACCGAGAACAAGAACGGGCTGACCTACGCCGAAGCTGGCGTGAACATCGATGCTGGCAACGCGCTGGTGGATCGCATCAAACCGGCTGCGGCAAAGACCAAACGGTCGGGCGTTATGTCGGGTCTGGGTGGTTTCGGCGCGTTGTTTGATCTGAAAGCTGCGGGCTACAATGATCCCATTCTGGTGTCGGCCACCGATGGCGTTGGGACCAAGCTGCGCATCGCGATCGACACCGGCCATTTCAGCACCATCGGCATCGATCTGGTCGCCATGTGTGTGAACGATCTGGTCTGTCAGGGCGCCGAGCCGCTGCTGTTCCTGGATTACTTTGCCACCGGCAAGCTGGATCTGGATGACGCGGCCACCATCATCGAAGGCATCGCCGAAGGCTGCCGCCTGTCGGGCGCGGCTCTGATCGGCGGCGAGACTGCTGAAATGCCGGGCATGTATCATGACGGAGATTTCGATCTGGCCGGTTTCGCTGTTGGCGCGATGGAGCGCGGCGAAGACCTGCCCGCAGGCGTTGTCGAAGGTGACGTGCTGCTGGGTCTGGCCTCGAACGGGGTGCACTCGAACGGTTACTCGCTGGTGCGCCGCGTTGTGGATCACGCAGGTCTGACTTGGGCCGACAAAGCGCCCTTCGCCGATGCGTCCGTGGGAGAGGAGCTGTTGGCACCGACCCGTCTATACGTCAAACAGTGTCTGGCAGCCGTCCGCGCTGGCGGCGTTCACGCGCTGGCCCACATCACCGGTGGCGGCCTGACCGAGAACCTGCCCCGCGTTCTGCCCGAGGGCCTTGGCGCCGAGATCGATCTGGACGCTTGGGAACTGCCCGCTGTCTTTGCTTGGATGCAGGGCGTTGCCGGTATCGTTGAGCCCGAGATGCTGAAGACCTTCAACTGCGGTGTTGGCATGGTTCTGGCTGTCTCTGCTGACCGCGCCGAAGCTTTGGCTGAGTTGCTGCGCGGCGAAGGCGAAACCGTCTACACCCTCGGCGCTGTCGTGAAGGGTGAAGGCGTCAGCTACAAAGGCAAGCTGTCGTGATCCGTACCGCCATTCTTATCTCGGGTGGCGGATCGAACATGGTGCGTCTGGCCGAGTCGATGACCGGCGATCATCCGGCCCGACCGGTTCTGGTCGTCTCGAACCGGCCTGATGCGGGTGGGCTTTTGAAGGCCCGCGACATGGGGATCGAAACCGCTGTGGTGGATCACAAGGACTTTGCCGACCGCGATGCCTTTGAGGCGCGTCTGCATGAGGTTCTGATGGGCGCAAAGCCCGATGTGGTCTGTCTGGCGGGCTTTATGCGGGTTCTGAACCCCGGTTTTGTGCAGAAATGGCAGGGGCGGATGCTGAACATCCACCCGTCGCTGTTGCCTAAATATAAGGGCCTGCACACCCATCAACGGGCAATTGATGCAGGGGATTCCTGTGGCGGCGTGACCGTCCATATGGTGACGCCTGCTTTGGATGATGGCCCGATCCTTGGCCAGACCCGCGTGCCGATCCTTGACGGGGATAGCGCGGATGATCTGGCGTCTCGTGTGCTCAAAGCGGAACACGCCCTTTATCCGGCGGTCTTCCGGCGTTTCGTTGAAAACTCGTTTCCCGCCTGATTTCTGCCTTTCAAACATGGGGGCAGGTGTCTAGGCTGACGGAAATCTAGAAAAAAGACCTGTTGATGAAGACCCTTACCACGACCGAAGAACTGGCAGCCTTCTGCGCTGAGGCCGCGAAATGCGATTACGTGACCGTTGACACCGAGTTCCTGCGCGAGCGGACCTATTACTCGAAGCTGTGTCTGGTCCAGCTGGCCTATCGTGGGGACTTTGGCGAAGAAGCTGTTCTGGTTGACCCGCTGGTCAATACACTGGATCTGGCACCGCTGTATGAGCTGTTCCAGAATGAGGCGGTCGTAAAGGTCTTCCACGCGGCCCGTCAGGATCTGGAAATCTTCTACGTGGACAAAGGCATCATCCCCAGCCCGATGTTCGACACGCAGGTTGCAGCGATGGTCTGCGGCTTTGGCGAGCAGGTGGGTTATGAGACTCTGGTTCGCAAAATCCCCAAGAAATCGTTGGATAAGACTTCGCGCTTCACCGACTGGTCGCGCCGCCCCTTGAGCGATGCGCAAAAGACCTACGCTTTGGCGGACGTGACCCATCTGCGCGACATCTACGAATATCTGGCCGAGCGTCTGCGCAAAACCGGCCGCGCCAAATGGGTGTCGGAAGAGCTAAAAACCCTGACCGCGCCCGAAACCTATCAGGTTCACCCCGAAGACGCGTGGCTGCGGATCAAGACCCGCACCAACTCTGGCCGGTTCTTGGCTGTTGTGCGTGAACTGGCGCGTTTCCGTGAATTCTACGCGCAAAGCAACGACGTGCCGCGCAGCCGCGTCATGAAAGACGATGCAATTCTGGAACTGGCCTCGACCAAGCCTGCGAATATGCAGGATTTGGGTCGCTCGCGCCTGTTGCTACGCGAAGCCCGCAAGGGCGAGATCGCAGACGGTATTCTGGCAGCGGTGAAAGCTGGCGTGGATTGCGCGCAGGAGAAACTGCCCAAGGTTGAGGACCCGCGCGAGAAATTGCAGGTCAATCCGGCTCTGGCTGATCTGCTGCGCGTTCTGCTGAAAGCCAAAACCGAAGAGTTCGATGTGGCGCAAAAGCTGATTGCCTCGGCGCAGGATCTGGATGCGATTGCCGCCGGTCAGCGCGACGTGGTGGCCCTGAAAGGATGGCGCAAGGAAGTCTTTGGCAATGACGCGCTGCGCCTGTGCGATGGTGAGATTGGCCTTGCTGCAAAAGGCAGCAAAATCAAAATCTTCGACCTCTAACCTGAGAGATTGGTTGAGGTAAAAAGAAGGGGCGCCAAGCGCCCCTTTTTGCGTTTCCGGCTTTGGCTTAGCGGCGGATTTGTAGCGCGTTGGTGGCGCTGCGCACCTCGATCCGTTTGACGCCTTCCAGCGACTGGCGCGAGACTTTGACCGCCGCTGTAATTTCGCGGGTGCGCTGGGGACCGACGGTGGTTGCGAAATCGGGTGGCAGGACCACGAAATCATAGACCAGTGTCGCGCTGTCTTCGCTAAGGGCGGGGATCAGTGTTGCGTCGGTATAGCCCTGACGGTCCGCGACGCCCATGGCGCGGATGATGATCGCGCCGGGGATCTGGTCGGTGTCCAGAGATGCCAGCGCGGCAATGCGCAGGCCCTCGGTCTGATCATCCAGCATCACCCGCTGCAAGGGAGCGCCGTCAGCGGTGACGTCGGCGGCGCGGGCCTCTTTGCCGCCCCACCAGTTCAGCGGGTTGAACGAGGAATCACGCACAGTGGCGCAGCCGGACACGACAAGCAGGCAGCAAAGGGCGGCGGGCAGGGTTCGGATCATGGAGAAACCTCGTCTTCGGATTACGGAATAAGGGCTATCCTAACTGACTGTCCTTGAAAAGCCTTTGCGCACTGGACCTTTGACGGTCAGCGACTTAATTCAGGATGACGTTCTGCAAGGAGAAATCATGGCCAGCGCTGCATTCGAAGAGATTGTCGAGGATTTCGAGTTTCTGGACGATTGGGAAGACCGGTACCGGATGGTGATCGAGCTTGGAAAAGCCATGCCGCCGATGGACGAGGCGTTGAAGGTTCCCGCCACCAAGGTTGAAGGCTGCGCCTCGCAGGTGTGGCTGCATCCCGAGGTGAGCGCCGAGCGGTTCGATTTCACCGGCGACAGCGATGCGATCATCGTGCGCGGTTTGATCGCGGTACTGCACAAGCTGTATGCGGGTCTGACGCCGGCCGAGGCGGCGAAAGTGGATGCGCGGGCCGAGTTGGCCCGTCTAGGGCTCGAAGAGAACCTGTCGTCCCAGCGATCGAACGGCTTGAAGGCGATGATCCAGCGCCTTGGGGAACACGCGCGCGCAGCTGCCTAAGAGGCGCTGCTGGCGGCGGTCGCGCCGTTAGGTATTTTTGCCAAGATGAAATCAGATGTGCGGCGCAACCTGTTCAAGGCTGCGCTGTAGATCGCCGTAGCCGGTCATGCGGCGTTCAAACGCGAGGCCGAGGCGGTCCGCGCAGGTGCGTGCTTTTTCCGTGAGGGCAGGGTCTTCGGTTTGGGCTTGATAGACCAGCTTGGTGTAGTGGCCGAAGTACATGTCCCTGAGTTGCGGATGGCGGTCGAGGCCGAGCGGTTTGATGACGAAGGCGTCAAACTGGCGGACAAGGAAGTCTGTCAGGTAGAAGGCCGAGATTTCGTCGTTTGCCGCGAAGGCCGCGTTCCCTTCGAAGAAGCTGTAGCAATGGGGGCCGTCGAGCATTTGTAGGCCAAGGTCTTTGCAGCGGGCTTGCAGCAAGCCGCCGGTGCCGCAATCGGCATATAGGACGAAGATTTTGTCGTAGTCCTGTTGGTGGGCGATCACTTTTTCGGCCACAGCGTCGGGGATTTTTTCAGGACTGTTGTGCAGGATCGCGGGCAGGCACATCAGATCAATGTGGGACCATTGGTTGATGGCGATAATGTCCAGCACTTCTCGTGCAAGGGCACCGCAGGCCAGCAGCAGAAGGCGGGCGGGACGGGGGGCGTCAATCTCGGTGTTTTCGAAGGTCAGGGCGCTGTCGTCAGGCAGGGCATCGCGGGGCGTTGTATCGGCAGTCATGGCGATCCTTGGGCGGTTGGGGCGCCATTTAATGCTACTGCAAGTACAGGGGCGCTGAAAGCGCTGCCAGCGACCAATCAGATACAGGGGCCGTCAATTCTGGGCGACGCGGCGCTCTGCCGCGATGGCGCGCATCATCTGCCGCATGTCGGGGGAGCGGACCTGCGAGATTACCAGTTTGGTTTCGTGGGGCTTTAGCACCGGACGGGCCACACTGCCGTAACTGGCGCTGCCGTAATCGGCAAGTTCTGGAAAGATCTCCAGGATTTCGCGGCGGGCGGGTAGATCCAGGGCGCGCATGGCCATCTCGCCGGGGTGAAAGCTTTCAGCCGGTGCGCCTTCGGCAAAGACGATTTCGTGGCGGTCCAGCATAATGTGATAGTAATCTACGTGTCCGCCCTCGACCTGCCGGATATCTGTGCCGTCGACAAAGTTGATTGCCGGGGTCAGCGCCTGTGCGTCGTCCGAGACCAGTTCAACCTGCCAGCCTTCCAGCATGACCCGATGCTGGGGCGAGAGTTTCAGGGGGCGGGTGTTGCCGATGGTGCCGGGGGCAAAGTGGATGGGGGCAAGCGCGCCTTTGGCTTCGCACCGTTTGTGGCCGATCCAGCGGATTTGCTGGAAGCCGTGATCGACGGTGAGGACGTAATCCTCGGTGGTCAGTTTCTCGATCGGCTTTTGGCCTTTCGAGGTTTCGATCAAGGTGCCTTTGCAAAAGCATAAGGCGTAGTTCCAGACTTGGCGGTCAGTGGTCAGGCCATCGTAGGTGTTGCTGACAACATTGATCAGTTGGAGCGAGCGGATGCCTTCGGATTCCAGAAGGGTCTGGGTGGCGCCGGCTGTGGGCGAGGGAGCCCAGAAGGTGTGACCGTTGGAGTCCTGAAAGATCACCACATTCAAATTGGCGGTCGTGCCGTCAATGAAGGTGACTTGGGCGCTGTAGCTGGCGGTGGCGTCAAAGTTATGTGTCGTCGTATTGTCGACGGTGAATTGTTCGTGAAACCCTAGGTAGTTGTTCTGGTCATAGTAGGCACCCGGATTTCCCACTGCGCTGATCGAGACAAAGTCATTCAGGAGCGGATCGCCGACGCCGCCAAATGTCATGCCTTCAAGGCGATAGGCATCACTGGCGGTGGTGTTGGATTCACCAAGCCACAATAACCCGTCCGGATCGATGATCGGAAGTTGTCCCAGATAGATCGCGTTAAAGGTTGTTGCCATACAGCCGGTCACTTTTCAAAAGGGTAGGTCTTACCCTTAAGAACGGTGATTGATCGGTCTGATTTAGAAAATTGGAACGTATCTTATGATTACACACCTTGGGTCATTGGGGTATCAAATTTACCCTATAGTTTAAAGAAAAAGCGCCGCTTTGCGGGTGCAAAACGGCGCTTGATCTGTAAGATGTGTTCGGGTGTTAGCCGTTCATCTGGTTGTGACGGCGGCTCATGAAGTCCTTAGCGGTTTCCACGGCGACGGCGGCGTCACGGCAGTAAGCGTCGGCACCGATGGCGCGACCGAACTCTTCGTTCAGGGGGGCGCCGCCGACCAGAACAACGTAGTCGTCACGGATGCCTTTTTCCTTTAGCGTGTCGATCACCACTTTCATGTAGGGCATCGTGGTGGTCAGCAGGGCCGACATGCCAAGGATGTCGGGCTTTTCGCTGTCCAGTGCTTCCAGATACGCCTCGACCGCGTTGTTGATGCCCAGATCCACAACCTCAAAGCCTGCGCCTTCCATCATCATCGAAACAAGGTTCTTGCCGATGTCGTGGATGTCGCCTTTGACGGTGCCGATGACCATCTTGCCCATGCGGGGTGCGCCGGTTTCGGCCAGCAGGGGCTTCAGGATCGCCATGCCGCCTTTCATGGCGTTGGCAGCCAACAGCACTTCGGGCACAAAGAGGATGCCGTCACGGAAGTCGTGGCCCACGATGGTCATGCCGGCAACCAGAGCTTTGGTCAGCACGTCGTAGGGAGCCCAACCCCGTTCCAGCAGGATGTTCACGCCCTCTTCGATCTCTTCTTTGAGACCGTCATAGAGATCGTCCATCATCTGTTGGACCAGTTCCTCGTCGTCGAGTTCCGAGAGAATGATGTCGTCTTCTTCCGACATGGCATAATTCCTTAAAGCGCGTGGACCGCTATGGTGCGGCTGTTCTTATTCTTTATTGGCGCGAAAACGCCCCGCGGCTGTGCAGATAACGACATATCGCGGGGCGATGCCGACGAGAGGTTATGTACGACGGCGGCTGCTACGGCGGCTGCGGGCAGGTGCGTCGGACTGATCGCCGGTGCCGTCCGAGGCAGACGAGAATCCACCCAGCTTTACAGCGATGTCTTCCAGCGTCGGGCGCGGGCCTTTGGGCGTGTTTTCCAGCGCGGCGCGCATGGCTTTGAGATGCTCGGGCATAGTACCACAGCAACCGCCGATGATACGGGCACCGGCGTCGCGGGCCAGACAGGCGTAGGCGCCCATCAGCTCGGGCGTGCCGTCATAGTGAATGTGGCCATCGACGTATTTGGGAATGCCTGCGTTGCCTTTGGCGATTACGGGACGTTCGGTGCCCGAGGCGATAAACCCCAGTACCGTGCGCATTAGATCCGACGCGCCAACGCCACAGTTCGCACCGAAGGCAATCGGCGGGTTGGGCAGGGCTTCGACCATATCCACCATCGAGGCGCTGGTGACGCCCATCATGGTGCGGCCAGCGGTGTCAAAGCTCATGGTGCCACACCAGGGCATGCCGGCCAGAGCAAAGGCCTCGGCGGCGGCTTTGTATTCTTCGGGGGCCGAGATGGTTTCCAGCCAGAGCACATCCGCGCCGCCTTCTTTCAGACCTTCGGCCTGTTCGTGGAACATCTCGACGGCCAGCTCATGGGTGAGCGAGCCCATGGGGGCCATGATCTCGCCGGTGGGGCCAACGGAACCCGCCACGATCACGGTGCGTCCTGAGGCATCTGCGACTTCGCGGCCAAGGGCGGCGCCAAGGCGGTTCAATTCGCGCACACGGCTTTCTGCATTATGCAGCTTAAGGCGCGAGGCGTTGCCGCCGAAAGTATTGGTCAGGAACAGGTCGCTGCCTGCGTCAACGGCAAGGCTGTACAGCTTTTTGATGTTCTGCGGCTCGTCCGCGTTCCACAGTTCAGGCGCATCGCCTGAAGACAGGCCCATGTTGAACAGGTTGGTTCCGGTGGCACCATCGGCCATGACCCAGTCCCGTTCCGAAAGCATTTTGGTCAGCGCATCAGTCATCGTTTTATCCTGTCTTATCGTTGCCTGCGGGTGCCACTGTCTGGCGGCGGTTGCAAATGCCCTTTGATCATATCGACCAAGACATCCATCGCCGCCAGTGGCGGTGTGCAGTTTTTCGGATCGAAACGAAAGGAAAAACGTATGGGTCGGACGTTAGTGGCCTTGCTCGACCCGCGAGATGGCAGCGGCACCAAAAATATCGCGCTGTGCTTTGATGATCTCGATTCCCACCACATCATCCAGATCGGTGGCCAGTCGGTTAACGATGGCCTCGCTGTTGCGGGTACTGGTGCGTGCCATCAAGTCATCATGCAGCAGGGCATCCGCATAAATGCGGGCCTCGTCTTCGGATTTCCCCATGAGATTTGCTGCCCACATTCCCAGCATGCGATCCCGTAGCGTCGAGATCCGGAACGCAACATCGGCTTCATGGGCAAATTTTGCCTCGAATGCGCGTTCACGATCGTCCAGTATTCCCATGGTAGTTCCTCCCTGGTCCATATAAGGGAACGATACCACGTGAGTGCCTTGATTCCGTCTCTCCTGACGGATGGGTGCACCCCGACTTGCGACATACGCAGGCATGCTCTATGAGAGCGCATCGTGGCCCCCTCCCGGGCCCCACAGCAGGAGACCGACACAGCTCATGGCACGGCGCAACAAAATTTACGAAGGCAAAGCAAAGATCCTGTACGAAGGCCCCGAGCCGGGCACTTTGGTGCAGTACTTCAAGGACGACGCGACTGCCTTCAATGCCGCGAAGAAAGATGTGATCGAGGGTAAGGGGGTTCTGAACAACCGCCTGTCCGAGTTCTTTATGACCGGCCTGAACAACATCGGCGTACCGACCCACTTCATCAAGCGTCTGAACATGCGCGAGCAGCTTGTGCGTGCTTGCGAGATTATTCCGCTGGAAGTGATCGTGCGTAACTACGCGGCAGGTTCGCTGTCGACCCGTCTGGGCATCGAAGAGGGCACCCCGCTGCCCCGTCCGATCGTCGAATACTGCTACAAGGACGACAAACTGGGCGATCCGCTGGTCAGCGAAGAACATATCGCTGCCTTCGGTTGGGCCAGCCAGCAGGACATGGACGATATCGTCAGCCTTGCGCTGCGCGTGAACGATTTCATGTCGGGCGTCATGATGGCCGTCGGTATCCGTCTGGTGGACTTCAAGATCGAGATCGGTCGCGTCTATGAGGGCGATTTCCAGCGCCTGGTTGTCGCCGACGAGATCAGCCCCGACAGCTGCCGTCTTTGGGATTTGAAGACTGGCCAGAAGCTGGACAAGGACGTGTTCCGCCGCGATCTGGGCAGCCTGACCGACGCCTACACCGAAGTGGCCCGTCGTCTGGGGATCATGCCCGAGCATGGTCAGGGCGGCGCGAAGCCGACTCTCATCAACTAATCCGGTCGCGCCGCGTCCAGCGGCGCGTCCTTTGAGTATTTTCGCGATAAAGAAGCGGGCTCTGGCCTGCGAAAGATGTCTGAGGAGACTGCCATGAAGGCACGTGTTCATGTGATGCTGAAAGAAGGTGTTCTGGACCCGCAGGGCGAAGCCGTGCGCCATGCGCTGGGAGCACTTGGGTTTGAGGGCGTCGGTGGCGTGCGACAGGGCAAGGTGATCGAGCTGGATCTAGCCGATGGCAC
>JAYZYX010000260.1:0-12835 GCA_036139795.1 Pseudomonadota bacterium | reverse complement strand
ATCTGGCGCAGCTTTGCCCCTACCTCTGGGGCAAAGGAGCCTTCCATGACCGAGCACGCGCGTAAAATCTTTCGCATCACGGGGGCAGATGCCCGCCATTTCCTGCAAAACCTTGTCACGAACAACGTGGACGGGCTGGACAAAGGCGCGGTTTACACGGCGATCC
This sequence comes from Pseudomonadota bacterium, assembly GCA_036139795.1. Taxonomy (GTDB): domain Bacteria; phylum Pseudomonadota; class Alphaproteobacteria; order Rhodobacterales; family Rhodobacteraceae; genus Donghicola. The sequence continues at coordinate 12,669 of JAYZYX010000260.1, read as the reverse complement.
TGACCCCGCAAGGCAAGTATCTAGCCGATTTCCTGCTGGTGCTTGAGGGCGATGCGATCCTGCTAGACGTGGCCGAGCCTCTGGCCGCCGCTCTGTTCCAACGTCTGAATATGTACAAGCTTCGCGCCGATGTTCAGATCACCGAAACCGATCTGCAGGTGCGCCGCGGCACCGGCGAGGCACCCGAAGGCGCCCTGACCGATCCCCGCCACCCTGCCCTTGGCTGGCGCCTTTACGGCACTGAAGGCGGCGATGATGGTAGCGATTGGGATGCGATCCGCGTTACGCATTGCATCCCCGAAACCGGCGTTGAGTTGACCCCCGACACCTTCATCCTTGAGGCAGGCTTTGAACGCCTGAACGGGGTGGATTTCCGCAAGGGCTGCTATGTGGGCCAAGAGGTCACCGCCCGCATGAAGCACAAGACCGAGCTGCGCAAAGGCCTGCTGACCGTCGATGTGGCAGGCGCGGCCCCTGCGGGCACCGAAATCCTGACCGAAGACGGCAAAACCGCAGGCACCCTGTTTACCCAAGCGGGTGGCAAAGCCATCGCCTATCTGCGCTTTGACAGGGCAAATGGGCCTCTGAATGCCGAAAACGCACGGGTTTCTGTGCCACAGGTTACAGGATAAGCTGCACTGCGGTTGTCCCTTCATCTCGTTTCTCTATAACGCGCGGCTAAGGACGTGGCCTGTTAGCGCCACCTTTCTGCCACCGTCCGCCCCTGCCACGCCGCAGGGCCGGACCTGAAAAATGCGGACACGAGATGAATCTAGCTGCCTATCGCCAGCAATGGTTCGGCAACGTGCGCGCCGACCTTCTGTCGGGCCTTGTTGTCGCCCTTGCTCTGATCCCCGAAGCCATCGCCTTCTCGATCATCGCCGGTGTGGACCCCAAAGTGGGTCTTTACGCCTCGTTCTCGATCGCCTGTATCACCGCCATTGTCGGCGGTCGTCCGGGTATGATCAGCGCGGCCACCGCCGCGACAGCGGTTCTGATGGTCACATTGGTCCGAGACTACGGCCTTGAGTACCTGCTGGCCGCCACCGTGCTGGCCGGTGTGTTGCAGGTTCTGGCAGGTCTTGCGAAGCTGGGGTATGTGATGCGCTTTGTGTCGCGATCTGTGATGACCGGCTTTGTGAATGCGCTGGCGATCCTGATCTTTCTTGCCCAGCTGCCTGAGCTGAACCCTGATGTGGTGCCGTGGCTGACCTTCCCGCTGGTGGCTGCGGGCCTAGGGATCATCTACCTGTTCCCCTACATCACCAAAGCGATCCCCTCGCCTCTGGTGAACATTCTAGTGCTGACCGCCGCCGCTGTGGCCTTTGGCTGGGACGTGCGCACCGTGTCGGACATGGGCGACCTGCCCGACACCCTGCCGGTGTTCCTGCTGCCTGATGTGCCTTTGAACCTTGAGACCCTGAAGATCATCTTCCCCTACTCGGCCGCAGTCGCCGCTGTGGGCCTTCTGGAGTCCCTGATGACCCAGAACCTCGTAGATGACCTGACCGACACCACATCTAGCCGCAATCAGGAGTGCATCGGTCAGGGCGTGGCCAACTTTGCCACCGGCTTCATCGGCGGCATGGCGGGCTGTGCGATGATCGGCCAGTCGATGATCAACGTGAAGTCGGGCGGCCGCGGCCGTCTGTCCACGTTCTTTGCCGGTGGCATGCTGCTGATCTTCTGTGTGGTGCTTGGTGACTGGGTCGGCCTGATCCCGATGCCTGCACTGGTGGCGATCATGATCATGGTTTCGGTCGGCACATTCAGCTGGTCGTCGCTGAAAGATCTGCGCAGCCATCCGAAATCCTCATCCGTGGTGATGGTTGCCACCGTCGTGATGGTTGTCTGGACCCACAACCTTGCCATTGGCGTTCTGACCGGCGTGCTTCTGTCGGGCATCTTCTTCGCATGGAAGATCGCGCAGTTGTTCGCTGTCCGCTCGGAGCTCAGCGTAGACGGCCGTCATCGCACCTACCACGTGGAAGGCCAGTTGTTCTTTGCCTCGTCCGAGGACTTCATGAAGGCCTTCGACTTCCGCGAAGCGCTGGAAAAAGTCACCATCGACGTGAGCCAGGCCCACATCTGGGACATCAGCTCGGTTGCCTCGCTGGACATGGCTGTGCTCAAATTCCGCCGTGAGGGTGCAGAGGTCGAACTGATCGGCCTGAATGAAGCCTCGCAAACCATCGTCGACCGTCTGGCCCTGCACGACAAGCCCGGCGGTATGGACAAACTGATGGCCCACTAAGGAGCGGCAGAGATGACAAACACCATCCTCACCCTGATCGACGGCTCGGCCTACTCAGAGAGCCTCTGCCACTATGTGGGCTGGATCGCCAAGCGCACTGGCGCGGACGTAGAGCTGACACACGTACTGGGACGCCGCGAAAGCAGCACCTCGCAGGACCTGTCGGGTTCGATCCGTCTGGGCGCCCGTAGCGCCCTCCTGGCCGAGCTAAGTGCATTGGACGAACAACGTGCCAAGCTGGCCCAAGCCACGGGCCGTGCGGTACTGGACGACGGCGCTGCGATCATCCAGCAGCACGGCGAGATCACCGTAAACGCCCGCCTGCGCACCGGCGACATCATCGACACCGTATCGGAGCGCGAGGCCGGTGCCACGATGCTGGCCATCGGTAAACGCGGCGAGGCCGCCGATTTCGCCAAGCTGCATCTGGGCTCGAACCTTGAGCGGATCGTCCGGGCCACCTCAAAGCCCGTCTTCGTGGCGAACCGCGCCTTCAAAGAACCCAAGAAGGTGCTGATTGCCTATGACGGCGGTGTGTCGTCCATGAAGGCCATCGATATGGTCGCCCGCGATCCCCTGTTTGCAGAGCTGGACTGCACCATCGTGACCGTGGGCACCAGCAACGACGATCTGGAGCAGGATCTGGCCAACGCCACGGCAACGCTGGCAGCAGGCGGCCACAAGGCGGAAACCAAGGTCGTGCAAGGCAGCCCCGAAAACGTGCTGGGTGAAATGACCGACCACGATGGTTTTGATCTGCTGGTGATGGGGGCCTACGGCCATTCCCGTATCCGCAGCATGATCATCGGCTCGACCACCACCGAAATGATCCGTAGCTGCAAGGTGCCGATCGTTCTGGTGAAGTAACGAAAAGGCCCCCACCGTTTCCGGTGGGGGCGTAAAAACTTTCGCAGAAAGTTTTTGAAACCTAAAATTCTTCGGCGAAGAATTTTATCGCGTCAGCGATCAGGCGCGTTCGACGTATTCGAAGGTTTCGGTGTTCACGATGATTTCTTCATCCTGACCAACGAAGGGGGGCACCATGACCTTCACGCCACAATCCAGAATAGCGGGCTTGAAGCTGTTGGCGGCGGTCTGACCTTTGACGACCGGCTCGGTCTCTACGATCTTGCACTGCACCTTCTGGGGCAGGGTCGCGTTCAGGGCCTCGGCCTCGTGGAATTCCACAACGATGGTCATACCATCCTGCAGGAAGGGGCGACGCTCGCCCAGCAGGTCAGCGGGCAGTTCGATCTGGTCGTAGGTTTCCGCGTCCATGAACACCAGCATACCGTCGGTCTCATAGAGGAACTGCTGGTCCTTCTGCTCCAGACGCACACGCTCGACTTTGTCGGCGCTGCGGAAGCGTTCGTTCAGCTTGGAACCGTTACGCAGGTTTTTCATTTCGACCTGAGCAAACGCGCCGCCTTTACCGGGCTTTACGTGATCGACTTTGACGGCGCTCCACAGGCCACCGTTATGTTCCAGCACGTAGCCGGGACGGATTTCGTTTCCGTTGATCTTGGGCATAAGACACCTTGAAGAGCGGTTGAAGGATGAATTGCGCGTTCCTATATCCGTCAGACAACAACAAGGCAAGTACGGGCAAAAGGCAGACGCGAACGGAATACCAGACGATAAGCCATGCACTCAGCGCATAGGAGGCATTCCTAATAAGGGACCCCGAATCGTCGCAAATCCGTCATAAAGCGCGCCACGCCCTAAACACAAGATCGAAAAAATAAGGACGAAACATGAAAGATTTCGTTGATGGCACGGCCTACAGCAATGAACAGGGCAACCGTGCACGCAAACTTTTCGCCGCGGTTGTTTTGGCGGCTCTGGATGACGCGATCGCAGACGACAAAAAATACGGCAATGGCCCCGAGCAGATCGCTCGTTGGGCGCGTAGCCGTGACGGTCGCGAAGTTCTGACCTGCGCCGGTATTGACCCTAGTGAACGGGTTGTTTCCGGTTTGATGGAGTTCGTCGCCAAAGGCGTTCGTACCTCTGTCGCCCTCTCCCGCGAGGAAAGCGAGCGTCGCAACGCCGCTATGCTGGAACTCGACGCCGCCTGAGCACTCACCTCAGGTCAACACATCGAAAAGGGTGCGCTCTGGGGGGCGCACCCTTTTTCTATGTCTGCATCTGTTTGCAGTCGTCCCGAGAGCGGCCACGAAAAAGGGGGGCGCAGCCCCCCTACCCTGATCCGGTTTATTCCAGCTCTTGCAGGGCCAGCGCCCTGTTGATCTCTCGGCGGATCAGCTTGCGGACATTTCGGGTGATCCTCTCGCCCAACTCGCCTTGTAGCTCTTCGCGGACCAAACGCGCGACCACTTCGCGCAGCGCATCTTCGTTCAGTGCGGCTGTGATTGCCGACGTCACAGGGGCCTCTGCGGGCTCATCATCAGGCCCACCTTCCATCACCGCATCCACGGTAAAGGCCTTACGGGCGTCGAAATTCGGACGGGTCACCTTATCGACCACTTCGTCGGTCACGGCCTCTGCCACGCCCTCAGTGATCTCTGAGGCCATATCCTTGCGGCGATCTTCATGGACGCTCATTTCCTCATCAGGAGTGGATTCGGCCCACGGCAAGGATTTCAAAACCGAGGTCTCAGCGAACGCGTCGCCCTCTTCCGCTTCCCAATCGGACGGATCCTGATCGACCGCAGCGGAAAGGTCGTGAATGGCTTGCTGCAAAGAGACCGTGTCATGCGCCTCAGAAGCCTCACTCTCTTCGGGCGCTTCGGGCGCGTCATCAGTCACGGCGTCCGACACAGCCTCGATCATAGCGGCTACATCTTCATCGGCGATGTCATCGCCAACAATATTTTCAGAGGCACTTTCGTCGGCAATGCCGTCTTCGGCAATCGCATCAACTTCGCCGTCAGCCTCTGCTTCTGTTTCAGCCTCAACTTCAGCTTCAGCTTCGGGCACGGCAAACGGGGTCTCAAGGACCAGCGCCTGTTCGGCCTCGGCCAAAGCTGCCACGTCCGGCTCAACCTCGGTGAAGGGTGCCTCATCCACGTCTGTGATCTCTGCGACGTCATCTGTCTGCTCTGTCACCGCTTCGGGTTCAGAGATTCGCAGCGCAGGGGTCAGAACCAGCCGTTCGCCCTGATTGACGGGCGGGACCGGCGCCGGCGCCTGCCCCTGAACCGAGGCCAAAGCGGCATTCTCGGCCTTGCGCGCGTCTTCAGAAACAAGGCGGCGGATCGACGACAATACGTCTTCAATATCCAGATTTCTATTAGCTTCGGACATAGTGCCTCCGAATGAAAAACTGCGACCAGCCTAGCGGTTGGTCGCAGTCCACTCAACAGTTACGGAAGTATAACCTTACTTCTTTCCCGTCGCACCCAGAATCCGCTGCAGCTTATCGCCTTGAATGCTGATCGCCGGAGGCGCGTTTTTCACCAGGTTATACTGTGCCTCTACATCGTAGCGGGGCACGTTCAGCTTCAGGTAATCGGCGTCCAGCAGGCCCATCGCTGACAGCAGCGAGTAAGCCTGAATATATTCTTGAGCATTGGCCGAGATTTTCACCGCGCGGGCATCCAGCAGATCCTGCTCAGCGTCCAGCACGTCCAGCGTGGTCCGCGCCCCAAGCGAGGCCTCTTCGCGCACGCCCTGGAAGGCCACGGTGTTTGCACGGATCAGCTCGTCCGCCGCTTCAGAGGCAGCGCGGGCTTCGCGCAGAGCGGCAAAGGCGGTACGGACCGACTGTTCAACAGTCAGCTGCGCCACGTGCAGACTGGCACGGCTGGCATCACGGTTGGCCTGCGCCCGACGCACGGTCGAGGCCATCGCCCCACCGCGATAGATCGGGCCACTGACTTCGATCCCCAAAGAGCCGGTGGTCACATCACGACCCTCGTCATAGGACGGGTTGTTTTCTGCCAGATAGCGCGATTTGGACGCCGAAGCGGTCAGATCAACCGAGGGCTTCATCGCAGCTTGAGCGATCTTGATGTTCAGTTCAGAGGCCGCAACGTTGTGCTGCGCCTCGATAATATCGGGGTGCTTGCGCATCGCCACTTCCAGCGCCTCGGCAAGGTTGCTGGTAACCGAAGGCACCTTCCCCGGCTGGTTGATGCTGTTCGACAGCTCGCCTGTGACGGCGATGTAGAACGCCTGCGCATCGGTCAGGTCGCCCTGTGCCGCAACCAGATCGCTGCGCGACGAGGCGACCTGCGCCTCGGCCAGTGCCACGTCGGTGCGGGTGATTTCACCCACTTCGAAACGCTCACGCGCGGCGCGCAGCTCTTCGGTCAGAACACGCAGGTTGTTTTCCTGAAGGCTCACGATCTGTGCAGTTGCCTGCACCTGCATATAGGCGCTGACCGCGTTCAACAGAACGGTTTGCTCGATGCCGCGCAGGGCCTCGCGGGTGGCAAGGACGCTTTCCTTGGCCGCTTCAACGCCCATACGGCCCGAACCGAAGTTGTAGATCGTCAACGAGCCGGTCAACGCGATGGTCGCAGTGGTCTGGCTGACTGAAGTGTCCACAAGGCTAGAGGGACGACCGGCAACCACATAGGTGTCTTGCTGATCAATCGATGCGCTGTAGGAAAGAATGGGACGCAGGGACGCCACCGCCGAGGCCACGTCTTCGTTAGCCGCATGAAGCAGCGCACGGTTCTGCGCCAGAAGGCCACTGTTCAGATACGCTTTTGCCAAAGCATCCCCCAGCGTATCCGCAAATGCGCCGGTGGCGGTCACAGCACTAAGGGCCAGTGCTGCGACAGAACTCTTAAAAATAATAGATAATCCAGCCATCGTCTCTCCTGAGCCCCTGCATGGGGGCCGCTTTCTCACCCACCAAGCAGAACGCCCAATCAGAGCGCGAAGCTGGCTTCTTTCTTGAATCCGGGCAGCACGGATGCGCCGGCATTGAACGAATAGCGCCAATTTACGCGCCCATCGATTTTGTAGCCGATGCGCACGACACCCAGCGCATCTTCCTGGAAGAGGCAGCCGATTCGACCACCCTCTTTCAGCTGATCCAACAGAGCGGCAGGTACTTCTTCAACCGCGCCCTCGATCACAATTACATCATAGGGGCCGTGTTTTGCAGCACCAGCGGTCAGTTCGCCTTCGATTACGGCGACGTTGTCCACGCCGTTCTGCGACAGGTTTGCTTCGGCTTCATTCGCGAAATCCGCGCTTTCAACAGCGATCACCGCTTCGCACAGATGGGCAATCACAGCAGCCGAGTAGCCATAGGCACAGCCCAGATCCAGAACCATTTCATTAGGCTGGATATCCAGCGCATCCAGCATCTTGCCCAGAGTACGGGCTTCCAGCACCACGCGGCCACCAGACAGTTCGATGTTTTCGCCGACATAGGCGACCTCTTGCATCGACTCGGGCAGGTAGACTTCGCGGGGGATCGCCAGCAACGCCTCGATGACGTTGAACTTGGTGACATCGGAGGGGCGGACCTGAGTGTCCACCATCATAGTGCGGCGCGCGGCGAAATCAGTCATGACTAAACTCTTTCGTTCAGTGGGGTTGGTAGTGTCTTGCCACAGAAGAAAAGGCGCGGCAACGCTTCCTTGGCACTTTGCTGTCAGAAGAGGTCTTGCAGCCCCACACGCGATAGGCTAATCAGCGCGAACCACACCACGGCGGCGAGTTGGCGGAGTGGTGACGCAGCGGATTGCAAATCCGTGTACACCGGTTCGATTCCGGTACTCGCCTCCACCTTTTACCCGAATTCGATGATGTCAGCGCCACCGCAAACCGGCGGCGCTGTGGTCTTGTTTCAGCTTTGCGGGAATAGCATTTTGGGATCGGTGTCCACGGGCAATTCGCGCATCCGCTCCAGCCATGCGCTCATGGTATCGGTCGGGGTCATCCCCGCCTCTTTTACCCATTGAGTATAGCCCCAGATCGCACAGTCGCCGACGCCCGGCTCGTCGCCATGAAAGAACGGCGCGTCCCCCAGCCAGCGGGCAAAGTTCCGGCTGTCCACCTCAAACCGGCGGGTCAGCCATTCAATTGCCCCGTCAGGAAACCCTTCTCCGTTGACGCGCTTGGCCTCTTTTAACTGAGGCAGACACATGCCGATCCGGTTGGCCTCCCACATCAGCAGTTCGCGCATGCGGGTCAGTCCGGCCTCGGTCTGGCCACCCAGAACCTTATACTTGGAGGCAATCGCCAGCAGGATGGCACCTGACTGTACATGCGGCACGCCGTCGATCATCAGCAGCGGCACTTCGGCCAGCGGGCTAGCGGCCAGAAAATCGGCTGGACGGGTTTCCGGCGCAGCCCAGATATCCACAGAAACAGTATCATGGGGCAACTTCGCCAGTCGCAACCCCAAGGCGACCTTGCAGGCGTGACCGGAATCGGGATGCCCATAAAGGGTCTGTTGGCTCAAATCAGTTCTCCTAGAAAGATGGGCAAAGCCTGCGGCCGCATCCGGCGCTCTGTCAACAACTCCGACCTGCCCTTGAAACCTCTTGTCTTGATTGTTTCTAAATCTGCACGACACCCCTGCAATTTTGCACTTTTGATATGGATTATTTGCAGTAGCCAACTGGTCACTCCAGTTGAAAGGTCCATTTCGCCCCGACAACAGCACGAATCGAATCCTGCAATCCGGCAAACAGTCCCTCGCAAAGGCGCGTGTTCCCTATGGCCTCAAGGGTCCAGAACGCACAGCTAAAGCGAAAAGCTGCCCAAATACACCAATCGCGCACAGCGAATTCCCGCCACTTGTAACCCACAAATCACATGATGGTTACTGCAGTGCAGCACGTTTGACCCCGCGAAAACGTTTACCTGTTAGGCAAGCACACACTTTCCTTGAGCTTCCATACGCACCTTGGGCCGAATCCCTCATTTCACCTGCATAATAAGGATGTTACAGCGACCTTTTTACCGCATATCGCTCTTTTCCAATCCGGAAACCGCTGCTATCTGCCACTAAATTCATCTTCGCGCGCAAGGGGGCGGTTTCTGCCGTGCAGCGTGTGATACGGGGCTTGCCTGCGGCGACGATGACGCAAAGATTAACGATGTCACATCGCCTGTGATTTACCGGAGTAGCACTTGCAAAATTCTAAGACAGCCCTTGCGGTTCCCAGCATGAATACCCGCCTTGATCGCCGCCATTTTCTGGCCGCGCTTGGCGCTTCTGTGGCCGTATCCGCATTGCTATCCAACCAACCGGCAGCCGCCGAAGAACCCGTCGGTACGCCCTTTAGTTTTGAAAAGCTCACCGAAGATATGCGCGTGGCTGCACAGCAGCCCGAACCCGCGCCCGAAACAATCGAGGGCTTTCTGACCGACCTGCACTACGACGACTACAACCGTATCCGCTTCAAACCCGGTCGGTCCCGTTGGCAGGAAGACAGCGCCTTCCGTGTGCAGGCCTTCCATCTGGGATGGCTGTTCAAACAACCTGTGCATGTGAACGAAGTGGTGAACGGCGAATCCCGTCCCATGGCGTTCTCGACCACGGACTTCGAATATTCCGGCGGTCTGGCGGACAAAGTGCCTGCCAACGCGGAAATGCCCGGCGTCGCCGGTTTCCGTCTTGGCAACCAGTTGAACCGCGCCGATATCTTTGACGAGCTGATCGTTTTCCTTGGAGCCAGCTACTTCCGTGCGCTGGGTCAGGGCAACGGCTATGGCCTGTCGGCCCGTGGCCTTGCAGTGAACACCGGTCAAAGCCGCGCCGAAGAATTCCCGCGCTTCTCGGCCTTCTGGTTGGAGCGTCCCGCCCCCGGTGCCGCCAGCGCCACCGTTTACGCGGCTCTGGAAAGCAAATCGGTCACCGGCGCGTACCGTTTCATTATCACCCCCGGCAAAGAAACCATTGTCGAGGTTACCACACGCCTATTCCTGCGCGACGATGTCGAGCAGCTTGGCATCGCGCCGTTGACATCGATGTACCTCTTTGCGGGCAACGACATGGGCAACTTCCATGACTACCGCTCGGCTGTGCATGACAGCGAAGCGCTGGTGATGAATACCCGCGGCGGCGAGACCTTCTATCGTCCGCTGAACAACCCGCCCCGTCTGGCCAGCAGCTATTTCGGTGCCGAGAACCCCAGATCCTTTGGTCTGGTTCAGCGCAACCGCGATTTTGACTACTATCTGGACGCGCAAGCCCATTACGAAAAGCGTCCCTCGCTGGTGGTCGAACCTATTGGCGATTGGGGCAAAGGCACCGTACGTCTGGTGGAAATCCCGTCGGATCTGGAAACCAACGACAACATCGTTGCCTTCTGGATCCCCGAGAAAAGCGCCACCGCCGGTGATGCGATCGAACTGTCTTACCGCCTGCGCTGGGGCATGACCCCTGAAGGCGACGGCAGCACCGACCGTGCCCGCATCCTGCGTACCCGTCTGGGCGCTGGCGGCGTTTCGGGCGTCGAAGGCACCAATGGCCGTCAGAAATTCGTAATCGACTTCCGCGGCGGCCTTCTGTCGGAACTTCCCGACGATGCAGACGTTGAAGCAATGGTCACCGCCACCCGTGGCGAGATCGCGGAAACTGTCCTTAGCAAGATCAGCGGCACCGACATGTGGCGCCTTGTGATCGAGGTGAAGGGCGAAACGGGCTCGGTGATCGAGCTGAAGGCAAATGTCGAAGGGTACGATCGCGTACTGACCGAGACATGGTTGTATCAATGGATGGTCGAGTAATGTTGGATTCTCTCGGAACTCAGGCAATGACTGATTTTGACCCCCAAACCGAAGCCACATGGGCGCCGCCCGTGGCTCCGATGGACATGCCTATGCAGATTCTGGAGGCAGCCCCGCGCGTGCGCGAACTGCCTGCCTTCCTGCGTTTCCTGATGCCCCGTGAGTGGGCCTGACCCTAGACCATGAAAACCCTGCCCCGTGCCTCGATTGGCACTTATGCTCTTCGTATCCTGTGTATTTCTTTCGCTCTTGCTGCGGCTTTCGGTGCATCCGGGCTTATGGTGGATGCAACCATTCAGGACGGGGTGGATTTCTGGGACATCGTCCGCGCGGCACTGATCCTGATCACGACCGCATGGCTGTCTTGGGGCGCGGCGCAGGCCTTGTTGGGTCTGACACCGCGCCTTTCGGCCCCCAAACGGCCCGCCCTGCCGACACCCCATAGCCCGACTGTTGTCTTGGTGCCGATCTGTAACGAAGATCCGGTCACGACCTTCGCCCGCATTGCGGCGATGGATGCGTCGATCCGTGCTGCAGGTGTGACGGCGGACATCGCGATCCTTTCTGATACCCGCAACGAAGAGAACGCCGCGCTAGAGCGCGCCACCTACCTGCGTCTTCTGAAAGAGACCAACGGCAAGGGCCGCATCTTTTACCGCCGCCGTTCGGACAACCGTGGCCGTAAGGCTGGCAACATCGAAGAGTTCTTCCGCACCTCTGGCGGCGCCTATGAGTTCGCCGTCATTCTGGACGCGGACAGCCTGATGGAAGGCAGCACCATCCGCATTATGATCGCGCGGATGGAGGCCGATAAAGACATCGGCCTGCTACAAACCCTACCCCGCATCATTCAGGGCCAGTCCTTCTTTGGCCGCGCAATGCAATTCGCCGCCAGCTTTCACAGCCCCGTTTTCAGCCGTGGCCTTGCCCGCATGCAGGGCTCGACCGGTCCGTTCTGGGGCCATAACGCGATTGTCCGCGTCCGCGCCTTCACCGAAAGCTGCGGCCTGCCCGAACTGTCCGGCCCGCCACCCTTTGGCGGCCATATCCTGAGCCATGACTACGTCGAGGCCGCCCTTCTGGCTCGTGCTGGCTGGAAGGTCGAAGTTGACGAAACCATCGACGGCAGCTTTGAAGAAGGCCCCGAAAATATTCTGGCCTACGCCCGCCGCGATCGACGCTGGTGTCAGGGCAACCTGCAACACAGCCGCCTGCTCATGGCCCCCGGAATGCCCGGTTGGAGCCGATTTGTCTTTGTTCAGGGCATCTTCTCTTATCTGGTCTCGCTGGTTTGGGCGGCCTTTCTGGTCACCTCTTTCGTGGCGACCGTGATGGCCCCGCTGCCCAACTACTTCCCCGAGCCCTACCAGCTGTTCCCCGTCTTCCCCGACGACCGGACCAAAGAGATTACCGCGCTTGCGCTTGGCATCGTGGGTCTGCTGATCTTCCCGAAGTTCGCCATTCTGGCCGAGGCTGGCTATGTGGGCCGCGCACAGGGTTTTGGTGGCGTGAAACGGGCCTTCTTTTCGGTTCTGACGGAAATCCTGCTGTCCTCGCTGCTGGCACCGATCATGCTGATGTACCAGACCCGCGCCGTGCTACAGGTGCTGTCGGGCCGTGATGGTGGCTGGCCCGCGAACCAACGGGGCGATGGCCGTTTGACACTGGCGCAAGGCTTCGCGGCTGGCGCATGGATCATGGCAACCGGTGGCGCAACGTTGGCCTTGGTACTTTATGTGGCGCCCGATCTT
>JAYZYX010000259.1:0-6899 GCA_036139795.1 Pseudomonadota bacterium | reverse complement strand
ACCGGACCGATCTGGCACACATCAAGCCTCAGGGCGCCAGCTTTGACGATCTGGGCCGCGGGGAAGAGGAAGGCAAACGGAACTTCAAAGAGGTCCCCGAAAGCCGTGCTCAGGACCCGTTGGAAGTGCTGAAGCAGATCAGTTCTTCGGGGTATCTCCGTAAACGTGTGCCCGCAGATCTGGTTGTTTTGCGTGGCGGGCAACATATCCACAGCGAATCCGTTGACTCCAAATTGGACTCTGGGGAATCCCTAGCAACTCTGGTCACGTCGAAGGAATCGACTCAGCCAGTTACAAAAATCGACGCCCGTCAGAAGGCGAAGATGCAGGGATATGAAGGCGAGGCCTGTGGTGACTGTGGCAACTACACCTTGGTCCGCAACGGAACCTGCATGAAATGCAACACCTGTGGCGCCACAAGCGGCTGCAGCTAAGGATCGAGCGGGGACATCGATGCAGTTCCTTTTGAATAATGACCTTGTCGCGCCCAAAGAGGTGCGCCGGGGGGTAGGCGGGCTGACGGCGCAATTCCCGCGCCAATACAACAGCTGGCTTGTTAACGAGGCTTTCGAAGGTGCGGGATGCCTGACCGTGCTGGCAGAGGGCAGGGCGCTTCGCGCCTACGAGATTGTAGAGTTGAAACTTGGGTCGAGTGATCTGGAGGTGACGCTGAAGCGTCACGCGGATCAGCCCAAATTACACTGAGGTCTGGGGCGGGTGCGCTCGCCCTGAACACGGGTCCGGACGCAGGCATGAAAATAATCGGGCAGTCCCAACTATACGAGTCGGACCCGTGAAACTGGGGTCGCTGTTCGCAGCGGCCCCCTTTTCTTTACGGCAAGGATGCGACGGATCGCTTGTTTCGATTTGTTTAATGATTAGGTATGATGCACATGCAGAATTGCATCTAAAGGGATTGTCCGAGTGATAGAGAACGCGACCAATGGGCAGATGATTGTTTGCCCCCATTGCGATGCGCTGTACCGCGTTCGGATGCCCGAGTTCGGCGAGCGTGCCGTCTGCAAACGCTGCCATACGGTGCTGATCGCGCCGCGGGCCCATGCGATGATCCGCATTGTGGCCCTGTCGGTGACGAACCTGATCCTTGTTATCGCGGCCCTCTTTTTGCCCTTCCTACAGATCAGTCGCGCGGGCTTTTCAAATGCGACATCCCTGATGGATGCGGTTCTGGCCTTTGCGACCGGCCCGCTGTTTGTGCTGTCTTTGGCGGTAGGGGCGCTGATCGTTGTGGTGCCCATGCTGCGGATGCTGCTGTCGATCTATGTGCTGGCCCCGATGGCCTTTGACCGCAAACCGCTGCCTGCCTCACGACGGGCCTTTCGCCTGTTTGAGGCACTGAAGCCATGGTCCATGGCCGAGATTTTCGTGCTGGGATGCGGTGTCGCCTTGGTCAAGGTTTCGGCCCTTGCGCAGGTGCATCTGGGCTCGGCCTTCTGGATGATGTGTGTGCTGGTCGTGGTGGTTCTGCTGCAAGACAACATGATGTGCCGCTGGTCGATCTGGAACGCGCTGGAGCGCCGCAAATGACCCATTCGCACCATGCAATCTCGGCGCGCTCTGCGGGCCATCTGGCGTGCGAACGTTGCGGCGCTGTCTTTCCTCTGTCGGATGAAGGCCAACCCTGCACGCGCTGCGGCCACAAGTTGCGCTCGCGGGATATGCGTTCGCTTCAGAAGGTGTGGGCGTGGTGGCTGGTGGGCGTGATGTGCTACATCCCCGCCAACCTGGAACCGATGCTTCGTACCCGTACCTTGGTGCACACCAGCGAAGATACCATCGTTGCCGGTGCCATCGCCCTGATGCATCACGGCGATTACGGCGTAGCGGTGATCATCCTGATTGCCTCGGTTGGCATTCCGATCGCCAAATTCGCTGCCGTCGCCTATCTGGCGTTGTCAGTGCGCGGGGTGGGCAAGATGTCCCCCGGCCGCCGTCAGCACCTCTATGAACTGGTGGAATATATTGGCCGATGGTCGATGATCGACGTCTTTGTTGTTGCGATCCTCTCGGCCCTTGTGCAGCTAAACGTGGCAGCCAGTATTTCGCCCGGCCCTGCGGCCCTGACATTTGCGCTGTCGGTGATCTTTACGATGCTGGCGGCCCAGTCCTTTGACTCGCGTCTGATCTGGGACACTCTGGGCGATGACGTCCAGAACGATGTCCCTGACGCCGACCTACAAAAGAAGGAGCGCCCGTGAGCGAGCCCGAAAACACTCCCGACGAGATTCTGGTAGAAAGCACCGGACGTAGCATTCTGGAACGCGTGTCGATTGTCTGGCTGGTGCCCTTGGGCGCGCTGCTGATCGCTTTGGCGATTGCATGGCAGCACTGGCGTGACCGTGGCGCGTTGATCGAGATTATCTTTGAAGACGCCGCCGGTATCCGCGTGTCCGAAACGGAACTGAAGTTCCGCGATGTGACCGTGGGCGTGGTGGAAAGCGTTCGTTTGCAGGACGATATGCTACATGTGGCCGTCGGTGTGCGCATCGACAACCGCGTGGTGGATTACGTGGACGAGGATGCAGTGTTCTGGGTCGTCCGCCCCGAGGTCTCGGCCCGTGGCGTTACCGGTCTGGATACGGTTCTGTCCGGTGTCTATCTGGAAGGCGAATGGGATAGCCAGCCGGGCACGCCGCAAGACAGCTTTGAGGGCCGCGATACCGCGCCCTTGCTGAGTCCCGGCCAAAAGGGTCTAGAGATCACCCTGCGCGGCGTTGGTGACGAAGGGATCACCGGCGATGCGCCGATCCTTTACAAAGGCGTTGAGGTCGGCGAGATCGGCCCCGCACGCATCGCCGAGGACGGGAACACCGTGCTAGCCGATGCGGTCATCTATGCGCCTTACGACCGGCGGATTACCTCGACCACGCGATTCTGGAACACCTCGGGCTTTTCGCTAAGCTTCGGGCCGAACGGGGCCTCGGTGGATTTTGCGACCATCTCGTCGCTGCTGGCAGGGGGGATCACCTTCGACACGGCTGCCTCTGGCGGTTTCCCCGCCGAGGATGGCGATGTGTTCGAGCTGTACGATACTGAAGAAGACGCCCGCGCCAGCCTCTTTGCCCGCGCTGAAGGGCCGTCGATTGACATGACGCTGATCTTTGACACCAACGTCGCGGGTCTGCGCCCTGATGCACCGGTGGAACTGGCGGGCCTCAAGGTAGGGCGGATCACGAACCTGACCGGCCTTGTGGACCCCGAACGTTTCGGCGATTCACAAGTGCGCCTGTTGGCCACGATGGCCCTGCAGCCCGAACGTCTGGGCCTGTCCACGGAAGATGATGCTCAGGGGCTGGATGTGATGCAATATCTGCAGCAAGCTGTGGCAGGCGGGATGCGCGCGCGACTGACCAATGCCTCGCTGCTGACTGGCGGTCTGAAGGTGGATCTGGTCACATTAGAAGATGCACCCGCTGCCGAGCTGGACATGAACGGCGTGCCGTTTCCGGTCTTCCCGACAGCACCGGCCGAGTTGACCGACGTGGCGGCCACCGCTGAATCTGTCTTTAACCGCGTGAACAACCTGCCCATTGAAGAGTTGCTGCAAAGCGGGATCGATTTCCTGAACAGCGCCACCTCATTGGTTAGCAGCGAAGACGTGCGCGGCACGCCCCAAGACCTGCGCGGCCTTTTGGGCGATATCCGCGGGATCGTTGGCTCGGAGAAGGTGCAGCAGGTGCCTGATCAGCTGTCCACCCTGATGACCGAGCTGACCGGCACGGCGTCCGAGTTGAACAAGACCCTTGCCGCGATCAATGAAAACGAACTGGTGGCCCATCTGACCAGCACTATCCAGACGCTGGATGAAACAGCGGCCTCTGCCAAAACCGCCATTGATGGGGTGCCGGAACTGCTGGATCAGGCGAACGCTGTCGTGGCCAAGCTGAATACCATTCCGGTGGAACGCCTGTCTGACGACCTATCCGGTCTGATCCAAGCGACCGAGGCGCTGATCGACACGCCGCAGGCCCGCAACCTGCCCACCGACATGAGCGCCGCCCTGAGCGAACTGGCGCTTGTGCTGGAAGAGTTGCGCAATGGCGGTACGGTTGAGAATGTGAACCGTACGCTCCAGTCCGCCAGCAATGCGGCAGACCGGATCGCTGATGCCTCGCAAGAACTGCCGGCGCTGGTTGGCCGTGTGAACGGGCTGGTGGCCAAGGCGCAGAGCCTGCTGGGTGACTATGACGGCAACTCGGCCGTGAACCGTGATGTGCGCACGGCCTTGCGGGCCGTGACCGAAGCTGCCCGTGCCTTGGATGGTCTGGCCAGCACCATCGAACGCCGTCCGAACTCGTTGATTTTGGGAAGATGATATGAAGACCTCTTTTGCAATTGCCGCCCTGATCGCCCCAGTGATGACGCTGGGGGCCTGTAGCTCTGATGTGCGTCTGTCCGTGCCGGAGGTTCCCAGTGAGGTGCGCGCCAGCTCCAGCTACCCCTCGCTTGAGGTGCGTCTGGTCAGCCTGCCCACCTATGCGGGCGAAGAGACTGTCGCCACCCAGAACGCTGATGGCACCATCACCGCCAACGATAGTCTTCTGTGGGCCGATGATCCGGCGCGGTCGCTGACCATGGCGCTGGCCCGCCAGTTGACCCAGATCACCGGCGCAACCGTCGCGCCCGAGCCGTGGCCCTTTGACGCCTATCCCGCAGGCCGCGTGGATATCCGCTTCAGCGATCTGCTGGCTCAGGCGGACGGGACTCTGCTGATGGCCGGTCAGTACTTTGTCGTGGACAGCGAAGGGCGGGGCCGGGATCGGGCGCGTCTGTTCCGGATCACCGAGACAATCGGCGGTACCGGCAGCCCTGCTGACATCGCCCGCGCACGTAGCGCGGCACTGGCAAAGCTCTCCGAAGAGATTGTCCAGAACGGTCTTTGACCTATCCGAAAGGTGTCGGTTGGGCGGTCGTCCATCCGATTTACTGTGACTCCGATACATCGGGGAACGGGACCCTCGCTGCCTTGTCAGGCTAGTCATGTGCAAGACTTGAGATGTCTTCACGTAGGATGGCAAAGAAGAGCGAGGGTACAATGTCAGCTATTTCCACCACCCAATGCGAGCAGGTTCTGCTCAGCAGCAGCGACCTTTCCAAGGCATCGCTGGCAACGCGTATTCTGATTGGCCGACTGCGCAACGAAGTCAAAGGCGCCCCCGATAGTTTGGGCGAGAAGGCCGCTGAACTGGTAAAGTTCGCGTCCGAAAATGATTACGCCGCCAACGATCTGGCCAATCTCTGAGTAGGTAAGGAATATCCCGATGAAAAACGAACTGCTTACCGTTGCTGAAGCCGCTGCCCGTATCGAAGCCGGCGCGATCATGTCGATTGCAGGCGATGCCCCTCTGCTGGCACAGCTGCCCAAAGGAAACTGGATTGGCGGCACGTCGGTCTATTTCGTGACTGACGCTGGCGGCGCTGTTGTCCGCGACAAGGTTTTCTGCACCACCTTCGAAGGTGTTGCCTCGGCCACCCCCGCCTACTACGGCGCGGATCGCCTGAAGGCCATTTCGGACGGCTACAAGCGCGGCGGTTTCACCGTGCTGCTGATCCCCGCATTCAGCGGCGCGCACACCACTTTCGCGCTGGAAGCACCCATGTACAATGACCTGTTTGCGCAGCCGCTGGTCGGCTGGATTTCGGGCATCCATCTGGATGATCTGGGCAAGGCAAAGCCGATGGTCTTTGACGGTGCCACCGGTACCGGCCACGAAGATGGGGCTGTGGCACTGCACGTATCGCTGCCTGAAGGCGCTTCGGTCTCGACCGACATCGTCAACATCTTCAGCCAGGGCAATGACGCCAAGACCACCTTCACCTTCCCCGAAGGCGGCTTCTCGGCCAAGAACGTCTCTGTGAACGGCGAGACCGTCAATCTGGCCCAGTACCTGACCGAGAACAACATCGATACCCGCCTGCCGCTGGTTGCCAACTACGCTGGTGCGCTGGTCAACGTGTCGGTACAGGCGGTGGACACCGATGCGGGCGAAGTGGCCTTCTACGCGCCCGTCGTTCCCGGTGTTGAATACCAGATGGCGTCGCCCGTGGCGGACTACGCTGGCACCTTCGCGGCAAACCTGACCGATGCAGGTGACGGCCAGTATTCGTGCAACTGTATTCTGAACTATCTCTACGGCGAGCTGGAAGGCAAATCGACCGGCACCTTCACTGGCCCCGTGACTTTCGGTGAAATCGCCTACATCTTGCTGAACCAGACACTGGTCAAGCTGGACATTAAAGCGGCATAATCCCGTAGACTTACCTGAAATCCTTACGGGATAAGAAACGCCCCGCAGTGATCTGCGGGGCGTTTTGTTTTGGATCAGTTTGGGTGCGGTGTCCGCGGCGATCAGCCGTCGTAGTCCACTTGTTCAGTCAGGCGCAGGGCGTCATCGCGCAGGCGGGCCAGATCCATCAGGTCCACGTTATCTGCGGTAAAGCTGCCCCAGCTTGCCACCAGTTCACTGGGGGTCGAGCCATTGGCGATCGGGTATTCGCTGTTCACTTCGGCGTAGATTTCCTGCGCGGCGGGCGAGGCAAGGAATTCCATCAGCTTGATCGCGTTGTCGTGGTTCGGCGCGGCTTTGGTCATCACAACGCCCGAGATGTTCACATGGGTGCCGCCGTCCTCAAACTCGGGGAAGATCAGGCGCACGCTGTTGGCCCATTCGGTCTGCTCGGCATCACCCAGCATCTGGCCCATGTAGTAGGTGTTGCCAAGGCTGATGTCACACTGGCCGGCCCAGATCGCTTTGACCTGTGCGCGGTCGTTGCCTTCGGGTTTGCGGGCAAGGTTCGCCTTGATGCCTTCCAGCCAAGTGGTGGTGTATTCCTCACCGTGGTGCGAGATCATCGCAGCGGTCAGCGCCAGCATATAG
>JAYZYX010000258.1:0-4787 GCA_036139795.1 Pseudomonadota bacterium | reverse complement strand
CAGGGATCAGCAGGACCGAAATCACAGCGTCCTGCACCACATCGGCCACCGAAGAAATATACTCGGCGTTCGAATGCAGTGCCCGCCCATGCTGGATAGAGTTCCCCCCAAGGCCCGCACCGTGGGTCACCTGCAGATAGGGCACGCCCGCCTGATCCAGACCTTTGGCGATTTTCACCATCATCTCCACAGGGATTTGTTCACGCTTGGCATGCATCCCGTCGCGCAGGGACATGTCGTGCAGTTTGACGGTCATGCCGTCCATCGGACTTTTGGTCATTGGGCCATCTCCGGTTTCGGCAGCGTCATCGATCCGTCCAGCATCCTTTCCGCGAACATCTCGGCGGTGCGGGCGGCGGCGGCGGTCATCACATCAAGGTTGCCCGCATAGGTGGGCAGAAAATCCCCAAGCCCCGCGACCTCAAGGAAGATCGCCACGCGGTTGCCGTCGAAATCAGGGCCGTTCACCAGCTTGTATCCGGGAACATAACGTTGAACCTCTGTGATCATCGCCTTGACCGAGGCAGTGATGGCGGCTTGATCCGGTTCGCCCTCAACCTCACAATAAACCGTGTTTCGCATGATCAGGGGCGGCTCGGCGGGGTTGATGATCGCCAAAGCCTTGCCTTTCTTCGCACCGCCCAGTTTCTCCAAAGCGTTCGTGGTGGTGTAGGTGAATTCGTCCAAATTCGCCCGCGTCCCCGGCCCAACCGATTTGCTGGACAGCGACGCGATGATTTCCGCGTAAACCACCGGCTGGACCGAGCTTACAGCGGCGACCATCGGGATCGTTGCCTGCCCCGCGCAAGAGATCATGTTGACGTTCATCGGCCGGTCGCCAGCCAGATCGTTCAGGTTCACCGGCGGAACACACAGCGGCCCGATCGCGGCAGGCGTCAGGTCCACCATCAGCACGCCCAGATCATTCAACTTGCGGCTGTTTTCCGCGTGCACATAGGCCGAGGTCGCATCAAAAGCGATCTGCACCCCGTCCGCCTCGACATGTGGCAGCAAGCCATCCACACCGGCGGCGGTGGTTTTCAGCCCGTTTTCGGCGGCGCGTTTCAGCCCTTCGGACGCGGGATCAATGCCGACCATCCAGACCGGCTCCAGCACATCGGACCGCAGCAGTTTATACATCAGGTCGGTGCCAATATTTCCCGACCCGATCAGAGCGCATCTGATCTTGCTCATATTATCTTCCTCCCAATCAGGCGATCAGTCGGTGAAGGTCACCGTGATCGAGCCCATTTCGTAAAATCTTGCGGTGATGGTGTCGCCCGCCTTCACGGGGATGGCCGCTGTGATCGCCCCCGCCATGACAAAGCTGCCAGCGGGCAAGGTTTCCCCAATGTCGTCCAACACGCCGACCAGCATAGCGATGGCCTCAGCGGGGTGGCCCAGAACCTCGGCCCCCGCGCCGATCTGCGCGATCTGGCCGTTATGTTCCATGACCACGCCAACCGTGCGCAGGTCCAGCGCGTCGGGACGGACCATCCGGCCCCCCGGCACATATCTTGCGGACGAGCTATTGTCGGCGATCACGCTTTCCAGATCGAATTTGAAGCCTGAAAAGCGGCTGTCGATCACCTCGAGCGCGGGCTGGACATAATCTGTGGCGGCCATAACGTCTGCCGCAGTGATCTTGCCCGACAGTTCGGTCTTGGTGACAAAGGCGATCTCGGCCTCGACCCGTGGGTGGATCAGATCACTGACGCTGATCGCGCTGTTGGCAGGACGCTCCATAGCGTCGGTCAGAAACCCGATTGCGGGGGTCGAGACCCCCATCTGCGCCATCTTGGGCTTTGAGGTCAGTCCCGCCTTCCAGCCGATCACCCGCTGACCGCGCCCCTCAAGGCTGCGGCGCAGGGCGGTCTGGACGCGGTAGCCCTCGGCCACGGTCAGATCGGGGTAATCCTCGGTCAGTTTGTGGATCGGGGTAGCGTAGCGCTGCGCGGTTTCTACACGCTCGGCCAGCCGTTCGATCGCGATATCACTCAGGGCTTTCGGGGTGTCAAAGCTCATACCTGTGCCTTTCCTTTGAAACGCATTTCGCATTTGCCGACGCCTGCAATCTCGCAGGTGAAGTGGTCGCCATCGGCCACCGTCATCAGCGGTGCCTGCGCACCGGACAGGATAATCTCGCCCGCCTTCAGGCCGATCCCCAGCTTGCCAAGGGTGTTCGCCAGCCAAGCCACCGCCATCACGGGCGAACCCTGAACCGCGGCCCCTGCCCCCGTGGCGATCACCTCGCCGTTCTTTTCCAGCACCATGCCCGCGAGGCTCAGGTCCAGATCGCGGGGATCGGCCTGCGCACTGCCCAACACGAACACCCCGCAAGAGGCATTGTCCGCCACCGTGTCCTGAATCTTGATCTGCCAGTCGTCAAAGCGGGTATCTACGATCTCAAAGCACGGGGTCACATAGTCGGTCGCACGGATCACATCGGTCACCGTCACCCCCGGCCCCATCAGGTCGGACTTCAGGCGGAAGGCCAGCTCGCCTTCCAGACGCGGCTGCATCAAGGTGCCCAGATCAATGGTCGCGCCATCCTGAAACAGCATCGCCTGCGTGACCTGCCCGAAATCCGGCTGATACACCCCCAAGGCATCCTGAATGGCGCGACTGGTCAGGCCGATCTTCTTGCCGATCACCGCGTCGCCCGCGTCCAGACGGCGCTGCAGCATCCGCAGCTGAATGCGATAGGCGTCCTCAATATCGCTGTCCGGCTCTAACGCACTGATTTTCGGGGTGGGTTTGCCCGAGGTCAACGCATCATAAAGCGCATCCCCCAAGGCATCGGTTCTTGATTGGTCCAGCATTGCTCCTCCACTCGCAAAACGTGCAAGGTCCCTTTTGGAGCAAGGCTAGAGGGGCGGCGTGATACGCTCCAATACTTTGAAAGACCGCCTTTGATACGGGTTTTGCATCGGCACGCGATACCGAAAACGTATCGCCGCACCCCTCTAAAAGCATTGGAGCGTATCGGAGGCATTCCCTACATTCCCGCCTAAGTGGTTTCGGGAGGGGAGATTTTCATGAAAACCCATCAGCTGTTTATCGATGGCGCCTATGTGGATGCGCGCTCGGGTCGGGTGTTCGACAAGTTTTCGCCCTCGACGGGGGAAAAGATCGCTACCGTGCATGAGGCGTTGGCCGAAGACGTGGATCTGGCCGTAAACGCCGCCACCAATGCACTGAAAGGCGAATGGGGCAAGATGCCCAAGGCCATGCGCTGCGATCTGCTGATGGAACTGGCCAATGCCATCCACGCACGCACCCCTGATTTCATCGAGGCCGAGGTCGCCGACACCGGCCACACCCGCCATTTCGCGGAAAAGGTGGAAATCCCCCGCGGCGCGGCCAACTTCCGCATCTTTGCCGAGATGCTGAAGCACACGGGTGGCGAGTTTTACGAGATGGACACCCCCGATGGCACCGGCGCGGCGAACCTTGAACTGCACCGTCCCAAGGGCGTGATCGGGGTGATTTCCCCGTGGAACGCACCGTTCCTTCTGATGACGTGGAAGGTCGGCCCCGCACTGGCCTGCGGCAATACCGTGGTCGTCAAACCGTCCGAGGAAAGCCCCGCCACCGCAACCCTGCTGGGTGAGGTGATGAACTTCGTCGGCATCCCCAAGGGCGTTTACAACGTGATCCACGGCTTCGGTCCTGCCTCGGCGGGCGAGCTGCTGACCCAGCACCCCAAAGTGAACGGCATCACTTTTACCGGCGAGACCCGCACCGGCGAGGCGATCATGAAGCAAGCCGCCGTGGGCTTGCGCGATGTGTCCTTTGAGCTTGGCGGCAAGAACCCCGCGATCATCTTTGCCGATGCCGATATGGATAAGGCGATTGAGGTCACCATGCGCTCGGTTTTTGCCAACACCGGTCAGGTTTGTCTGGGGACAGAGCGTGTCTATGTGCAGCGCCCCGTCTTTGACGAATACGTCAGCCGCCTGAAAGCGGGGGCGGAAGGCTTGAAGCAAGGCGGGCCCGAAACCCCAGGGGCGACCATCGGCCCGCTGATCTCGGACGAGCATCGCCAGAAGGTTCTAGGCTATTACGCCAAGGCCCGCGAATTAGGCGCGACTGTGATCACTGGCGGCGGTGTGCCGGAATTCGACGATGCGCGTCAGGGCGGGTTCTTTGTGGACCCCACCATATGGACCGGCCTGCCCGAAGACAGCGCCATCGTGAAAGAGGAAATCTTTGGCCCCTGCTGTCACGTCACCCCCTTCGACACCGAAGAAGAAGTGATCAAAATGGCCAATGACACGCGGTACGGCCTGTCAGCCACCATCCTGACCGAGAACCTGTCACGCGCCCACCGCGTCGGCGGGCAGATCGAGGCGGGGCTGATCTGGGTGAACTCTTGGTTCCTGCGGGATTTGCGCACGTCCTTCGGGGGTTCCAAATCTTCGGGCATCGGGCGCGAAGGCGGCGTTCATTCGCTGGAATTCTACACCGAGCGCAGCAATCTTTGTATCAAGCTCTGATGCGACCGCGCGCCGCTTGCATGGCGGCGCGCCTGATCGCAGTGTAGGACCCATGAGTGCCGCAAACCTGAACCTCCGCCAGCTTCGTTATTTCATCGCCGTCGCCGAAGAACTGCACTTTGGCCGCGCGGCCGAGCGGCTGCATGTCAGCCAGCCTCCCATCACACGGCAAATACAGAGCCTCGAGGAAAACCTTGGGGCGCAATTGTTTATCCGCACCCCGCGCGGTGTGGAACTGACCCAAGCGGGCAGCCTGTTTCTAGATGAGGCCCACAACATCGCCGCCCG
>JAYZYX010000257.1:0-4259 GCA_036139795.1 Pseudomonadota bacterium | reverse complement strand
CCACATTGTCGAAGGGGCCCGACAGGGCGCTGGTGGCTTTGTTAAAGATAATCGGCTCTTTCGGCGGCTCGGCGCCGGTTTCGGCGGCGTGCTTGGCGTAGTTCAGGCCGATGCAGAAGAAATTCGGCACCGACGCCACGCAAGAGCCGATCCGGCCGGGGTTTTCCACCACGGGAAGGCTATTCACATCAATCGCACGGATTGCGTCCAATGCGGCCAGCGACACGCCCTGACCTGCGAAATCGGCAACCTTGCCGCTCAGGTCACGCACGTTGCCGTCGCTGTCCAGAATGCCCGGCTTCTCCTCGCCAGCAGGGCCAAAACGCAATAATTTCATCACTCTCTCCTATGATGTCCCCGAGACCATATTCGCCTCGGCTTCTTGTTCGATAACCTCGCGGATATCGTGTTCCAGATGGCCCAAATGGGCCTCGATGGCTTCCAGCGCCGCGACCCGGTCGCGGGCTTTCAGCGCATCCAGAATCGCTCCGTGCTGCAGGACCACCCGTGCGCGGTTGCGGCGGCGGCGGGCGGCCAGATAGCGGGCACGCCAAAGGCGCTCCAGCAAGGTGCGGTGCATGTCGGCGATCACGTCGTTGCCCGATGCCCGCGCGATGGCGGAATGGAAGGACATGTCCACTTCGAACATATCCAGCGGGTCCGAGCCGTCGAAATTCAGATCCACGTATTCCTGAATCCGCTCTAACTCTGCCAGATCTTCTTCGGTGGCATTCTTGCAGGCCAGTTCAGCGGACAGTTTTTCCAGTGCCAGCAGAACCGCGACCTGATCGGAAATCTCTTTGATGCTGGGTTCGGCCACGATCGGGCTGCGGGCGGGACGCAGAATCACCAACCCCTCTTTGGCAAGGATTCTGATGGCCTCGCGCATGGGGGTCCGGCTGACGCCCATCTCTGCCGCATTGTCTCTTTCTTTAATAGAAGAGCCCGGAGCCAGTTTTCCGCGCAAGATGTCTCGACGCAGTTGGCGCGCAATCTGTTCGGCCAGTGTTTCTTCAATCATTTCAGGCCAACCCCCCGTTAATTAACGCTTTTTACCCGAACCACAGGCCCATCGACAGCGCGGTTATCTATTTTTTCAAATTTGGTATACCAAAAGTCGTTGATTGTCTGCAACGGTTTCGCTAGCGTCTTTTCAGGATGGTATACCATTCGACCGCAGGGCCACACTTTAGCGTGGCACTTAGGGATAAATCGGCGGCAGAGGAGGCCGCCATAGGGAGGATAACGAATGAAACTCAGCAAGCTTCTTGCATCCGCAGCTCTGGCCGCCGTGGCCGCTGGTGCCGCATCGGCAGCAGACGTGACCCTGCGCATCCAGACGCACTACGCGACCGAGCATCCCTCGGGCAAACTGGCGGCAGGCTTTGTCGATGACGTCCAGACCATGTCGGGCGGCGAGATCGCAATCGAGATGTTCTACAGCTCGTCGGTTGTTGCGACCACCGAGACCTGGGACGCGGCTGTAAACGGCATTCTGGACTGTGACATGACCGGCGGCGCTTACCAGACCGGTAAGAACCCTGCGTTCCAGTTCGTTGGCGACATCATGGGTGGCTATGACACCCCCTGGCAGCAGATTTCGTGGCTGTATTACGGCGGCGGTTATGACGCGGCTCAGGCACTGTACAACGCAAACGGCATGCAGCTGATCGGCTGGTGGCTCTACGGTCAGGAATCCCTGTCGTCGTCCAAGCCCATCGCAGGCCCCGCAGACCTGAAGGGCTGGAAATTCCGTTCGCCCCCGGGCCTGGAGACCGAAATCTTCACCGAAATGGGCGCAACGCCCATCGTGATGGACTTCACCGAGATCTTCACCGCGCTGGAAACCGGCATCATCGACGGTGCGGACGCATCGGGCCTCTACAACAACGTTGGCCTGGGTCTGTATGACATCGTGAAGCACGCCACCTACCCCGGCTTCCACTCGATGCCGTCGGACCACCTGGCATGTAACAAAGAAGTATGGGACGGCCTGAGCGAGAAGCACCGTCGCATCATCGACACTGCGATGCAGAAACTGACCCTGCACACCGCTCTGTCGAACGAGAAGAAGAACGCCGAAGCAGCTGCTGAACTGGCCGCAAACGGTGTGACCCTGTACAACTGGTCGGAAAAAGACCGCGCAGACTTCCGCGCGGCCGCCCAGAAAGCATGGGACGGTTGGGCAGCCAAGACCCCCGAGGCAGCGGCGCTGGTGGAAAGCCACCGCACCTACCTGGGTCAGCTTGGCCTGCTGGCAAAGTAATCCGGTCTTAATACAAGACCTTACAGCCTGAACCCCTTCTGGCGGGCCAGTCGCCCTGGCCCGCCTTTTCTCACCCGGACATATGCGTCGGGTGACAGGCCGGGAGATTTTTCATCATGGTTACCGAAAGCGTTTGGCTAGGGTCCCTCAGAGGACCGGTCAAAAAGGGCATGATCGGCTTTACTGCTCTGACACTTCTGCTGTTCGTTGGCATCGTTGCCATGAACGCGGTGTCTGCCGAACCCATCACGATGTTTGACATGATCCGACCCAAGGGCAAGCCCATGGTCCAGATCTTCCTTGCATCGATGTCACTTGCACTTCTGTTTGGTTCTCTCTTCCTGTCCGATACCGTCGGCGCGATCGAGGACAAGCCCAGTGGTTTCTTCGACTACCTCAGCCTTGTGACCTCGCGTCTGGCGATGATCTCGATCGCCTTCGTTGTGATCGTCATGTTCTACGAGGTGGTCGCCCGCTACGCGTTCAACGCCCCGACCCTCTGGGCGAACGAGCTGTCTCTGTGGATCGCATCCTTCATCTTTCTGCTGGCCGGCCAATACGCCATGCAGCAGCGCAGCCACATCCGCATCTATGTCATCTATGACATGTTCCCCCGCTGGATGCAGAAAGTGGCCGATGTGATCTCGGTCTCGCTGATCGTCATCTTCACCTTCACACTGGTCTGGGGCGGCTACAATGACGCCATGACCCGTATGCTGCGTCTGGAAGGCTTTGGCACCGCATGGGATCCGCCAATCCCCGGCACCGTCAAACCCGCAATTCTTTTCATTATCGTTCTGGTGACTGTTCAGGCCGTCTCGAACCTGATCGCCGACTGGAACAAAGCACCCGAGCACCACGCCCATGACGATATCGACGAAACCGAGATCGAAATGCTGCGCCGTACTCTGGAGGACAAGTAATTATGGTTGATATCGGAACCCTCAGCCTCATCCTGCTTCTTGGGATGTTCGCGCTGCTGGCGATCGGGATGCCCCTTGGCTTTGCCTCGGCTTTCCTTGCGGTCGTCACGCTGGTCCTCAAATTCGACGTCGACATCCTGTTCAAGACCTTCGGCAAGGGACCGTTCTCGGTTCTGGGACAGGCGGTCTACCGCCAGATGACGAACTACGTACTGATCTCGGTACCACTGTTCATCTTTATGGCCGCTCTACTTGAGAGGTCAGGCATCGCTCGGGACATGTACAGCTCGCTGAACACTTGGCTTTCGCGCACCCGTGGCGGCATCGCTCTGGTGACCTCGCTGATGGCGGTGATCATGGCGGCTATGTCGGGCATCATCGGCGGCGAAGTGGTTCTTCTGGGCCTGATCGCCCTGCCCCAGATGCTGCGTCTTGGCTATAACCAGAACCTCGCAATCGGCACCATCTGTGCGTCGGGCTCGCTGGGTACCATGATCCCCCCGTCGATCGTTCTGATCTTCTACGGTCTGGTGACCGAGACCTCGATCAAGGCCCTGTTCACCGCGTCGTTCCTGCCCGGTTTCATGCTAGCGTCGTTCTTCATGGTCTACATCGTGATGCGCACCCAGATGAACCCCGACATGGCACCCCTGCCCGCCGAAGATCCCTCTGCCCCCAAGGGCAGCGAAAAGGGTCTGATGTTCCTGGGCTTCCTTGGCCGTCTGTCGATCTGGATCGTCGGTGCCCTGATCCTGCGCAACCTGTTCTTCACCGTCACCGGCATGAACAAAGTTGTCGAAGGCGTTGATCCGATCCTGCTTGGTATGGTCTCTGACCTGCCCTATCTGGCAGGCGCCCTGATCCTGTCGCTGGCTGTGGTCTTTGTCATCGTCGGCAAGGCGCGCACCAACGAAGGTTGGGAAATGGGCAAAGGTCTGGTCGCTCCCATCGTGGTGATCGGCGTTGTGCTTGGCTCGATCTACGGCGGTATCACCGGCATCACCGAAGCCGCCGGTATGGGTGTGGTTGCGGTCTTCGTGATCAGCGTCCTGCGCCGCGAGATGACCTTT
>JAYZYX010000256.1:0-16486 GCA_036139795.1 Pseudomonadota bacterium | reverse complement strand
CAGATCGTCGATGATCAATTCTTTCAGATCGGCCATGCCGATCACGCCGTCGACCTCGATCACCTCTTCGTCGCTGACGTGAAGCTCCCGCATGATGATGTTCATCAGACCGGCGGGGGCCTTTGCGCTGATCTTCATGCGGATGACTTCGCCGCGGCGGCGGCGTTTCAGAGCGCTTTCAAACTCGCGCACCAGATCTTCGGCTTCTTCTTCGACCTCCAGATCGCTGTCACGCAGCACGCGGAACATGCAGTGCGCTTTTAGGCGATAACCGGGGAACAGCTGATCCAGATGCAGCAGCAGCAGCTCTTCCAGGGGAATAAAGCGGAACTGGCCCTCATCCGCGGGCAGGCGGATAAAGCGCGGAATCTGCGCGGGGATCGGCAGCAGGGCCTGTAGGGTCTTGTTATTCTGCATCCGCTCCAATTCCAGCGCCAGCGTAAAGCCGGTGTTGGGGATGAAGGGGAAAGGGTGCGCCGGATCGATGGCCAGCGGCGAGAGAACGGCGAAAACCTGATTGAGGAAGACATTCGCCAAATGCTCCTTTTCCGCCTTGTTCAATTGGAAGCGGTTCAGGATTTCGATGCCTTCTGCGGCCATCTCTACCCGCAGGGCCTGCCACGCGGTCTGCTGGCGGTCCATTAGGGCGCGGGCGTCGGCGTCGATCAGCTTGAGCTGCTGGCTTGGGGTCAGGCCATCGGCGGCGGGGGTGGTGTTGCCTTCGCGCTTCAATTCACGCAGGCCAGCGACACGGACGGTGTAGAACTCGTCAAGGTTGGTTGCGCTGATCGAGATAAAGCGCAGGCGTTCCAGCAGCGGCACGCGGGGGTTCTCGGCTTCTTCCAGAACGCGCAGGTTAAATCCCAGCCAGCTGAGTTCGCGGTTGAAATAGCGGCGGACGCCCTCGGTCTCTTCAACGGGCAACTCGACGGCTTCGGGGAAAGCGTTATGCAAAAAATCAGCGCTAATCATAGGCTTGGCGTCCAGAAAGAGTGTAGAATTCGCCCAAGAGGCAATCAGTCTTTGCCCAGTTTGTCCAGCACTTCCGACGCCAGTTTGCGGTTCACGGCCCGCCCTTGTTCCAAGGCGGTGCGGTCAATCAGGGCAACCATCTTGCCCGCAGTCGCAAAAGAGCGGTCCATGTGCCGCACCAGATAGCTGAGCGTGTCTGGCGAGGGGAACAATTGCCGGTCGGCAAAGAGTTTGGTCAGAACAGCACTAAGCAGCGCATCATCGGGCGCGGGCAGGCCGATGGATTGCGCGCCTTGCATCCGGCTTTGCAGATCGGGCAGGGCAAGGCCCCAGACCTGTGCGGGGGTTTTATCAGTCAAAAGCAGGCGCTTGCCCTCGGCCAGCACAAGGTTGTGCAGGTGAAACAGGGTCTGTTCGGCCTGTGCATTGCCAGCGATATCGGACACGTTTTCGACTGCCACATGACCGTGGGCCAGTTCGGGAACGGCCTCTTCGGTCAGGTCGGCGGCCTTGATGATCTTGGCATCGGTGCTGGAGGCCCACACATG
Organism: Pseudomonadota bacterium; assembly: GCA_036139795.1. Lineage (GTDB taxonomy): Bacteria > Pseudomonadota > Alphaproteobacteria > Rhodobacterales > Rhodobacteraceae > Donghicola. The sequence goes on along the minus strand of JAYZYX010000256.1, from coordinate 14,966 downwards.
GGCCAGATGGCTTTTGCCCGACCCTTTGGGCCCATACAGCACCAGTTTGCCGCCCGCCCAATTGCGCCAGCCGTCCAGCAGGGCGACCGCCATCGCATTGCCAGGAGAGACAAAGAAATCCTCGCGCCCCAGTGCGGGGCGCACGGGCAGGTTAAAGCTGAGCTGTCGTGCCATAGTTCTTAACTTCTTACGGGGCGTCCCGGCCGCTTAGTCCCTTATAGAGGCGGCTGTCTTTGTATTGTGATGCCAGATAACGGATCAGCACTCCTAATGCAGCAGCCAAGGGAACCGCAACCAGCATCCCGAGAAATCCGAACAATGAGCCGAAAACCGACAGGGCCAAAATCAGCCAGACCGGGTGCAGGCCGACCGAACTGCCCACCAGCAGGGGCGTCAGGACGTTGCCTTCGATGATCTGGCCGATCTGGAACACCACCAGCACCGCGACGATCATCCACCAGTCGCCCCAGAACTGGAACAGGGCCAGACCGATCGCCAGAACGCCGCCGAAAATCGCGCCCACGTAGGGGATAAAGCTGATCAGACCGGCGAAAAAGCCGACCACAAGGCCGAAGTTCAGCCCGACTATCATCAGCGAGATCGCGTAATACGTCCCAAGCACCAGACAGACGGTACCCTGACCGCGGACAAAACCGGCCAGCGTCTTGTCGATGTCGGTGAAAATCCGGCGCACCACGGGGGCATGGTCGCGGGGAAGCAGATCGTCGATCTTGGCGATCATGTTGTCCCAGTCCAGAAGCAGGTAGAACGAGACCACCGGTACGATGACCATGAACATCAGGATGCCCACCAGCGAGGCCGCCGAAGTCAGAGCCGATTCCAGCAGCGTTCCGCCTTTTTCTTGAATGGTCGCACCGACCGAGGCTAGCGTCTTGCGCACGGGACTGCCTTCGTTGACCAGTTCGGGGAAGCGCTCGGTCAGGATGTCCTGCAGGCGCTGGAAGATTTGCGGCGCAGTTTTAAAGAGGTTCACCGCCTGCTCGACCATGGTAGGGATGATCACCAATGCGGCAACCACAAACACCAGCACGGCCACAAGCGTGATCGTCAGCGTTGCCATAGCGCGGCTGAAACCTGCCGCCTCTAGCCGGTCTGCGACGGGGTCCAGAAAATACGCCACCGCTGCACCCACGAAGAAGGGCAACAGAATATCGCCGAGCAGCCACAAAAGCAGAAGAAAGATGGCAGCCGAAAGGCCCCAGTATTTGGCCTGCTGAGAAATTGGCAATGACACGGGGCTTCCTTTCGCTGTCCTGCCCTCAGTATGTCGCCCAAGAGGGGCGTTCTTTCAAGATGGGGACACCTTTGCAGGGCTCTCAGACGCACAAAGCGGTTTTCTCTGCCGCCAATGCGCTTTAAACCCATGCAGCAAACGCCATACTGTCTACGAGGGTTCCATGCGCCTGTCCCGCTATTTCCTGCCCGTTCTCAAGGAGACGCCCGCCGAGGCGCAGATCGTCAGCCACCGCTTGATGCTGCGGGCCGGCATGATCAAGCAAACCAGCGCCGGTATCTATTCGTGGCTGCCGCTGGGTTTCAAAGTTCTGCGCAAGATCGAGAACATTGTTCACGACGAACAGATCAAAGCCGGTCACATCCCGATGCAGATGCCGACCCTGCAAACCGCCGACCTGTGGCGCGAGTCGGGCCGCTATGATGCTTACGGCCCCGAGATGCTGCGCATGAAGGACCGTCACGACCGCGACATGCTGTTCTCGCCCACCGCAGAAGAGCTGTTTACCGACACCTTCCGCAGCTATGTGCGCAGCTACAAAGACCTGCCGCTGACCCTCTATCAAATCCAGTGGAAATTCCGTGACGAAATCCGTCCCCGTTTCGGCGTGATGCGTGGCCGCGAATTCTACATGAAGGACGGCTACAACTTTGACCTCACCAAAGAGGACGCCCTGCACGCCTACAACCGTCACCTTGTCAGCTACCTGCGCACCTATGAGCGTATGGGACTGCAAGCGATCCCCATGCGTGCGGACTCGGGCCCCATTGGTGGTGATGACACCCACGAATTCCTGGTGCTGGCCGATACGGGCGAGTCGGAAGTCTTCTACGATTCGCAGATCACCGATCTGACCTTCGGCGACCGCGAGATCGACTTTGACAACAAAGATCAGTGTCAGGCCGTGCTGGAAGAGTTCACCAGCCGCTATGCCCGCACCGATGAGACCCACGACGAAGAAATCTTCAATCAGATCCCCGAGGAGCGCCGCCGTGTGGCCCGCGGGATCGAGGTTGGCCAGATCTTCTACTTTGGCACCAAATATTCCGAAGCTATGGGCGCGACTGTTCAGGACGCTGAAGGCAACGTGGTTCCTGTCCACATGGGCAGTCACGGTATCGGCGTCAGCCGCCTGCTTGGCGCGATTATTGAGGCCAGCCACGACGAAAACGGCATCATCTGGCCCGAAGGCGTGACCCCCTTCCATGTGGGTATCGTTAACCTGAAGCAGGGTGATGACGCGACCGATGGGGCTTGCGCCCAGTTGGAAGCGGCGCTGGAAGCTGCCGGTCTTGAGCCTCTCTACGATGACCGCAAAGAGCGCGCTGGCGCCAAATTCGCGACCATGGACCTGATCGGTCTGCCTTGGCGTGTCACCATCGGCCCCCGTGGTCTGGAGAAAGGCGTGGTCGAACTGACCAGCCGCCGCACCGGCGAAAGCGAAGAACTGTCCATGGATGCCGCAGTTGCGCGTCTGAAAGAAATCTACGCCAAGCATCCCGATCCCAAGGGTCTGTGATCCCTTTTTGATCGCTTGACGCTATTCAACGGCCGTTGCCCCCTTGGCAGCGGCCGTTTTCTTTTTGAGTATTTGGGCAATAAAGAAGTCAGGAACGAGCGCATGATCGGGCGGACGGTTGCATTGGCAGGAGGATTGGTCGGGGCGATGGGCTTGTCGCAGTTCCCCGAGTTTTCCCAGCAGTATCGGCAACGCCTTGGCGGGGCGGTGGATGAGTTGCGTGTTGTGGTCGCGGACTTTGATGCCTCGGCGGCGGAAGCGGGGCTATCGCGGGATGAGGCTTTTGCGCAAATGGTCGGCTCGGCGTTTCTGGAGGCACGTGCAGCGGATATGCGACGCGTGATCGCCCGCTCCGAAAGGCTATCAGCGGATTTGGCGGCCTTGGATGGGGCGGGGCCGTTTCTGCGCCTTTATGAGGTTGGCCGGTTTCACGACGGGTTTATTCTGGCGCGGGCATGGCAGGCCTATCGGCCTGCGCTGCCTTTGACATTTGAGGGTCTGATCATGGCCGGTATGGGTGCGTTGGCCGGATTTGGCGGGGTTCGGCTGGTCTTGCGCGTGTTTTCAGGGCTTTTCGCGCGGCTTCGCCGGTTTGCTGGCGGCACCGTGACTTGACCCCGCGGGCGGGGGATGCACATCTGTCGCCAACTGATTGAGGACTATGATGCGTAGAACGCCCCCTCCCTTTGCTGCTTATGAATTCATGATTGCCTGGCGGTACTTGCGCGCCAAACGGGCAGAGGGCGGGGTCAGTGTGATGACCTGGATCAGCCTGGTCGGGATCACGTTGGCCGTGTTCGCCCTGATTGCGACTTTGGCCGTGCGGTCAGGGTTTCGGGAAGAGTTTGTGGACACCATTCTAGGGTCCAACGCGCATATCACCGTTTACAATGCCATTGAGGTCGACGCGAACGGGCGCACCAGCCGGACGATTGGGGATTATGCTGATATGGCCGCGCGGGTAGCTGACGTTCCGGGCGTGACCCGCGTCGCGCCCTTGGTGAAGGGCCAAGTCATGGTGACGGCCAACGCCAAGAATGCCGGCGTTGAGGTCTACGGGATTGCCTATGACGATCTTCTGACGATCCCGCGCATCGCCGAGCCTGAGGCGAAAGAGGGACGGATCGAGGATTTTTCCTCGGGCGTGGCAATCGGGTCCGGCGTGGCGCGGGAATTGGGCGTTCAGGTGGGCTCGAAGATCAAGTTGATCTCGCCCGAGGGGGTGAAAACGCCCTTTGGGACAAGTCCGCGGGTGAAAGCCTATGACGTGGTCTATATCTTCACGGCTGGCCGCTACGACATTGATCGCACACGGGTTTACATGCCGTTTGAAGAGGCGCAGGCCTATTTCAACCGTACGGGCGTGGCCGATGAGTTGGAGGTGATGGTCACTGATCCTGATCGCGTTGATGGTTTGATCATTCCGATCCTGCAGGCCGCGGGTGAGCGGGCGTTGGTCTGGACATGGCGCGATGCCAGCGGGTCGTTCCTGCGGGCGCTGGAGGTTGAGGATAACGTGATGTTCGTCATCCTCTCGATCCTCGTGCTGATTGCCGCGATGAACATCACGAGCGGCCTGATTATGCTGGTGAAGAACAAGGGGCGTGACATCGGGATTTTGCGGACCATGGGGCTGACCGAGGGCGCCGTGCTGCGGGTGTTTTTCATTTGCGGGGCGTTTACCGGTGTGATCGGTACCGCGATGGGCGTGCTGCTGGGATGCCTCTTCGCACTGTATATTGACCCTATCTTTGCCACTGTAAACTACATGATGGGTGGTGGGGTGTGGGACCCATCGATACGGGGGATATATGCTTTGCCGGCGAAATTGGAATTTGATGATGTTTTGAGCGCGGTTTTGCTGTCTTTGTCGCTGAGTTTTATCGTGACGATCTTTCCGGCGCGGCGGGCGGCGCGGATGAATCCGGTGGAGGCATTGCGCTATGAGTGAGGCTGTGCTGCGCCTTCAGGGCATCGAAAAGGTTTACAAGCGCGGCGAGGCCGGTGAGGTGGCCGTGTTGCAAGGGGCCGATCTGGTTTTGCAGAAGGGTGAGGTTGTTGCCCTTGTTGCGCCATCTGGATCGGGGAAATCCACGCTGCTGCATATCGCGGGTTTGCTGGATACGCCGGACGCTGGCACGGTCGAGATCGCCGGAGAGGATGTGACGGGCGCGGGGGACCGGCAGCGGACATTGGTGCGGCGGCGTGACTTGGGGTTTGTGTACCAGTTCCACCATCTGCTGCCCGAGTTTACGGCGCTGGAGAATATCGTGCTGCCGCAACTGGCCGAGGGCGTGCGGGAGAAGGACGCCAAGCTGCATGCGGAAAAACTGTTGGATCACATGGGCCTAGCCGGGCGCATGGAGCATCGGCCCGGCGCGCTGTCGGGCGGTGCGCAGCAGCGGGTGGCGATTGCGCGGGCGCTGGCGAACGGGCCGAAGGTGCTGTTGGCGGACGAGCCGACGGGCAATCTGGACCCTGCGACCAGTGATCGGGTGTTCGTCGCGCTGATGGATCTGGTGCGGGAGACAGGGCTGGCGGCGCTGATTGCAACGCACAACCCCGATCTGGCGGCCAAGATGGACCGGACCATTACACTGGACGGCGGCAAGCTGCGCTGACCTATCCTTGCGGATAGAGACTACTCGCGAAAGAGACAAAGATTTGACCTTGCGAGAGGTGGTAACTGCGCTGGGCAAATCTTAACTATTGAGCATGGGGATGCTTGAGGCGCCGTCATCCCGGTAGGCGCTGATGGTGTCAACTCGCGAGACTTTTGTTTCGCCTCCAGAACTCGACCTTACACCCTGGGCCTTGGCTCAGGGTATTTTTTTGCCTGCTGGTTTACGTATGGCAAACGTATGGCAAACGTACTGACGTTGGGTGCTGACGCGGCCGCCTTAGCGCTTGTGGCGCGGGTGGCGGGGTTTTGAGTATTTTTGCAATAAAGAAGTTAGAGGGTGCGCGAGGTCGGTGACGGCTGGGCGTGGCTTTGGGCTTGTGCTGGGGCGTGTGGAGCATCACTACATAGATAGCCGTAAATCTCGCGCTTCTGATTTATTACTCTTGCGGAATTTTCTTGAGGGCTTAAGCATTCAGAAATCTTTGACTCGTATATCATTCTTAGTGCTAATCGATATTCTTGGATTCAGTATTGGAAATTTCATGACTGACTTTGAAATAGGTGGCGCAACGCTCGGCAAGATCCATGGGAAGAAAAATGATCAAAAGTTTTTCTGTTACTTTACTGGTTTCTTAGAGGGAATTGCAGCAAGCGGAAGTTTGGAAGCGGGTGAGGTTGAGCCTTTAATTCATCAGTGCTGTGATTTCGTGTCTAATATTGCAGATGGCGACGCGAATGACATAGTCGAGGACTTTCGCGCAGACTGCCTTGAGTTTGAGCAATTGACTCAGACGATTGAGGTTCGAGGGGAACTCATCGATAATGCGTGCGATCGAAGTGCGACTAATCGCTTTATGGGCTTTTGTGCGGGTATCGCATGCGACGGGGTGATTAAATTAGAAGAAGCGCAGAAAGTCGTGTCATTTGCCAAGATATGGCCGCGCGTTTTTGAAGATAGTTTCGCGAAAATGATCTTGCGAGAGTGTCTTGATGCACTTGAAGATGGCGCAATTTCGCCTGAAGAGAGTACAGATATATGCGATGCAATCACCCAATTTATTGGAGATTCATATTCTGATACTGGTCTCTCTTCGCTGGGGGGAGTTGCCGTTTTTAATCCGTCGAAGCTGCCTGACGATCTTGAAGGGGTTGTCTTTGTCTTAACGGGGGCTTTCTCGGTGTCGCCGCGCCGCGAGATTGAGGCGCGAATTGCGGATTTTGGCGGTCAGGTCGCCTCTAATGTTTCGAAGAAAGTGAACTTTGTTGTGGTTGCAACTGAAGCTTCGCGCGACTGGGTGACAACCCACAAAGGCCACAAGATTATCAAAGCCCAAAAGCTTCAAGAAATGCACGGTTTTCCGGAATTCATTGAAGAGCGAGAGTTGTTGGTGAGGCTAGGTTACTAGCCTCATACATCCACGTCCTCGACGAACTTCGCGTTCTCCTGACTGTACTCGAAACGCAGTTCGGGTTTTTTGCCCATAAGACGCTCGACCAGATCGCCGGTTTCGCCCGGGGTGTCCTCGTCAATGGACACGCGAATGAGCTGCCGCGTCGCGGGGTTCATGGTGGTGTCTTTGAGGTCTTTGGCGTCCATCTCCCCCAGACCTTTAAAGCGGCTGACATCAATCTTGCCGCGACCGCCGAGGCCTTTGTTCAGCCAGTGGTCCCGCTCGGCCTCATCCTGACAATAGACGCGGTGCGCCCCTTGGGTCAGGCGGTAGAGCGGCGGGCAGGCCAGATAGAGGTGGCCGTGGTCAATCATCGGCCGCATCTGGGTAAAGAAGAACGTCATCAGCAGCGCGGCGATGTGGGCGCCGTCCACGTCCGCATCGGTCATGATGATGACTTTGTCGTAGCGCAGGTCATCCACGTTGAACTTGCTGCCAAGGCCAACCCCCAGCGCCTGTGACAGATCGCTGATTTCCTGGTTGCTGCCCAGTTTCGAACTGGCGGCCCCCAGAACGTTCAGGATTTTCCCGCGCAAGGGCAGGAGGGCCTGGGTTTTCCGGTCACGGGCCATTTTGGCGGAGCCGCCGGCCGAGTCGCCCTCGACCAGAAACAGTTCGGTGCCGTCGCGGTTGGTGGCCGAGCAGTCCACCAGCTTGCCCGGAAGGCGCAGTTTCTTGGTGGCGGTTTTGCGGGCGGTCTCTTTTTCCTGACGGCGGCGGAGGCGTTCTTCGGCGCGCAGGACGAGGAAATCAAGGATGGCGCCTGCGGATTTGGTGTCGGCGGCGAGCCAGTTGTCGAAGTGGTCGCGGACCGAGTTTTCCACCCATTTGGCGGCTTCCTCGGTGGAGAGGCGGTCTTTGGTCTGGCCGACGAAGGAGGGTTCGCGGATGAAGATCGACAGGAGGGCGCAGCCGCCGGTGATCAGGTCTTCGCGGGTGATTTGCGCGGCCTTTTTGTTGTTCGCCAGTTCGCCGTAGGCGCGGATGCCTTTGAGGATCGCCGCCCAGAAGCCGGTCTCATGGGTGCCGCCTTCGGGGGTGGGAACGGTGTTGGTGTAGGACTGGATGTAGCCATCACGCATGGGCGTCCAGTTGATTGCCCACTCGACCGAGCCGGGGACGTTGAATTTGTCCTGAAAGCTGACTTTGCCCGCGAAGGGGCGGTCGGAGTAGGTGGTGACGCCGTTCAGGGATTCGTTGAGGAAGTCCGAGAGGCCGTTGGGGAAGTGGAAGGTGGCTTCCAGCGGGGTTTCGTTGTCGTTGACGGCGGTTTTCCAGCGGATCTCAACGCCCGAGAAGAGGTAGGCTTTGGAGCGGACCATCTTGAAGAGGCGGGCGGGTTTGAGTTTGAGCGAGCCGAAGATTTCGGGGTCGGCGTGGAAGGTGACGGTGGTGCCGCGGCGGTTGGGGGCGGCGCCGATTTTCTGCACGGGCCCTTGGGGGATGCCGCGGGAGAAGCGCTGTTCGAACAGTTCCTTGTTCTTGGCGACCTGTACGATCATCGAATCAGAGAGGGCGTTCACCACCGAGGAGCCGACGCCGTTGAGGCCGCCGGAGGTGGAGTAGGCTTTGTTCGAGAATTTGCCGCCTGCGTGGAGGGTGCAGAGGATGACCTCGAGCGCGGATTTGCCCGGGAATTTGGGGTGCGGGTCGATCGGGATGCCGCGGCCGTTGTCGCGGACGGTGATCGAGTGATCCTCATGGAGTTCCACTTCGATGCGGGTGGCGTGGCCAGCGACCGCTTCGTCCATGGAGTTGTCGAGGATTTCAGCCACCATGTGGTGCAGGGCGCGTTCGTCCGTGCCGCCGATGTACATGCCGGGGCGCTTGCGCACGGGTTCCAGACCCTCGAGCACCTCAATGGAGGAGGCGTCATAGGTTTCCGCTTCGGTCCCGTGGAGAAGATCGTCGGACATGCTGCTCGCTTTCTTTGGTAGCTTTGGGAGCTAGAGATACAGCAGCTTGTAGGCGGGGGGCAAGACGGGCAAGGCGGATGCTCTGTGTGGCACAGGTGCGCTTTGAGTATTTTGGTCAAGAAGAAGGCCGTGGGGCGGTGCGTTATGCAGGCGGCGCACGGGTGGGGCGGCCCTTGGGGAGATGAGTATTTTTGCAATAAAGAAGTTGCGGGCGTTGGGCGCGGAAGTGGTTTGCCCTAGGCGCGGTGGGACATGAGGATCAGTGCGCCGATGGCCAGCGTGATGCCGAAGATGTCGCGGGCTGTGAGGCTTTCGCCGAAGGCGGTGACGCCGAGGGCCGTGAGGGCCAGAAGCGTGAAGATCGCAGCAGCGACGGCCATTTGCGCCAGCGAAATGTGGTGCATGGCTGCAAACCAGAGCGCGGCCGAGACGGCGTAGAGGGCGCAGGCCAGCAGCACTTTCGGGGCGCCGAAGGTCAGGCCTTGGTCGGCGGCGAGTTTGATAAAGTAGTCTCCTGCGATGATCACAAGCGTTGCCAGCGCGCAGAAGACATAGCCGAGAGTGAGGCTCATGGCGGGTCTCCGGTCGGGTGTGATGTTTGGTGATGGGATGAGTTTAAGGTGTAGGGCGGGCCCATGCCAAAGGCTGAGTCGCGCGGGTGGGGAATACGTTACCCTTGCGCGCGCGTAATTGCGGGGCTGCCCTAAGGGAATGCGCTGAAAAAGTCATCTATAGGCGCACCTTTCTGCAATTACCTTATTTTATTGGGTCGCCGAAGGTGGTTGAGGGGATTCGGATTTGACCCATCTCAAGGCGCGATCGCGGGTCGGTGTGCAGAATGTGGGCCTTGATGCAAAAGGAGCCTGACATGACCGAGACCCCTGTGACTGCGCTGGAAGAGACCTCGACGGCGGATGCATCTGCGGTGCCCCAGCCGGAGGTCGTGCAAGAGGCCCCTGTGGTGCTGCGCAAGCCCCATGTGGCCAGCCCTGAAGAGGTGCGGCGGGCCTTCGAGACTGGCGAGTATCCTTACGACGTGAAGATGTCCCGTCGGGCCTATGAGCGTGAGAAGGCCAAGTTGCAGGCAGAGTTGTTGAAGGTTCAGATTTGGGCGCAAGAGACTGACCAGCGTTTTGTGATCCTGTTTGAAGGGCGCGATGCGGCAGGCAAAGGAGGGACCATCAAGCGCTTTATGGAGCATCTGAACCCGAGGGCGGCCCGCGTGGTGGCGCTGAACAAGCCTACGTGGGAGGAATCCGGTCAGTGGTATTTCCAACGCTACGTGAAAGAGCTGCCGACTGTCGGGGAAATGGTGTTCTATGACCGCAGCTGGTACAACCGCGCCGGTGTTGAGCGGGTCATGGGGTTCTGTGAGCCGAACGACTATCTGGAGTTCATGCGGCAGGCGCCGGAATTGGAGCGGATGTTGGTACGCTCTGGTATCCGGCTGTACAAGTATTGGTTCTCGGTCACGCAGGACGAGCAGAAGCGCCGCTTTGAGGCCCGTGAGACCGATCCGCTGAAGCGTTGGAAGCTGTCGCCTATCGATAAGGCCAGCCTGACCAAGTGGGATGATTACACCGAGGCGAAAGAGGCGATGTTCTTTTACACCGACACTGCCGATGCCCCTTGGACGATTGTCAAATCCAACGACAAGAAGCGGGCGCGGTTGAATTGCATGCGGCATTTCCTGAGCTCGATCGATTATCCGGGTAAGGACCGGCGGGTTGTTCGGGCGCCTGATCCGCTGATTGTGGGCGGGGCCAGCCATGTGATCCACAAGTCCGAGCATATTCTGGGGTCGGCCTTGCATCCCGATCAGCGGCGCAGCGAGGGCTGAGGCCTCACGGCAAGTTCAGGCCGATGGGGGGATCGGGCCGTTGCGCGCTTGTCGCCTGCGGCCTAATCCTGCGCCTATGAATTATCGTGTTTTGCAGATGGCTGCCCTTGGGGCGCTGATGTTTGGGCCCGGCTTTGCTTGGGCCCATCCGCATATCTTTATCGAGACCCGTCTGGTGGTGCGCACCGATGGCGCGGGTGCGGTCAGCGGCGTTGAGGTCCAGTGGACCTATGACGAGCTGTATTCGATGATGCTGCTGGATGAGATGGGGCTGGATCAGGACTACGACGGGGTTCTGGCAGACGGCGAGGCCGCGACGTTGGACGGGTTCGATATGAACTGGCAGCCGGGCTATGCGGGCGATTTGTATCTTTGGCAGGGCGACGAGGCGCTGGAATTGGGTGCCCCCGAGCCTTTGGAGAGCGCATACGAAGGTGGCCGCGTGGTCAGCCGCCATTTCCGCCCCTTAGTGACGCCAGTATTGGGAGAGGTGCGGATCAAGGCTTATGATCCGACATTCTACACGGCCTACGATTTGGGCGGCGGGGTGGATGTGCCTGAGGGCTGCGTGGTCTCGGTCATCGTGGCGGATATCAAGGCGGCGCAGGACAAGACCAATGCCTTGATCGAGGAATTGGGCATTCTGAACACCGATGTGGAATACCCCGAAGTGGGGGCCGAATTCGCGGATGAGGTGACCGTATCATGCGGTGGCTAGGGTTTGCCGTTCTGGCCCTGTGCGGCGCGTTGGCGCTTTGGCTTTGGGGCTATGGCGGGATGGAGGATCTGTCCCGATGGGCGGCCAGCGGTCAGCGTGATGTGCAAAACCAGATGGCGGGCGCGTTGCGCGGCATCAAGGCGGGGCAGGGCGCGGCCTTTTGGTCTCTGATGGGGCTGTGCTTTGCCTATGGGTTCTTTCATGCGGCGGGGCCGGGTCACGGGAAGGTGCTGATCGGGGGCTATGGCCTTGGGCGCGATGTGGCGCGGGTCAAATTGGCGGGGCTGGCCGTGGCCTCGTCCTTGGCGCAGGCGTTGACGGCGGTTGTGGTGGTCTATGCCGGTGTGGGCCTGTTCCAGTTGGGACGGGCGCAACTGGAGGGCGTGGCCGAGAAGACCATGGCGCCGGTTAGCTACGGTGCGATTGCTTTGGTCGGTGTCTGGCTGGGGCTGCGGGGCGTGCGCCGGTGGTGGGCCAGCCGTCCGGTGGATCACCACGAACACCATGAAGGATGCGGTTGCGGCCATGCCCATGGGCCAGACCCTGAGGCGGCGGCCAAAGTGGGCAATTGGCGCGAGGCGGCGGTTTTGATCGCCAGCATTGCTATTCGGCCCTGCACTGGGGCGATCTTTGTGCTTTTGCTGTGCTGGAAGCTGGGGATCGATCTGGCGGGGATCGCGGGGGCCTTTGTCATGGGGCTGGGAACGGCCAGTGTGACGCTGTTGGTGGCCTTTGCGGCCCATGGTTTGCGGACCAGTGCTTTGATGCAAGTGGCGGGCGGCGCAGGCGCTTTGCGCCTTCAGGCGGTGATCGAGATCGCGGCCGGGGCCATTGTGTGCATCGCTGCAAGCCAGTTGTTACTGCGGGCGCTCTGAATCTTCTTGCCGCCTTAGCGGGTCGCGCATATTCCGACCATATGATCAAAAATCCTGCTCTTCCTTATCGCGACCATATTCGTGCGGTTGTTTTGCTGGGGCTGCCTTTGATTGGCGGCCATCTGGCACAGTTTGCTATCTGGACCACGGACACAGTGATGCTGGGGCGCTATGGGGTGGAACCTCTGGCGGCCTCGGTCCTTGCGGGCTCGCTGTTTATGACCTTGTTCATCATGGGGTCCGGCTTTGCTTGGGCGGTGCTGCCGATGGTGGCGGCAGCGGCTGCCGAAGGGGATGAGGTTTCAATCCGCCGGATCACCCGTATGGGGCTGTGGCTGAGCCTGCTGTTCGCCTTGCCTTGTATGGTGGTCTTTTACGCATCGGCGGTCGTGTTCGGCTGGATGGGCCAAGAGGCGCAACTGGCGGTGGAGGCACAGAGCTATCTGGAGATTGCCGGTTGGGGGATCATCCCCGGCCTCGCGGTGATGGTGCTGAAAAGCTATCTGGCCGCGCAAGAGCGCACGCAGGTGGTGCTGTGGATCACCGTGGTGGCGGCGATTGCGAACGGGGTCATCAACTACGCGCTGATCTTCGGCAATTGGGGCGCGCCCGAGCTTGGCCTGCGCGGCGCGGCGATTGGCAGTGTCTCGGTGCAGGTGGTGTCCTTGATCGGCTGTATCCTTTACGCGGTGACGGTGCTGCCGGAGCACCATTTGTTCCAGCGGGTCTGGCGACCGGATTGGGAGTTCTTTCTGCGCGTCTTCAAACTGGGTGTGCCGATTGGCCTGACGAACCTGAGCGAAGTGGGCCTGTTTGCCACGTCCGCCATTCTGATCGGCTGGCTTGGGGCCGAGCCTCTGGCTGCCCACGGCATCGCCCTGCAAATCGCCACGGCGACCTTCATGGTGCATATGGGCCTGTCGAATGCGGCGACTGTGCGGGCAGGGGCGTCCTACGGGCGGCGGGATCAGGCCAACCTGAAGCGCGGCGGGATCACGGTGATCGCCCTGTCCTTGGGCGTGGTTGCCGTGACATTGGCGCTGATGATCGCCATCCCTGACACGCTGGTCGGCCTGTTTCTGAGCGATGATGAGCCCGCGCGGCAAGAGATCCTGACTATCGGGGTCAGCCTGCTGTTCATGGCTGCCCTGTTTCAGGTGGTGGATGCCATGCAGGTGCAGGCGCTGGGGCTATTGCGGGGGCTGCAAGACAGCACTGTGCCGATGATCATGGCGGCGGTCAGCTATTGGCTGATCGGTCTGCCCTCGGCCTATGTGTTCGGGTTTGTGCTGGATTGGGGCGCGGTGGGGGTCTGGACGGGGCTTGTCTCTGGGCTGGCCAGCGCGGCGGTCCTGTTGATGGCGCGGTTCTGGCTGGTCACCTATCCGCGCATGGATGATGCGCCGCAAAACGCCACCGATTTTGCATCACAAAACGCCTGACAAGCCTAGTCGTCGTTTGTGTCCGTCTGACCCTGTGCGGCCATCAGCCGTTCTGCCTTTTTGCGGGTCAGGACCGAGCGTAGATCGTGCATGGCCAGCAGGAGAGAGTCAGAGACGGCCTCAAGCTGTTCATCGGTCGCGCGGCTTTGGGCCCACTGAGTGGTCAGGTTCAAATGATCGACCGAGCGCAGGATATCGTCGATATCCCGCTCTGCCAGAACGCGGCGGCGTTTGACGATCCAGTCTGTGATGACCTCGATCTCTTCAGGGCTGAGTTCCCGACTGCCGTGGGGCTTGATCTCGCCGTTGCGGATGTTGACGACGGCGATCTGGTCCATCTCGATCCGGCGCATCCGGTTTTCCGTGTCGATACGGAAAACGAATGCGCCGTTCTCACGGGTGCGAAAGTAGAATTCGGGAAGCTCGGTCATGGAGATCCTTAGCTGAGACCTGCGCAGAAACGCTGGATGCGGAGGCATGCCTCTTTCAGCGCCTCGTCCGAGGCAGCATAGCTGATGCGGAAGTTGGGCGACAAGCCGAAGGCCGCGCCAAAAACCACAGCGACGCCTTCTTCTTCCAGAAGTGCCGTAGCGAAACTTTCGTCATCCTTGATCGCGCGGCCCCCTTTCGAGGTCTTGCCGATGCAGCCCGCAATGTTGGGATAGACGTAGAAGGCACCGTTGGGCGTGGGGCAGGTGACCCCTTGGCTGTCGTTCAGCATCGAGACGACCAAGTCGCGGCGACGTTTGAACATCAGGTTGTTGGTGGGGATAAAGTCCTGCGGCCCGTTCAGTGCCTCGACCGCGGCCCATTGGCTGACCGAGCAGGGGTTCGTTGTGCTTTGCCCCTGAATTTTGCGCATAGCGCCGATGATCACCTCAGGGCCAGCGGCGTAGCCAATGCGCCAGCCGGTCATGGCATAGGTTTTCGACACGCCGTTGACGGTCAGGGTGCGGTCATAAAGGGCCGGCTCCACCTGTGCGGGGGTCGCGAATTCGAACCCGTCGAAGGTCAGGTGTTCGTACATGTCATCGGTCAGCACATAGACATGGGGGTATTTCAGCAGCACATCGGTCAATTGTTTCAGTTCATCCGCTGTGTAGCCTGCACCCGTTGGGTTCGAGGGTGAATTGAAGATGAACCATTTGGTCTTGTCGGTGATGGCCGCATCCAGAGCCTCGGGCGTCAGCTTGAAGCCCTGCTCGATGCCGCATTCCACGATCACCGGCTCACCGCCAGCAAGGCGCACCATATCGGGATAGCTGACCCAGTAGGGGGCGGGGATGATCACCTCATCACCGGGGTTCAGGGTGGCCATCAGCGCATT
>JAYZYX010000255.1:0-2717 GCA_036139795.1 Pseudomonadota bacterium | reverse complement strand
GAACGGATCATTCTTGGCTACGTGAAAATCGTGGTCCTGAGCAACCTATTAACCGAGCTGATGCTTGGACAGATCATTGGTGAAGTCGCCGCCGACGCGCCCGGTTTTGCCGCCTATCTGACCATCGTTCAGAACGGTTTGAACATCTATTTGCAATTCTCGGGGCACAGCGATGTGGCCATCGGGTTTGCGGCTGCACTGGGCTTCAAGGTCATCGAGAACTTTGACCGGCCCTATCTGCAGCCGAACATTTCGGCCTTCTGGCGCAGCTGGCATATCTCGCTGTCCCAGTGGTGTCGGGAATACATCTACGGCCCCGTGGTGGCCCGGACACGCAAGCCTGCGCTTGGTGCCTTGGTCACGATGGTGGTCATCGGTCTGTGGCACGAGGTCTCGGTCCGGTACATGCTGTGGGGCGCTTATCACGGCCTCGGCATTGTTGTCTGGCAACGCTTTCATGACGCCTTCCCGCCGAAGGAAAGCAGCAGCCAGAGCAACCTGCAAAAGCGTCTGTTGCACGGTGCAAGCGTGCTGCTGACGGTCCACTTCGTCTGGTTCGGGTTCATCGTCCTGACGACCCCGAATTTGAGCGACATCCCTAATGAATTTTTAACCGTGTTTGGTTTTGGAGGTCACTAATGTACGCAGTACTACATAGCCATGTTCCCGGCCCCAAAGGCCGTCTTCTAACCGCTTCGCTTTATGCCGTCATGTTGGGGGTTGTGTTCCTCTGTCTTGATTGCCCCGGCGCACCGTTCTCTTACGGCGCTCTGTAGAAAGGGTCAGACGTGGAGCGCAGGGAAGAAATTCGTTTCGGCCTTTGGGTCTTGTTGGTTCCTTTTGTTTTGCTGGTTGTGGGAGAGATTGGCGCGCATAAATTCTATAGCGCTCAGCGACCGACGGGTTTTGATTGGGCCGCGTTAGAGATCGCAACCAGAGTCCCCGGAACAGATATTCCCTACCGGTTCCAACCCGGCGCTTCATATGAGCATCTGGCGTTCGATGATCTTGGGCTGCGCAGTCCCGGGCTGCGCACCCCCAAGCCCGACGATACGATCCGGCTGGCCGTGGTCAGCAACAGCACGCTGTTCAATGCGGTGCTGCCGGAAGAGAAGACGTTTATCGGGCTTTTGACGCAAGAACTTGCACGGCTGCATCCCGAGTGCAGCTTTGACTACGCGAATTTCTCCGGGCCGGCCTATACGCTGGAGTTTCTGGCACAGGAATGGCCCACGCTCAGGGATCAGGTTAATCCCGATGTGACCATCATTCTGGCAGGCTCGCCCTACGAGGCGATCCCTGATCCAGATGGGCGCCGGTCGGGCAGTGGCGCTGCGGCAGCGGCGCCGCCGCATTTCTGGGAAGCTCCGCATTTGCGGCGCTTTGTCGAGGCTGTCCTGCGCCGTCTTTCCTTGGCCCGTGCCATAACTATGGCCCGCGAGGATACCAGCAGTTTCAAGCGCGAATTCACCCAGAATGTCAGCGATATGCGGGTCGATCTGGCCTCGCTGGTGCCGGAAGGGCGCGCAATCCTGATTGGCGATCGGGCGCAGGTGCGCGATGCCGAGAGCACCGCCTTGGCCGCTCTGACCCGAGAGCTTCGCTACAAGCGCAATATCAAACGGCCCGAAAGCGCCCTTGAACTGACGGAAACAACGATCGCCGCTATGGCCGAAACCGCTCGCAGCAATGGCTGGAGCTTTGTCGATGCCATGGCGCAAATCCCCGCAGACCCCGAACATTTTCGCGACGCAGAGCATCTGACCGGCGAAGGCACGGTTGATCTGATGGAACTGGTTTTGCCCGAGGTCGAAGCAATTCTGCCCGAATGCAGGAGCACTAGAGGATCATGACATTACATCTTGGAATCGTCGGCATGGGCCATGTGGCCAAGCACCATGTGATCGGCATCGGCGCGGCAGAGGGGCTGACCTTGGTTGGAACCGCCGATCCGGTAAAGCCGTCGCAGGACATCGGCGCTCGCTGTCCCCATTTCGCCAGCCTGACGGAGATGATCGAGGCCGTGCCTATGGATGTGGTGGTGATCGCCACGCCGCCCAGTACCCATCTGGCCTTGGCACAAGAGGCGTTTGATGCCGGTGTGGATGTGCTGCTGGAAAAGCCTGCCACGCCTGAACCTGAGGAGTATCGCGCCTTGCTCTTGGCCGCGAAACATTCGGGGCAGCGGTTGCAACTGGCTTTTCACGCCGCCTTCGGCCGCGAGATGGATTGGTTCAAAGAGGCGCGGGACGAGATTTACCAAACCTATGGCCAGCCCGTCGGGATCGAGTGCAATTTTTTCGACCCCTATGTCGTCGACGGGCAGTTGCTGCCTCAGGCGGTCGGGCTGCATGGCTCGTGGCGCGACAGCGGCATTAACGCGCTGAGCGTTCTTGATCTGGTACTGGACTTGCAAACGGTCACCGTGGGCAAAGCGCAGTTGATGGGACACGCACAGGGGCAGGGGCTGGACACCTATTCCTCGGTAGATCTGGTCTGGCCCGGTGGGCGCGGGGTGATCAACACCAGTTGGCAGCGCGGTCAGAACCTCAAGACGACCAAAGTGCGCTTTGCTGAGGCAGAGTTGCTGTTGCATCACACCGATGAAGTTGCGGTGCTGACCCATCAGGGCATTGCGCGTCCCTTTGACCAGTCAAACGGGCAACCCCGTCTGACCAATCACTACATCGGGCTTTTCGCCCAATTCGCGGCGCACC
>JAYZYX010000254.1:0-4727 GCA_036139795.1 Pseudomonadota bacterium | reverse complement strand
CAGCCCCGCCACGGGCATTCTGGCCATCGGCCTGCCCTATGCAGGCATCTTCGCCAAGGTCTTTGCCGAATATCTGGAAGAGGCCAGTCCCGCCCCAAGCCGCGCCCTGCCCCGCGCCACAGGGCAGATCACCCGCCTGCTTTGGGCCAATCTACCCCAATGCCTGCCGCAGATGCGGTCCTACACCCTCTATCGCGTGGAATGCGGCATGCGGTCTTCGGCGGTGCTGGGGTTCATCGGCCTGCCCACCCTTGGTTTTCAGCTAGAGACCTATTTCCGCCAAGCCCACTATGATCAGGCCATCGTCGTTCTGGCAGTGTTCTTTGCCCTGATCCTGCCCCTGCGCTACTGGCTGCGCTGGCGGCTGGCGCTGCTGTTCATTCTGGCAGGCGCGGCATTGCTGGCGGCACAGCCGGTGCCGCCAATGGCAGACGGCGCATGGCTACGCTTTTTCCAAGACATCGTGCCCGCCCCGATCCGGTTGGATCAGCCCGTGCTGCCGTGGCTGGAGAAGGTCCTGATCGGCCAAGCTTGGCCCGGAGCCGTCAATACGCTGGTTCTGTCGCAGATCGCCCTAGCCTTGTCCGCCCTACTGGCAGCGGTGGCCTTCCCGATGATCGTGCCGCGCGTGGCAGGGCGCTTTGGCGCTGCACTGGGTCATGGGCTGCTGGTACTGGTCCGCTCGACCCCCGAATACATGCTGGCGTTCGTGCTGCTTCAGGTCTTTGGCCCATCGATGCTGCCCGCGATCCTTGCCCTTGGCCTACACAATGGTGCCATCATCGCCCATCTCATGGGCCGCCACGCCGGCACCCTGACCCTACGCCACGATGCCCCACGCGGACTGACGTTGTGGGGGTGGGAGCTATTTCCCCGCCTGTCGGGCTCATTCTGGGCGCTGTGCCTCTATCGTTGGGAAATCATCATCCGTGAAAGCGCGATCATGGGCATTCTCGGCATCACAACGCTAGGCTTCTACGTGCAGCGCAACGTGCAAGAACTGCGCTTGGACCGCGTGGTCCTGCTGTTGCTGGTTACCATCGCGATCACGCTGGCTGTCGATCATCTGTCCCGCCGCCTGCGCCGGACCATGCGCCTTGGCAATGACCTGCGGATCGAGACATCACGCGGGCAGTGGCGCACCTAAAGCCTGCCGGAAAATTTTCGCCGCAGCGCGGCGGAAACAGGCTGTTTGGACGTAACACGGAGGAAACGCGCAAACTTTGCGACCGCAGACGTCAGCACTTTATGGAACGGAGCCTTTTCCCAATGACCGCAGTCTTTATGCGATATGCCACGCCCCTGATCACCACCCTATTTCTGGTCAGTTTGATTTCGGGTATCGCCCTTTTCTTTCACGTCGGCCCTGCCGGATTCCATGGCATGCACGAATGGCTGAGCATGGTGTTGATTGCCCCCTTCGTACTACACCTATGGAAGAACTGGCGACCCATGACCGTCTACTTCAAGAAAGCGGCCTTTGCAGTCTCGGTTATTACCAGCATCGCCGCTGCCTCGCTGTTTCTGGTCCCTACATCTGATGCTTCGGGCGAGGCCTCGGGCCGCGCGGGGGTCTTCGGCGCACTCAACCTTATGATGCAAGGATCGGTCACGGAAGTCGCAGCACTTTTGGATATGACTCCCGACGCATTAAGCGCGGCCCTTAAAAATAAGGGGCTCGAAGTGACCTCAGCCGATCAGACTTTGGCAGAGATCGGCACCGCAGGCGGACGCGACACCATGGCAATGGCGGGCGTACTGGCCAGCATAGAGCGTTGAGCTAAGGTGAAAAAAGCGGCCGGTCTCCGGAATGGATGGGATGGGCGAAGACCGGCCAGCTGCACAGGGTCAGCAGCTTGAACAATGGTGTAACGTAGTTTCATCAAGAAGGGGATTACGGAATTCCATTCCTTTGGTGGATGGAGTTGCTTTTTTGCAATGCCGCCGCCACACATTTCAAACACAACTTATAGGATAGTTACGCTGCACTTCTCAGTTCTTCATTCTTGACGCGGATCACCGAACGACTGTCTACTAATGAACGGGCGTTCATTTCCCTTTGGGAGGAGGGATTCGAACCGCCGTCGAGAGGAGAAACATGCTGCACGCAACAAATGACCATGCCGCTTTGGCGGCCGGGTTCCGCTGGGATATTCCACAGACCTACAATATCGGCACCGATGTCAGCGACCGCGTCGCGGCCTTGCATCCGGACCGGATCGCGCTGGTTGATGTGGCCGCTGATAGCACCCGCCGGACGCTGGATTTCGCGGGCCTTGCGCAGCAAAGCACGGCGCTTGCCGCGGGGCTTTTGCAGCTTGGATTGGGGCGCGGCGACCGGATCGCGGTCTTCATGCCGCAGCGGATCGAAACCGCGCTGGCCCATATCGCGGCCTTCAAGCTGGGGGCGATCTCGCTGCCTCTTTTCACCTTGTTCGGCCCTGAGGCATTACTACACCGTTTGGGGGATAGCGGCGCGGCGGCGGTAATCACTGACAGCAATGGCGCAGCGCTGCTGGCAGGCTTGCGCGACCAATTGCCTGCGCTGCGCTATGTGATCTGCGCTGAGGGACCAGCCGAGGGCAGCCTGTCCATGTCCCAAGTGATTGCTGATGGCGATCCGGCCTTTATCCCCGCCGAAACCCGCGCCGAAGATCCTGCCTTGCTGATCTATACCTCAGGCACCACCGGCAATCCGAAGGGCGCGCTGCATGCGCATCGCGTGATGCTGGGGCACCTGCCGGGCGTTGAGGTCAGCCACGATTTTCTACCCCATGAGGGCGACTGCTTCTGGACACCGGCGGACTGGGGCTGGATCGGGGGCCTCATGGATGTGTTGATGCCCGCCCTGCATCATGGCCTGCCCGTGGTGGCTTGCCGCTTTGACAAATTCAGCGCCGAAGCCGCCTTTGATCTGATCCGCCGCGAAAAGATCCGCAACGTGTTCCTGCCACCCACGGCGCTAAAGTTGATGCGCCTTGCCCCGCCCGAGGCCGCCCAAGGTCTGAACTTGCGCTCGGTCGGTAGCGGCGGCGAGCCTTTGGGACAGGAACTGCTGGACTGGGGCCATCGGGTTCTTGGGCTGGAGATCAACGAATTCTACGGCCAGACCGAATGCAACATGATCGTCTCGGCCTGTAGCGCGATGGAGCCCGCCTTACCCGGTGCCATCGGTCGCCCCGTAGTTGGTCATGACGTGCAGGTTATCGACCCCGAGACCGGCCGGATTTGCGAAGACGACGAACAGGGCGCTGTGGCCTGCCGTGCGCCTGATCCGGTGATGTTTCTGGAATATTGGAACCGGCCTGACGCCACCGCAGAGAAATTCCTTGAAGCCGACACAGGCCGCTGGTTGCTGACCGGCGATACGGGATGCCGCACTCCATGCGGACGCATCCGATTTGTAGGGCGCGATGACGATGTGATCACCTCGGCAGGCTACCGGATTGGCCCTTCAGAAATAGAGGATTGCCTGCTGCGCCACCCCGCCGTGCATCTGGCCGGTGTCGTGGGTAAACCCGATCCGATCCGCGGCCATGTGGTCGCGGCCTATGTGACGCTGACAGAGGGGCAAGCGCCCTCGGACGCGCTGGCGCAGGACATCGCGCTGTTTGTCAAAACACGCCTTGCCGCCCACGAATACCCGCGCGTTGTGCGGTTCATCACGGATATGCCGATGACCCCGACCGGAAAAATCATCCGAGGCGCACTGCGCAAAATGGCCGAAGAGGAGAGCGCCGCCGATGTCTGATGAATTGGTCCAATTCCGCACCGAAGGCCCTGTCGCCATTCTGACTCTGAACCGTCCCGACCGGCGCAATGCCGTCAATCTGGCAATGGCCGATGCCATCAGCGCCGCGCTGGACACGTTCGAGGCCCGCAATGATCTGCGCGTAGGCATCCTGACCGGCGCGGGACCTGTCTTTTGCGCGGGGCTTGATCTGGCCGCCCCGACGGATGAGCAGGACAAGACCGTTTTCCACCCCGACGGCTTTGCCGGCATCGTCAAACGCCGCCTGTCCAAACCACTGATCGGCGCGGCCAACGGCCCCGCTCTGGCTGGCGGGTTCGAGGTGCTGTTGGCCTGCGATTTCATCTATGCGGCTCCGACAGCACAATTCGGCCTGCCCGAGCCTCTCCGTGGCCTCTTCGCCGCAGGCGGTGGCGTTCTGCGTCTTGGCGGGCGCATCCCCCCTGCCCGCGCCGCCGAAATGCTGCTGACCGGCCTCCCCATCACAGCCAATGAGGCGCAGACCCTTGGTCTGGTGAACCGCGTGCTGCCTTCGGACGAACTGTTGGACGCTGCTATCGCCGCCGCCCGCACCATCGCCAACAATGCCCCGAACGCGATTTCCCAGACGCTGGCACTGGCCCGCGCCGCTGAGGAAAGCCGTTACGCAGCCCTCTGGGAAGACAGCGACCAACGTTTCCGCACGGTGCTGCCCTCGGACGAGGCGAAGGAGGGTATGTTGGCCTTTACCGAAAAGCGCGCGCCGAAATGGCAAACTGGCGACGCCTGAGACGCATTTCAACGCCACAAAAATCACCAAACGCCCGCATTGTGACCAAGCACAGGCGGGCGTTCACATTTACAGCGATCGTATTGGGAACAGTGTTCGCCAGCTTTTAAAGCAGGCCGAACAGTTGCGCCGCTTGAGGGCGCAGGACGGCGTGGGTGCGCAAACGCTCGACCGCAGACATCGCCATGGTTTCCATCGCGTGCAGTT
>JAYZYX010000253.1:0-8324 GCA_036139795.1 Pseudomonadota bacterium | reverse complement strand
CGGTGGCCTTGGCGGGCATCACTTTGGGGGGCGGCATCTGGTCGATGCACTTCGTGGCCATGCTTGGCCTGCAAATGCCGATCCTGTTCTACTATGATGCGGCGGTAACGCTGGTCTCGGCGCTGATCGCGATATTGATCGTCACGATGGCGCTGCTGCTGTTACACTTCACCAAGCGCACCCGCGTTACAATCTTTGCCGCAGGGGTGCTGGTGGGCGTCGGCGTTCTGACGATGCATTACGTTGGCATGGCAGGCATGCAACTGTGCCGCCCTGTCTATACAGCCTTTGGCGTGATCAGCTCATCCGTGCTGGCCATTGGCCTGTGCATTCTGGCCTTCGGGATCGCGTATGGCAGCCGGACCAACCGCAATATCCTGATCGGCACCATCTGCTTTGGCGTTGCGGTCACAGCGGTCCATAGCCTTGCGATGACCAGCACCAATTTCATCGCCGAAACCGCCACCCAAGAGATCGGCCCCCTGATCAGCAATGAGGTCATGGCCATCGGCGTGATCCTTAGCAGCTTTGTGATCTTTGGCGCGTTCCTCTGGGTGGGCTCGACCATGCTGGTGCCGAATGAGATCGCCCCAGCCCCCGCCCCGCAAGAGGCCGCAATCGACGCAGCCCCCGCAACGCCACCCCAAAAGCCCAAAGCCCCCGCAACGCCCCTGTGGCTGCCCTGCGAAAAAGACGGCGGCAAGGTGCGCGTCCCCGCAACAGACATCGCATTCGTCCGCGCGGACGGTCACTACACGCAGGTCTACACCTCCAACGGACGCTTTTACTGCGTCTGGCCGATCACCGAAGCCACCAAGCGCCTGCTGCCCGAAGGCTTCATCAAAGTCCACCGCAGCTATCTGGTCAATCCGGGCAAAGTCGCCCGTTTCGAACGCAGCAAAGACAAGGGCCGATGCTCATTCGCGGTGACCGGATTGCCGGACGTGCCTGTCAGCCGCTCTCATCTTAAGGATGCAGAGGATGTTTTCGCCTGAACCCGTGCAAGTCGCGGCGCAACTCGTGCGGAAACCGGCGCATTTCGTGCAAAATGCGCGAAAATAAAGCGATTTCTAAAGCCTGACGCCCTGCCTCAGCGCAGCCTCCCAACCAGCCAGACTGATTGCTTAGGGAGGAGAGGCAATGATTCCAGCAGCCTTCGAATACCACCGTCCAAAGGACATGGCGGGTGTTCTAGCCGTGCTGACCCAGTACGGAGACGATGCCCGCGTGATGGCGGGTGGTCACAGCCTGATACCGATGATGAAGCTGCGCATGGCGGATGTGCCTCACCTGATCGACCTGCAAAGCGTCGAGGGTTTGGCGGGCATTTCCGTGGCCGATGGCGTCGTTCGCCTCGGTGCCATGGTCACGCAACACGACATCATCGACAGTGCAGAGCTTGCCAGCGCCGCACCGATCCTGCGCGAGACATCGCTGCAGATCGCCGACCCGCAGGTGCGCTATATGGGCACCATCGGCGGCAACGTGGCAAACGGTGATCCGGGCAACGACATGCCGGGCCTGATGCAGTGCCTTGATGCGACCTTCCATCTGGTTGGTCCTGACGGCGAACGGACCGTCGCAGCGCGTGACTTCTACGAAAGCGCCTACATGACCGCCCGTGAGGACGACGAAGTTCTGACCGCCGTCAGCTTTGCCGTACCCCAAGGCGGCTATGGCTATGTGAAGCAGAAACGCAAGATCGGCGACTATGCCACCGCCGCTGCCGCCGTGCAGTTGGTGAAAGAGAACGGCATTTGCACCGCAGCCTCGATCGCGATGACCAACCTTAGCGACACGCCCGTTCACTCGGTTGCGGCAGGCGATGCGCTGGTCGGCACCTCGGTAGATGACGCTGCCATCAAGGCCGCCGTTCAGGCCATGTTGGGCGATATTGACCCCGCTCAGGACAACCGCGGCCCCGTGGAATTCAAACGCCACGCCGCAAGCGTCATCCTGCGCCGCGCCATCGAACGCGCATGGTCCCGCGCCTGACGCCATCGCTCTGATCCATGACCGCGCGCAGCCCTAGGCCGCGCGGTCGCGCACCCAAATTCGAGAGATAACCCATGTCCAAGAAAATGCACATCACGCTCAAGGTGAACGGCGAGGAACAAGAGTTTCTGGCCGAACCGCGCGAGCTTTTGATCCACACCCTGCGCGAACGTCTGGGGATCACCGGACCGCACATCGGCTGTGAAACCTCCCACTGCGGTGCCTGCACCGTCACGCTGAATGGCAAGTCGGTAAAATCCTGCACCGTATTTGTCGCGCAAGCCGATGGCGCCGACATCACCACCATCGAGGGCCTTGGCAGCCCCGACAACCTGCACGTCCTGCAAACGGCGTTCAAAGAGCATCACGGCCTTCAGTGCGGCTTTTGCACACCGGGCATGATCACCCGCGCCTCGAAACTGCTGGAAGAGAACCCCAACCCCACCGAGGAAGAAGTCCGCTTTGGCATGGCAGGCAACATCTGCCGCTGCACCGGCTACCAGAACATCGTGAAATCCATCCTCGCCGCCGCGGCAGAGATGAACGCAGTCAAGGAGGCGGCAGAATGAAAGACGAAGTCACAACCCGTGAAAGCCGCGTTGATGCTCTGGGCGGCATGGGCTGCAAGCGCAAGCGCGTGGAAGATGCCCGCTTTACCCAAGGCAAGGGCAACTATGTAGACGACATCAAGCTGAAGGGCATGCTGTTCGGGGACTTTGTCCGCTCGCCCTATGCACATGCGCGGATCAAGTCGATTGATACCTCTGCGGCGCTGGCGCTGGACGGGGTTATCGCGGTTCTGACCGCCGAGGATCTGCGCCCGCTGGGTCTGCACTGGATGCCGACCCTTGCTGGGGACAAACAGATGGTGCTGGCCGACGGCAAGGTTCTGTTCCAAGGCCAAGAGGTGGCCTATGTGGTCGCCAAAGACCGCTACATCGCCGCCGACGCCGTTGAACTGGTCGAGGTAGACTACGAAGAACTGCCCGTCATCGTCGATCCCTTTGAATCCCTGAAATCCGACGTGGTCCTGCGTGAAGACCTAGTGGCCGAAGACGGCAGCCTGCCCGATGGCGCCCACGGCCCCCGCAAGCATCACAACCACATCTTCACATGGGAAGTGGGCGAGAAGGAAGCCACCACACAGGTGATCGACAGCGCCGAGGTCGTCGCGGAAGAGACCGTCTATTACCACCGCACCCACCCCTGCCCGCTGGAAACATGCGGCTGTGTGGCCTCGATGGATAAGGTGAACGGCAAGCTGACCCTCTGGGGCACCTTCCAGGCGCCGCACGCGATCCGTACCGTGGTCAGCCTGATCTCTGGCATCGAAGAGCATAACATCCGCGTCATCTCGCCCGATATCGGTGGCGGTTTCGGCAACAAGGTCGGCGCTTATCCGGGATATGTCTGCTCGGTCGTGGCGTCCATCGTAACGGGCGTGCCGGTCAAGTGGATCGAAGACCGGATGGAAAACCTGATGACCACCGCGTTTGCACGCGACTACTGGATGACAGGCAAGATCAGCGCCACCAAAGAAGGCAAGATCACCGGTCTTCAGTGTCACGTAACCGCAGACCACGGCGGCTTTGACGCCTGTGCGGACCCGACCAAGTTCCCCGCCGGTTTCATGAACATCTGCACCGGTTCTTACGACATCCCCACCGCCTATCTGGCTGTGGATGGGGTCTACACCAACAAGGCACCGGGGGGCGTGTCCTATCGCTGTTCGTTCCGCGTGACCGAGGCTGTGTACTTCATCGAGCGCATGATCGAAGTTCTGGCGATTGAGCTGAACATGGACGCAGCCGAGCTGCGCCGGATCAACTTTATCCGCAAGGACCAGTTCCCCTACAAAGCCGCTCTTGGCTGGGAATACGACAGCGGCGATTATCACACCGCTTGGGACAAGGCGATGAAGGCCGTGGACTATGACGGGCTGCGCGCCGAACAGGCCCAGCGGGTCGAGGACTTCAAAGCTGGCAAAACCCGCAAGCTGATGGGCATCGGCCTGACCCACTTTACCGAGATCGTCGGTGCGGGTCCGGTGAAGAACTGCGATATCCTTGGGCTTGGCATGTTCGACAGCTGCGAAATCCGCATCCATCCCACCGGATCGGCCATCGCACGTCTGGGCACCATCAGTCAGGGTCAGGGCCATGCCACGACCTTCGCCCAGATCCTTGCAACCGAAATCGGTCTGCCCGCAGACAGCATCACGATCGAAGAAGGCGACACCGACACCGCGCCCTACGGGCTTGGTACGTATGGTTCGCGCTCGACACCGGTTGCGGGTGCTGCCACGGCTCTGGCAGGACGCAAAATCCGTGCGAAAGCGCAGATGATCGCGGCCTACCTGCTAGAGGTCCACGACGACGACGTAGAATTCGACGTTGATCGCTTTGTGGTCAAAGGGGCGCCTGAAAAGTTCAAGACCATGAAAGAGATCGCCTTTGCGGCCTATAATCAGGCCATTCCGGGGATCGAGCCGGGTCTTGAAGCGGTCAGCTACTACGATCCGCCCAACATGACCTACCCCTTCGGTGCCTACGTCTGTGTGATGGATATCGACGTGGACACGGGCGAAGTGGACATCCGCCGCTTCTACGCGCTGGATGACTGCGGCACCCGCATCAACCCGATGATCATCGAAGGACAGGTACACGGCGGTCTGACCGAGGCGCTGGCCGTCGCACTGGGCCAAGAGATTGCCTATGACGAGATGGGCAACGTGAAGACCGGCACGCTGATGGACTTTTTCCTGCCCACGGCATGGGAGGTCCCGAACTATGAGACCGACCACACCGTCACCCCCTCTCCGCACCATCCCATCGGCGCGAAGGGTGTGGGCGAAAGCCCCCATGTGGGCGGCGTGCCCTGCTTCTCGAACGCGGTGAATGATGCATTCCGGGCCTTTGGCCTGCGGCACACCCACATGCCCCACGACCATTGGCGGATCTGGAAGACCGCCAATGAGTTGGGCCTGCACGGGTAAACCGGTTTCGGTGTGCGTAGCTGAGCGGCTCATGCGCGCCGATGGCTGGGGGAGGCGATGCCTCCCCCAGAACCCGAGTGAGAATTCTCAGACGACAAACGGCAAGAGGCTCTGATGAAGGACTTTCGTGAGCTACAAACATGCCTGAAAACCTTGGGCTATGTCGCCTCGGACGATCTGTCTGTGGCCATGCATCTGGCATTGCAACTGCAACGCCCCTTGCTGCTGGAAGGCGCAGCCGGTGTCGGGAAAACCGAAGTGGCCCGCGTTCTGGCCGCCGCCCGTGACACAAAGCTGATCCGCCTACAGTGCTATGAGGGTCTGGATGCGGCCCAAGCCATCTATGAATGGAACTACCAGCGCCAATTGCTGTCCATCCGCGCCGCCAGCGAGCGGGCCGAGGACACCAAAGGCATCGAAGAACGCATCTTCTCGCGCGATTATCTGCTGGAACGGCCCCTGTTGCAGGCGATCACCCAAGATACGCCGCCCGTTCTGCTGATCGACGAAATCGACCGCGCCGATGAGGAATTCGAGGCGTTCCTGCTGGAAATGCTGGCCGAGTACCAGATCACCGTGCCCGAACTTGGGACGATCACCGCGACCTCCAAGCCGGTGGTTATTCTGACCTCGAACGGGACACGCGATCTGTCGGACGCCCTGCGCCGCCGTTGCCTTTATGCCTATGTGGATTACCCCGACAAAGAGACCGAATTGGCCATTCTGACCACCCGCTGCGCGGGGATAGAGGCACGGCTGGCCGAACAGGTCATCGGCTTTGTCCAAGCCTTGCGCAAAGAGGATCTGGAAAAGGTCCCCGGCATTGCAGAGACACTGGATTTCGCCGCTGCACTCATGGGCCTCGGGATCAACGATCTGACCCGCGATCCGGCTGTTTTGCAGGCCACCCTGACGACGCTGCTAAAGACACAAGCGGACCGCGCTGCGATCCCGACCGAAGTGGCACAACGCCTTGCGGGGAAAGCCGCATGAGCCGCGTCACCCGCTTTGCCGCCCGCGATCCGGGTGCCTCGGCCCGCATGGCAGGGTTTCTGGCGCATTTGCGCGAAAACGGCCTGCGCCTTGGCACGCAGGAAACCGAATTGGCCCTGTCTGCCCTGACGCAAGTTGAGGCCGCGCAACCGATGCTGGCCCGCGCCGCCCTACGGGCCGTCTGCACCGGCTCAAAGGATGAGGCAGAGCGGTTTGACGATCTGTTCGCGTCTTACTGGATGGATATGGGGCGCGTGCGCCAGAAGGTGATTCCCGCGCCGAAGGCGTCGAAAGGGGATGACAGCGTGCATTCCTCGCGTCGGGCGCAGGGCGAAGACACAGGCGGCACCGGAAATGCCACCGCGCCGGACGGCGGCGATGGTGAGGCCGATCGCGACGGCACCGGCAAACTGATTGCCAGCCAGCTTAAAACCCTGTCGAAGCGCGACCTGCGCGATCTGGTCACCCCCGAAGACATCGCGGAGGCCGAGGCCGTTGCCCGCCGCATGGGGCTTGCCCTGCGTGACAAACGTTCGCGCCGACGGATCGCGGCCCGCAAAGGCGACCGGCTGCACTTCCGCAAAACCATCCGGCGCAGCCTCTCGACAGGGGGCGAGCCTCTGCGTCTGTTCCGCCGAAAGCGCCCCGAACGGGACCGCAAGATCGTGGCGCTGTGTGATGTGTCGGGGTCTATGGGCATTTACGCGCAGGTCTTTCTGGCCTTCATCGCCGGTCTCATCCGCGGTGACAGCACGGCAGATGCCTACTTGTTTCACACCCGCCTTGTCCGCATCTCAGAGGCCCTGCGCGACCGCGACGCCATGCGGGCGATCGGGCGCATGTCCCTGATGGCGGACGGCTTCGGCGGCGGCTCTAAGATCGGCCATTGCCTTGGTCTTTTCGCTGAAACCTACGCCCGCCGTTTTGTGGATGGCCGCAGCGTCGTGATCATCCTGTCAGACGGCTATGACACCGCCAGCGCGGACCAGCTGGAACAGGCGATGGCCCGCCTGCGCAAGCGGGGCTGCCGGATCATCTGGCTGAACCCCCTGAAGGGCTGGAAAGACTACGAACCCGTTGCCGCAGGCATGGCCGCGGCCCTGCCCTACCTTGATCTTTTTGAGCCTGCCAACACGCTGGCCGATCTGGCCGCGTTGGAACCGGAGTTGACCCGCCTATGACCTACGTCGATCTCATCTCGCGCGATATGGCCGACATGGCCGAAACCCTGCGCCTGCGGCAAGAGCCCTATGCCTTTGCCACCATCGTGCGCACCGCCGGAACCACCTCGGCCAAGCCCGGTGCCAAGGCGATCATCGATGCGGAAGGCGCGATCATTCGCGGCTTTCTGGGCGGCGGATGTGCGCGGGGGGCGGTACGGCGGGCGGCGCTGAAGGCACTTGAGACCGGCGCGCCCTGCCTGATCTCGGTCACTCCCGAAGAGAACCTCAGCCAGCGCGGTCTTGCCGCCGGATCAGAGGTGGACGGAGTGACCTACGCCCGCAACGGCTGCCCGTCGCGCGGCACCATCGACATCTTTATCGAGCCGATCCTGCCCATGCCTGAACTTGTTGTCGTCGGAACATCCCCTGTCGCGATGGCGCTTGCCGATCTGGCCCCGCGCTTTCACTGGTCGGTCGAGACCAGCATCCATCCCCGTCCCAACGCTCCGCGTATGCAGGCGGTCATCGTCGCCACCCAAGGCCAAGGGGACATGGACGCGCTGCAACAAGCGCTGGCGTCCGACGCCGGTTACATCGCCTTTGTCGGCAGCAGCAAGAAATACGCCGCCCTTGCCCCCAAACTGATCGCCGCCGGTGTGGATCAGGCGCGGGTAAATCAGGTCTCGGCCCCTGCGGGTCTCGATATCGGGGCGGTAACGCCCGAAGAGATTGCCCTGTCCATTCTGGCAGAGCTGATCCAGACGCGCCGCCGCTTTGACGGGAAGAACAGCCATGAATGATCTACCCCCGCCTTGTGCCTTGGCTCAGCCAGCGCATATCGACTGCACGAACTTAGAACTTCAAGCCGCTGAAAAAAATCAAAAATCGTGGCTTGGTCGCGCACTGAGCCGCGTGACCCTCAAAGCCGATCACGCCGAGATACTGGCGAATATCAAGTTTCCCTGTTGCTGAAGAAAGGACCTTCCATGGAATTAACAGATGAAATCCGCATCGCGGCCCCCAAGCATGTGGTGTACGCAGCGCTTCAGGACCCCGATGTGCTTCGTCGTTGCATTCCCGGCTGTGAGGAGCTGACGAAAACCGATGACAACGCCTATGAAGCGGCAATTGTCCTTAAAATCGGGCCAGTTAAGGCACGTTTTTCAGGTAATGTTGTG
>JAYZYX010000252.1:0-4924 GCA_036139795.1 Pseudomonadota bacterium | reverse complement strand
TATCATCTTAAGAAGGATTTGGTGGAGCCAAGGGGGATCGAACCCCTGACCTCTTGCATGCCATGCAAGCGCTCTCCCAGCTGAGCTATGGCCCCGAACCTTGTGTCACCGCTTTGGGTGTGCGGTGCTAACTAGATAAGCGCGCGGGGGAGTGCAAGCGCAAAAAACATCCCCCGAGCGATTTTTTTATATCAGCTGTCGTCGTCGTCCGACGCGACATCAGTGATGTCGTCAAGGCTGACATTATCGTCATCATCGTCGTCCAGCAGATCATCATCCAGATCCATATCTGCTGAATCGTCATCATCCAGAATGACATCATCATCATCGTCCGCTTCGCGTGCTTTCAGCTTGCGGGTCTGCTGATCTTCACCGTCGGTGGGGATCATGCGCGACTTTGCAGTCTCGATGTTGACGACCTCGCCGGTGTAGGGGCTGACGATCGGATTTTTGTTCAGGTCGTAGAAGCGTTTGCCAGTCGTCGGGCAGACGCGCTTCACGCCCCATTCTTCTTTGGGCATGGGCAATCCCTTTCGCTCTCTGGTGCTTGCAGGCGGTCGCAGACCCCTGCCATAAGGTCGGACGGGTGTCAAAGACAAATCTGGACACCCCATGGAGCGCGCATATGGGACAACATATCATTTCTGGCAACCCCCCCGTTACGGTGATTGTGCGCAAATCTGCGCAAGCACGGCGGATGACGTTGCGGGTGTCGCGCCTGGACGGGCGCATCACCCTGACAATGCCTGATGGGGTGCCAGAGGCCCAAGGCGTTGCATTCGCAAAGGAAAAAGAGGGTTGGCTGCGCAAACAGATCGCCAATCACGTCACGGTTTCCAAAGTGGATTTCGGCACATCTTTGCCGGTCGAGGGACGTCTTCGTGTGATCCGTCCTGCCGAGGGGCGGCGGGTGATCCTTGAGGATGACGCCCTCTATGTCCCCGGACATCGGGATCAGGTTCCCGTAAAATTGCGCACTTTTCTGAAGGAAACCGCGCGTCGCCGTTTGGTTGAGGCTGCGCATCGCTATGCCGGACGGTTGGATCGGGCCTATAGCTCGATCGTTTTGCGGGACACTCGGTCCCGTTGGGGATCGTGTACGGCTGAAGGGCGGCTGATGTTCTCGTGGCGCTTGATTCTGGCACCAAAAGACGTGCTGGACTACGTGGCCGCCCATGAGGTGGCGCATCTGGCCCATATGGACCACTCGCCGGCTTTCTGGCGGGCGGTTGAGCGGATCTATGGCCCTTATCAAGACCAGCGGGATTGGCTGCGGACTGACGGAAACCAGTTGCACGCTTATCGCTTTGAGGATTGACGGACTCCACCGTTGTGATCACAAAAGACCATGCTTATTTCGAACCGCTCATACGACTCTTCCACGCCCCAGTCGGCCCATGATCGCACCTACCGGATGCTGCGCAGTCGCATCATGTACGGCGAGTTGCAGCCTGGCGAGGCCTTGACCCTGCGCGGGATCGGGAAAGAGTTCGGCGTCTCCATGACCCCCGCCCGCGAGGCTCTGCGCCGTCTGGTGGCGGAAGGGGCGCTGACCCTGTCGCCGTCAGGCCGTGTGGCCACGCCAGAGCTGTCGAATGAGCGGATCGAAGAACTGGCCGCCATTCGCGCCTTGCTGGAGGTCGAGCTGGCCTCAAGGGCGTTGCCGCGTGCCCATATGGCGCTGATCGACCGTCTGGAGGCGATCCACGCCAGCATCAGCCCGATCATCAAAAAGCACGACGCCGTGGGCTATATCCGCACCAATCTGGAGTTTCACCGGACGCTGTATCTGCGGGCGCAGGCGCCCGCGATGCTGGCTATGGCGGAAACAGTCTGGTTGCAGTTGGGGCCGACCATGCGCGCCCTTTACGGCCGTCTGCGCCGGACCGAGCCGCCCCAATACCACCGCCACATCATCGCGGCCCTGAAGGCCGGAGATGAACCCGGGCTACGGCTGGCTGTCCGGTCAGACGTGACCCAAGGCTTGCGCCTGTTGGTGGCATGAAAAAAAGGGGCCGAGCGGCCCCTTTTGTATGAGTATTTATTCAATAAAGAAGCTGGCGGATCAGCTTGCCAGACCTTTGGAGCCGAGGGCCAGAAACTTTTTCCGGCGGTTGGCGATCAGGGTTTTGCTGTCTTGACCGTCCAGATCCTTGAGCAACTGGCCGATGTTGCGACCTACCGAGGCAATGATGCCCTGACGGTCGCGGTGTGCGCCGCCCATGGGTTCGGTCACGATGCGATCACAGACACCTAGCTTGTGCAGGTCTTGTGCGGTCAGGCGGAGGGCCTCGGCGGCTTCGCGCATCTTTTCCGCGTCTTTCCACAGGATCGAGGCGCAGCCTTCCGGCGAAATCACCGAATAGACCGAATGTTCCAGCATCATCACTTTATCGGCGGTTGCGAAGGCGACAGCACCACCCGAACCACCTTCGCCGATGATGGTCGAGATGATCGGAACGCCGATCTGAAGGCACTTCTCTGTTGAGCGGGCGATAGCCTCGGACTGGCCACGCTCTTCCGCGCCTTTGCCGGGGTAGGCACCGGGGGTGTCCACAAGGGTGATGACCGGCAGGTTAAAGCGGTCTGCCAGATCCATCAGACGGATCGCTTTGCGATAGCCTTCGGGACGCGCCATGCCAAAGTTCCGCTCGATGCGGGTTTTGGTGTCATGGCCCTTTTCCTGACCGATCACGACGACGGGGCGGCCGTCAAAGCGGGCCATGCCGCCCATGACAGCGTGGTCGTCCGCAAAGTTCCGGTCACCGGCCAGCGGGGTGTATTCGGTGAACAGCGCGTTGATGTAGTCGCGGCAGTGGGGGCGGTCCGGATGGCGCGCAACCTGACATTTCCGCCAGGGGGTCAGCTTGGAGTACAGCTCTTTCAGCAGAGTGTCGGCCTTGCGATCCAGCGCCTTGGCTTCGTCCTCGACATCCATTTCTTCGCTTTGACGGGCAATAGCGCGCAGCTCTTCTGCTTTGCCTTCGATCTCGGCCAGCGGTTTTTCAAAATCGAGGTAATGGGTCATTCGGACGCTCCTTTACTTGGCCGCTATATGGCGATTGTGCAGGCTAGATGCAATCCGCTACGCGCAAGGCGCTTTATTATCGCCCTGTGGCAGGGCTAGGGTAGGGTGGTTTCCGGGGCGCGAAATATTCCAGGTGCCTCGGGTCCCGGCCATTTGCAGAGAGATATTATGTACAAGACACAGATCACAGAACGCGCCCCGTTGCGCCTTTTCGGCCAGTCGCACACTGGCCCCTACATGGACCTTGGCCCTGCCTTCGCTCAGGTGGCCGAGATGGCTGGTAAGGCCGGTCTTTGGCCCCATGCGATTGGCATGGCGGGCGTTTATTATGACAACCCCAATCTGACAGCGCCTGACGATCTGCGCAGCTTCCCTGCGGTCGCGGTCAGAGAGGATGCCATTCTGCCCGATGGTTTGGAGCAGCGCATTCTGGACGCGGGCCCCTATCTGGAACTATTGCATTTGGGCGATTACGCGGGACTGGCAGCGACCTACGGCTACATCTACGACGAAGCCCTGCCTGCATCGGGCCGCACCCGCGCCCCGCTTCCCAGCTATGAGCTGTATCTGAACAACCCCGAAGAGGTTCCTCCAGAAGAGCTTCAGACCCTGATCTGCATTCCCCTCAACCCATAAGGACGGGGATCAGCGTCGCCAGCAGCAACAGGGCCATCGTGCCGTTGAACAGGCGCAAGCGGGCGGGCGTTGCCAGCAGGCGGCGGATCTGCTGCCCAAGCAACGTCCAACTGCTGGTCGAGACCAGCGCCGTCAGCACATAGGCCAATGCCACCAGCCCCACATGGCTCAGATCGCGGCCACCTGCGTAAAGGGTGATCGCGGTCAATGCCATGCTCCATGCCTTCGGGTTCACCCATTGGAAGGCTGCCGCCTCGACAAAGCGCAAGGGGCGAGAGCGGGCATCAGTCCCTTGGATCGGGGCCGCGGTCGCGATCTTCCACGCCAGATAAGCCAGATAGCCGACGGATGCGATCTTCAGCACCGTGTAGGACATAGGCCACAGATCAAAAATCTGCATCACCCCTAGGCCGACCAGCAACACCATGGCCGGAAAACCAAAAGCGATCCCCGCCATATGGGGCAGGGTTCGGGCAAAGCCAAAGTTGGCACCCGATGCCATCAGCATCAGGTTGTTCGGCCCGGGTGTGATCACCGTGGCCAGCGAGAACGCGAAAAGCGCAGGGATAAGTTCGTATGTCATGGGCGCAATATCATGCGAAAATCA
This sequence comes from Pseudomonadota bacterium, assembly GCA_036139795.1. Lineage (GTDB taxonomy): Bacteria > Pseudomonadota > Alphaproteobacteria > Rhodobacterales > Rhodobacteraceae > Donghicola. Next base: position 653 of record JAYZYX010000252.1, on the reverse strand, counting down.
TCGCAATTAGCTTGCAAAGACGTCAATCAAGCAACAATAATCACAACAAATGATCAAAGATGACCAGATAAACCGCAAAATATTGCATGTCCTCTCATCCGAGGGCCGCATCAGCAATCTCGAACTGGCTGATCGCGTGGGTCTGTCCCCATCGGCCTGCCTGCGGCGCGTGCAAGATCTGGAAAAGCGCGGAGCGATCAGCGGCTACCGCGCTGTCCTCAATCCCGCAGCCATGGGCATCGGCTTTATCGCCTATGTGACCGTCGGCCTCGGCACCCATACCAAAGCGGCGCAAGAGGCGTTTGAACGCGCCATCGCCCGCGCTCCCGAGGTGCGCGAATGCCATAACATCACCGGTGCCATCGAATACCTCCTGCGGATCGAGGCCGCAGATCTGGCCGCCTACAAACATTTCCACACCGAAGTCCTCGGAACCCTGCCGCAGGTGCAGGCACTCACCACCTATGTGGTCATGGGCTCCCCCAAGGACGAGCGGGCATAGAAAAAGGCCACCGGAACCGGCAGCCTTTTCATCTTGGCGAAAATACCTCGGGGGTGCGGGGGGCGCGCCCCCCGCCGTGGGTCAGCGGTTGGGGATCATATGCGACAGGCGCCCGAACACGAAGGCCTGCGTGGTCGGGGCGATGTGGGCC
>JAYZYX010000251.1:0-10936 GCA_036139795.1 Pseudomonadota bacterium | reverse complement strand
AGCAGCGACAAGGGGAGCTGCTTGCCAAGGCTGCCCTGCGCCTTGGTCGAGCTTTCGAACTCACCGCCCCATTCCATCTTATAGCCCTCGGGCAGCGGGATCGCCTCAATCGCGGGGCGGACCTGCGTGAAGACCGCAGCGACGTTGGTATCGGCGGGCAGACCGACCTCGACCGTGATGGTGGTCACACGGTTACGACGCTGTAGCAGTGTGTCCTGCGCCTCATAATCGAACCCGTCGATCAGCTGGGTCACGGGGATATAGGCCTGCGCCGCGCTGGAATAGACGGGCTGGTCGATCAGATGCGCGGCCCCCTCATCGGTCGCGCCAGCGTTGCGCACCATGATCGGGATCAGACGATCATCTTCACGATAGACGCCCGCACGGATGCCATCAGTCGCAGTCAGGAAGGCCGAGGCCACATCCTCGCGCGAGATACCCGTCGCCTGCGCCCGCTCATCCGCGTAGACGGGCTTGAGCACCAGTTCACGCTCGCGCCAGTCGGTGCGCATGTCCTGCACCAGCGGGTTGGTCTTTTTCATCTCGACCATCGCCTGCTGCGCCAGTTGCCGCAGAACCACCGGATCGGGACCAGAGAACCGCGCCTCGATCGGGGCACCGCCACCGGGGCCGAAGGCCAGACGCTGGGTGCGGAATTCGCCGTCGGTCAGAGTGCTACGGGCAAAGTCCTCAAGCTCTTGACGCAGGGGCGGAATGGCGTCCAGCGTCTCGGTCCGGATGATCAGGTGGCCATAGCTTTTCAGACCCTCTTCCGGCCCGTAGGTCAGCATAAAGCGCGTCGCGCCGCCGCCTACGAAGGTACTGACCGAGACCACATCGTCGCGCTTGGACAGCCACTCTTCCAGCAGCGCCATATCGTCAGCGGTGCGGTGAATGCCGGTGCCTTGGGGCATCTTGTAGTGGACGTAGAACAAGGGCGTGTTGCTGTCGGGGAAGAACTGCTGCTTTACCTGACCAAAGCCGATGTAGCACACCACCGTCACCGCGATCAGACCGGCCATCACCAGCCAGCGCAGCTTCAGCGCCAGCGACAGAGTATTGCGGTAGGCACGGAAGATCGGGCCGTTGTAGGCGCCGCCTTCTACCTGATCGCCCACCTTGAACAGATAGTGCGCCAGAAGCGGTGTGGCGGTGATCGCCAGCACCCAGCTTAGCAGCAGCGAAATCCCGATCACCGCAAAGAGCGAGAACAGGAATTCCCCCGTCGCATCGGGCGAAAGACCAATGCCTGCAAAGGCCATGATCCCGATCACAGTCGCCCCAAGCAGCGGGATCTGGGTCTTGCTGGCCACATCTTCGGCGGCATCACGGGCAGATTTGCCCTGATGCATGTCCCCTTGCATTCCTTCGGCCACCACGATGGCGTTATCTACCAGCATCCCCATGGCGATGATCAAGGCGCCAAGGCTGATACGCTCCATCTCGATCCCGAAGACCGACATAAAGAACAAGGTTCCCACCACCGTCAGCAGCAGGGTAACGCCCACCACGATCGCAGCACGCCAGCCCATGAAGATCGCCAGCACGATCACCACGATGGCCACCGACATGGCAAGGTTCACCAGAAACGCGTTCGAGGCCTCTTCCACCACCACATGCTGCTGGTAAATGGGTTGGATTTGCACGCCCGCAGGCACATCCTGCATCAGCGCTGCAATCCGATCATCTACCGCGTGACCAATGTCCACGATGTTCAGATCGGCCTTGCCCGCCACACCCAGCGTAAAGGCATCCTGCCCGTTATAGCGGATGATCATCGAAGGCTCGGCCACCCGTTCGCGCGTCACATCGGCAAGGTCGGTCAGATCGATCACTTCGCCGCCGACACCGATGGTCAGGCTGGCAATCTCATCAACCGAATTCGAGCCCTCGGGCGCCTCGATCCGGATATCCTGCCCGTTCTGGGTCACGCTGCCCGCGCTGGACACACTGGTGGCACTTGTGATCGCACCGGCCAAAGCCCCTGGCGCGACGCCAAGGTTGGTGGTGATCGCCGTTTTGGGGGCCACATAGATGGCCTCTTCGGGCAGACCGGCCAGTTCAACATCGGCCACACCATCTACCGCCAGAATTTCACGGCGCAGATAGTTGGCGATCTGGTGGGTTTCCGCATCACTGAAACCGGGCGTCGTGACCGCAAAGAACAGGCCGAACACATCCCCGAAAGTGTCATTCACCACCGACGCCTTCGCGCCCGAGGGCAAGCTGGATTGCGCGTCATTCACGCGGTTGCGCAGCTTGGTCCAGATGGCGGGCAGTTCGGTGCCGTCATAGGTGCTTTCCACCTCGACGCTGATCCGGCTGACCCCCGGTTTGTTGGACGAGGTGATGGTTTCCACCTCGGCCATCTTCTGGATGGCGGATTCCAGCGGTTCCGAGACCTCACGGGCCACCTGTTCGGCCGAAGCACCGGGGTATTGCGTGATAATAACGGCGTTCTTGATGGTGAACGCGGGGTCTTCCAGCCGCCCGATGGTGGCGAAACCCCAGATGCCGCCCAGAAGGCAGCCGATGATCAGCATCCACGTCACAAGGGCGCGGTCGATCGAAGCGCGTGCGATGGACATGGTTTACTCTCCGATACGGGTAAAGCGGCGGACCGTCTGCCCGTCCTGCAACTGCGACGCGCCGGTCAGGACGATCTCGGTCCCGTTTTCAGGGCCTTCGGTCATCTGGATACGCCCGTCATCGGTGATCTGCATGGTGATCGGCGTGGCGCGAACGGTGCCATCCGCAAAGACCATCACGCGGGGCTTGCCTTCGGGATCAAAGGACAGCGCCGTTTCGGGCAGGAATACCGCATCACCGCCGCCAAGCTCGGTCGCGGCATAGACCGTCAGCGAGGCACCGGGATACACAAACGCGCCGGGGTTTTTGTCAAAAGCAAGGGTCAGCGTGTAGGTCTGGCCCACGGCGCTGGCCTCGGCCTCGAACTCGCGCGGTGAGAGGTTGAAACGGGTGTCGCCATCTGGAAACTCAGCGCTGAAGGTCACATCGCCTGTACGGCCTGCCGTGCGGAACAGTACTTCGGGCACCTCAATCTCGACCCGCAGTTCCGAGACATCGTGCAGCAGCACAATAGGCGTGCCTGCGGCAACAGTGGTGTAATTGGCAACTTCGCGGCGGGCGACCAGCGCATCAAAGGGCGCGCGCAAGGTCGCGTCATCCAAGCTATCCTCTGCGTTCTGCAAAGCGATCTGGGCCAGATCCACCTGCGTCTGCGCATCGCGGATCGTCACATCACTGACGGTCGAGCCGCGCAAGGCGGTCAGACGTTCCAGATCGCGGCGGGCCTTGTCCAGATTGACCTTGGCCTGATCACGGGCACGGGTGTAGGCGCGCAAATCCAGCTGAGCGATCACCTCGCCCTCGCGGATCATCTGCCCCTCCGGCGCGGTCAACTGCTGCAACTGGCCGCCGACCTGAAACGCCAGATCAACGGTCTGCTTGGCCACCACTTGCCCGAAGAACTGCCGCTCTATGTGGGCGGGGCCGCTTTGCAGGGTCATCAGTTTCACAGGCTTGGGCACATCCTGTGCCATGGCAGGCACAGCAAAAGTCGCGGCAATCAAGGCCAGAACAGGGATCATGCGCATCGGGTCTTCCTTCGGGCGGAGGGCATTTCCGCCATTAGGTAGGCCAGAATACCGCACCTTGCACGAAAAAAGTGAACCGAACTGTTCAGTTTTATTTCAGCCCAAGCAAAAATTCCACCCAAAGGGGAATTCACCCCGCTGGTTTCTACAAAAAGGCTCAATATGTTGGAGAAAATGCCTGGATGTCAGCCCGACCCCATCACGAAGAAGTGACAGCGGCCCCGCCCCTGAAAATGGCGTCCACGCCGCGTCAGAGGTCATTTTGTGCGCAAAATGCGCTATTATCCGGCTATCGCGGCAGGCAAGACGGACCGCGAAAGCGATCCGTCCCGTTGCAAAGAGGCTTGGTAGGTCAGCACCACATAAGCCAGCGCCAGCCCACCAAGCAGGCCCAGAATTCCGATCGTTACGACTTGCTTCATCTTTCGTCCCCCGACGAATGAAACACCTAGAATTTCGTTACCACTGTCGCGCCCACACCTTCGAAACGATCCATGCCGATCAGTGCATCGATCGAGTCTTCCAGCGTAATCTCGCGCCCCACCAGACGCTCGGGTGACAGCTTACCCGATTGAACCATTGCAAGCATCGCATCATAGCGATGGGCCTGCATTCCGTGACTTCCGCGCAGCTCAAGCTCATATGCGATAACCCGAGACATGGGGATCTGCGGCTTGGCGTGATCTGCCAGCATCAAGCCCACCTGCACATGGCGCCCGCGCCTACGCAGACATGAGATAGAGTTAAAGCAGGTTACAGGATTGCCAAGGGCATCAATCGAAACATGTGCCCCGCCCCCCGTCGCCTGAAGCACGGCCTTGGCCACTTTGGGCTCGGTCGCGCCATTGATGGTCACCGCCGCGCCAAGCTCTTTGGCCAGCGCCAGTTTGGCATCGTCGATATCAACCGCGACCACATTCGCGCCAATTGCGTTGGCGATCATGATGGCCGAAAGACCGACACCGCCGCAGCCATGCACCGCCACCCATTCACCGGGGGCCGTGCGCCCCTGATCCACCACAGCGCGGAACGAGGTGGCAAACCGGCACCCAAGCGAGGCGGCAGTCGCGAAATCCACCGTCTCCGGCAGGTCCACAAGGTTCAGGTCTGCCTGATGCAGACCCACATACTCCGCGAACGAGCCCCAGTGGCTGAATCCCGGCTGGGTCTGATCTTCACAGACCTGCTGGTTGCCCGAATGACATTCCGAACACGTCCCGCATCCGCAGACGAAGGGCACCGTGACCCGATCGCCCACTTTCCATTTGGAGACATTCGGGCCGACAGCCTCGATAATCCCGGCCAGTTCATGGCCCGGCACATGCGGCAGTTCGATCCCAGGATCATGCCCCATCCAGCCGTGCCAGTCGCTGCGGCACACACCCGTGGCCATGACGCGCAAAACAACGCCGTCCGCATCAGGTGACGGGTCCGGCAAATTGGCGATCACAGGACGCGCACCAAAGGATTCAAACAAGACGGCCTTCATGGATTCTCCCCACTCCACAACCCGCAAAGCGGGTAAATCGGGCCGAGTCTACAACGGTCCAAAGGGGTTTGTCTGCCCTTTACATTGCACCCCTGAAGATTGACGCCTTTGGTCTTTGCAACAAAGGCAAACCGTGAAATGACTAAGAAACAGGTATATTGAGTATAGCATTCCAAAGGGGGCCCGCGCGTGGTGTATTTGATTTTTGCAGGGATCGTGATGGGTCTTGGCGGCACGATTGTGATGGATTTGTGGGCACTTGCCCTGAACCGCATCACCGGCGCGCCTTTGCCCAACTGGGCCTTCGTGGGCCGCTGGGTCGCCCATGTGGCAAAAGGCAAAGTGTTTCACGATGACATCGCCCAAGCCGCCCCTGTTCAGGGCGAGCTGACCATCGGCTGGGTCTTCCACTATGCGGTGGGCGTGATCTACGGGATCTTTTTCGCAATGATCGCAGGGGCCGCATGGCTGGCGATGCCTAGCTTTGTGCCCGTGTGGATCTATGCGCTGGTGACCATCGCGGCGGGCTGGTTCCTGCTGCATCCGGGTCTGGGACTGGGATGGGCGTTGTCGAAAACGCCGACCCCTTGGAAAAGCCGAGGGCTAGGACTGGTCGCCCACACTTGGTTCGGCCTTGGAATGTGGATCGGGGCGCTGGCCGTCTGACCAAGCGCCCCGCTGTTAGTTCTTAGCCTTTGGGCCGACGGGGGAACCCGTCACCGCCCTTGCGCGGACCACCCGCCGCGGGGCGCTTGCCACCTGGGCGGTCCATCCGTTTGCTGGTGTCCGCCGCGTTGAAACGGGCAGGCTTGCCGCCTTTGGGACCATCGCCACGGGGCTTGTCACCGAATTTCGGCTTGTCGCCAAACTTGGGCTTATCGCCGAACTTGCCAGCGGGCTTGCCACGGGGTTTGTCGTAACCGGGCTTGTCGCCGTCACGCTTGGGCTTGCCGCCAAAACCGCCTTCGGCCTTGCCATAGGGTTTCTTGCCGTCAGGCTTGCCGAACGACTTTTTCCCCTCGGGCTTGCCGCCTTTGAAATCGCCGCGACCCTCAGGCTTGTAGGGCTTTTTGCCCTCGGGCTTATCGCCCCAGACCTTCTTGGCGCGGGGTTTGCGGGGCGCGTCATCATCCATCACAGGCGCAGGGTTGTAGCTGCTCTTGTTCGGGTTAGGTGCGACCATGTTCGGGCCACGCTCTTCGCGCTTGGGACGATCCTCACGCTGAGGGCGGTCTTCACGCTGGGGACGCTCGCCGCGATCTTCCCGCTTGGGGCGGTCAAAGCGGTCGCCACGGTCCTCGCGCTTGGGGCGGTCGAAACGGTCACCGCGGGGGCGATCCTCACGGGGGCCGCGATCACGACCACCGCCGCGACGGTCATCACCACGGCGGTCATCACCACGGGGCTGGCGCGGTTCGGGCGCGGGCGGGCCATCGGCGGCAGTCACTTTGATGCCGTCTTCCAGCTGCGCCGCATCCCCCAGCGAGGCAAGGAAGTTATCCGCCGCCGCTTCTGCGATCTCGATGAAGCTCTCATCCTGACGCACACGGATCGCACCGATAACGGTCTTGTCGATGTTGGCCGAGCGGCACACCATCGGCAGCAGCCAGCGGGGCTCGGCGCGCTCATTGCGGCCAACCGACAGACGGAACCAGCGCGAGGGGCCGAATTCCTTGCGTTCTTTGCGCTCGGGGCGCTCATCGGGCGAGCCAAGCTCTTCGGGTGCCGACAGACGGGCACGGTAAAGACGCAGGTAAGCCGCCGCGATCTGCTCGGCGCTGTGCATTTCCAGCAAACGGGTTGCGAAGTCCTGCTGCTCGGGCGTGGTTTCTTCGGTCCACAGAGGATCGGCCAGCAGACGCTCTTCGTCGCGGCGCTGGATGTCTTCGGCGCTGGGGGCCTCGGTCCATTCTGCGGTGATCTTGGCCCACTTCAGCAGACGCTCGGCGCGGTTGGCCGACTTGGGGTTCGCGATCAGCGCCGAGATACCCTTGCGGCCCGCGCGGCCGGTCCGGCCCGAGCGGTGCAGAAGCGCCTCGGTGTTGGTGGGCAGGTCGGCGTGGATCACCAGTTCCAGATTGGGCAGGTCGATACCACGGGCCGCCACATCGGTTGCCACACAAACCTTCGCACGACCGTCGCGCATCGCTTGCAGGGCGTTGGTGCGCTCTTGCTGGGTCAGTTCACCGGAGAGGCAAACCACCTGAAAACCACGGTTCGCCAGACGCGAAGTCAGACGGGCGACCTCAACACGGGTGTTGGCGAAAATGATCGCGTTCTCGGCGTCATGGAAACGCAGCATGTTGAAGATCGCGCGTTCGCTGTCCTTCATGTTCACGCGGATCACCTGATACGAGATGTCCGAGTGCTGCTTTTTGCCCGACGTGGTGCTGATCCGCTGCGCGTCGCGCTGGAATTCCTTGGCCAGCTTTTCGATCATCGGCGGAACGGTGGCCGAGAACAGCAGCGTGCGGCGCTCTTCGGGGGCACCGCCCAGAATGAACTCCAGATCTTCGCGGAAGCCCAGATCCAGCATCTCGTCAGCTTCGTCCAGAACGGCCACTTGCAGGCTTTCCAGATCCAGCGCGCCTCGCTCAAGGTGGTCACGCAGACGACCGGGGGTACCGACAACGATGTGGGCACCACGCTCCAGCGCGCGACGTTCGTCACGGGCATCCATGCCGCCAACGCAAGACACCAGGCGGGCGCCTGCTTTGCCATATAGCCAACCCCGCTCGCGCTTGACCTGCAGGGCCAGTTCGCGGGTCGGTGCAATCACCAGCGCCAAAGGCGCAGCCGCCGGCCCAAGCGAGCCATCTTCGGCCAGCACATCCCTCGCCATTGCCAGACCAAAGCCCACGGTTTTACCCGAGCCGGTCTGCGCAGAAACCAGCAGATCCTGACCCGCAAGTTCTTCTGCGGTCACGGCCTGCTGCACGTCGGTCAAAGTGTCATAACCACGCTCGGCAAGCGCTTCGGAAAGGATCTGGATCATGTGTCGGAAGTCTCTGGCTGTATATTGGGGGCGCTGCAACACCTGTGGGCAGCGGCTTTGATGGGCCTCCCTACACGGGGTTTGCGCGTTTGTATACTAGCAATTCGGTATAACAGCCCCGCGTTACATGCAGATCACAGGACTATGATGTCACCAGCCCCAAGGCGATGGCCCACATGGTGCAACCGATGATAATCTCAAGAACAACCCATGCACGCGGCTGACGGAACACCGGCGCCAGCAGGCGCGCGCCAAAGCCAAGCGCGGTGAAGAACAGCAGCGATCCCGCCATCGCGCCCGCGCCAAAGACCCAATGCTGCGGGGCATATTGCGCGGAAATCGTCCCCAGCAGAAGGACTGTATCCAGATAAACATGGGGGTTCGCCCACGTCAGGGTCAGGCAGATCGCCAGCACTTTGGCCAGACTTGTGATTTGTCCTTCGGCGGGTACCAGCGCCTCTCCCCCTTTGAGGGCCGCCTTGAACCGCAACGCGCCGTAGGCGAAAAGGAAAGCCGCGCCGATCCAGCGCATCACCAGCTCTAACATTGGCATCGAGGCAACCAGCGCCCCCATCCCAGCGACCCCCGCGCTGATCAGGATGGCATCGGACAAGGCGCAGGCCAGCACGACCAGACCCACATGTTCGCGCCGCAAACCCTGCCGCAAGACAAAGGCGTTCTGCGATCCAATCGCCGCAATCAGCCCCAGCGAGACCAGAAGTCCTTGGAAAAACGTTGTGATCATCGGGCTCTCCTATCCGTTCCGCCTTTGACGTAGCGGCGCGGGATACATTAGTAAAATGAGATAAACTTCACTTGGATCAGTTTTTCTAATGCTTGACCCTGCCCATCTGGCCGCTTTGGCCGCCGTTCACCGGCGCGGCACCTTTGATCAGGCCGCCAGTCAGCTGCACGTCAGCCAATCCGCGATCTCTCAGCGGATCAAGGCGCTTGAAGAACAAGTCGGCACCGTTCTGATCCAGCGCGGCCAGCCTTGCCGCGCCACCGAAACCGGCCTGCGCCTGATCCAGCACTATGACACCATCGCCCTGCTGGAACGTCAGGTCCGGTCCGAGATCACCGGAACTGCGCCCGATACCGCCACGGTTCGGATTGCTGTGAACGCGGACAGTCTGGCCACGTGGTTCCTGCCCGCCTTGGCCCAATGCGACGGGTTCCTCTTTGACACCATCATCGACGATGAGAACGCCTCGCGCGATTGGCTGTCGCGGGGCGAGGTAGCGGGGGCCGTGACCTCTCAGGCGCGGCCCGTTCAGGGGTGCGATACACTATCGCTGGGGAACCTGCGTTATGTGGCCGCGGCCAGCCCCGCCTATATGCAGCGCTGGATGCAGGAAGGGCCAACTGATGCTGCGTTGATGCGCGCGCCGACGCTGGTCTTTTCCGACAAGGACAAGCTGCAAGAGGACTGGGTGCATCAATTCACCCAAGGCCGCTGCCATCGGGCGGCGCTGCGCCAGCACCGGATCGGATCAACCCACGGCTTTCTGGATGCGTGCCTTTTGGGAATGGGATGGGCGATGCATCCAGAAATTCTGGCCCGCCCTTTCCTACAGGCTGGAACCCTTGTGCCGCTGGCACCTGCGCACCCTTACGACTCGGCCCTCTACTGGCAGTTCAGCCGCCTGATGGCCGGGGCCATCTCCCCCCTGACCCAAGCCATCAAGCAGGCAGCGCGGCAGTATCTGACCTAGGAAACAGCCCGCAAAACTCAAAAGCGGAACGTGACCATCACCCCGTCGGCACCTTCAGGCAAGGGCGAGGTGATCTGGAACTGTGCCCCGCTACGCTCGGCGATAATGCTGACGATCGACAGCCCCAGCCCCGTGCCATCCCCTGCACCGTCGCCACGGGAAAAGCGCTGGGTCAGGCGGGTAATCTGTTCGGACGGCAAGTTTGCGCCCGAGTTCGACACACATAATTCTTTGCGATCAGACAAGCGCACATGCACCTTGTCCCCGCCCCCGTGCCGCAAGGCGTTTTCCAGCAGGTTGCGCAAGACGATCCCGAAGGCATCAGGGTCCAGATCGCTGCTCACCGGCCCTTGGGGCAGGTCCAGAATAATCCGGTCCCCTGCTTTTTCGGAACGGGTGAAATCCTCAACGATCATCCGCGCCACAGGGCACAAATCCATTTGTTCTGAGAGCCGCAAGCGAGCCCCTTCGGCGCGGGCCATCTGCATCAGCTTGTTGGTATAGCGGTTCAGACGTTTGAGGGTTTCCTCGATTTCAGCGGCGCGGGTGCGGACAGAGGGATCGCGGCTTTCAACCTGCAACCTCTGCGCCTGTGCGATGGCCCCAGCCACAGGCGTGCGCATCTCATGGGCAGCATTGGCGGCAAAGTTACGCTCGGCCTCAAAGCCCGCCTCGATCCGCTGCATCAGCGTATTGGCCGAGGCCACCACTGGCGAAAGTTCGGACGGCAGGCCGGACAAAGGCAGAGGCGACAGGTTCATCGGCCCGCGCTTTGCCAGTTCATCCCGCACCCCGTCCAGCGGACGCAGGCCCCGACGCACGGCAAACCAGATGCCAAAGATCACCAGCGGCACCACCGCCAGCAAGGGCAAGAGCGAGGCCATCAAGGCCCGCCGATAAAGCGCCCGCCGCGCATCCAGTGGCCGCGCCACCGCAATCGTCACATCCCCGCGTCGTGCGCGATCCACGTAGAACCGCCATGTGTCATCGCGGGAAAACCCCTCAGTCTTCGGGAAATCCACGTCCGACGCCTCGCCCGAGCGCAGCAACAAGCCGTGCCGATCAGAGGTCGCAACAAAGACCGTATCATCGGCCTCGGCCTGCATCCGGCGCAGTTCTT
>JAYZYX010000250.1:0-4818 GCA_036139795.1 Pseudomonadota bacterium | reverse complement strand
GGTTGGGCCAAGCACTATAGCGGCATGATCGAACGCATCGGCCCCGATTTCGGCGGTGACAAGGTCAGCGTCAACGCGGATGAGATGACCGTTGATGTGGACGGTGAGGTGATCAAGGCCGACGTCTGCAACGTGATCCCCGCCATGAAAGCGGGCCGTATCTGCGAGATGGCCAGCATCACTGATGGCAACTGGGCGCCTGTCAGCGGCCACACCATGCAGAGCCGGATTGACGAGAATATCCACGTGCTTGGCGATGCCTGTGCACAGGGAGACATGCCCAAGTCGGGCTTCTCGGCGAACTCGCAGGCGAAAGTGGCGGCAATGGCCGTGCGCGGTGCTTTGACCGGCTCCAAGGTCTTCCCGGCCAAGTTCTCGAACACCTGTTGGTCGCTGATTGACTCGGATGACGGGATCAAGGTTGGCGCGACCTATGAAGCAACTGATGAAAAAATCGCCAAAGTCGATGGATTTATCAGCGCAACCGGCGAGGATGCGGCGCTGCGCAAAGCAACTTATGAGGAATCTGTTGGCTGGTACGCTGGTATCACCGCAGACATGTTTGGCTAACACGTCCGCCCCAAGGCGGCAGGACGGCCCGCAAAGGGCCGTCCCACCTAAGAGACGAGGGACGATGGATTACGACAGCTTTTTCAAGGGCGCGCTGAATGATTTGCGTGCGCAGGGAAACTACCGCCACTTTGCGGATCTGGAACGACACACCGGGAATTTCCCGCAGGCAACACACCGCAGTGGAACTGAAGAGCGCCCTGTAACCATCTGGTGTTCCAACGATTATCTTGGCATGGGTCAGCACCCCAAAGTGCTGGAGGCCATGCATGAGGCGCTGGACCGCTGTGGCGCTGGTGCAGGCGGTACACGCAATATTTCCGGCACCACCCATGACCATGTGCTGCTTGAGGCCGAACTGGCTGATCTGCACGGCAAAGAGGCGGCGCTGCTGTTCACCAGCGGCTATGTCTCGAACTGGGCGGCGTTAGGCACTCTGGCGGCCAAGATCCCTGACTGTGTGATCCTGTCGGATGCCCTGAACCATGCCTCGATGATTGAAGGCATGCGCCATTCTCGGGCGCAGCGGGTGATCTGGAAGCACAACGATCTGGCCGACCTTGAGGCGCATTTGCAGGCGCTTCCTGCGGATCAGCCTAAGATCATCGCCTTTGACTCGGTTTATTCGATGGATGGCGACATCGCGCCCATCGCTGAAATCTGTGATCTAGCCGAGAAATACGGCGCGATCACCTATCTGGACGAAGTGCATGCGGTTGGCATGTATGGTCCCCGTGGCGGCGGTGTCGCTGAGCGGGATGGGGTGATGGACCGTGTGGACATCATCCAAGGCACCCTTGGCAAAGCCTTTGGTGTGGTTGGCGGCTACATCACCGGCTCGGCCGAGATGGTGGATTTCGTGCGTAGCTTCGCCAGCGGGTTTATCTTTACCACCGCTTTGCCGCCCAGTGTGGCTGCAGGGGCGGCGGCCTCGATCAAGCACTTGAAGCAAAGCAGCGCTGAGCGCGAGTTGCAGCAGCAGCGCGTGGCCGAGTTGCGGGCACAGCTGGATCGGATCGGCATTCCCCATATCCCGAACCCCAGCCACATCATTCCGGTAATGGTGGGCGATCCGGTGAAGTGCAAGTTCATCTCAGACCAGCTGATGAAGACCCACGGGGTCTACATCCAGCCGATCAACTATCCCACCGTTCCTAAAGGGACCGAGCGTTTGCGCATCACTCCCAGCCCCGTGCATAGCGCCAAGGACGTCGAGCATCTGGTCAAGGCGTTGGCCGATCTGTGGTCCCAGTGCCAACTGGCGCGGATGCCTCAGGCGGCCGAGTGATCTGATCCGTCCAGCGCCGCCAATAAGGCGGGGATCTGGTCTTTGAACCTGAAAAAGCCGTGCGTGGCGAAGGGCCATGCGCGGCTATCGTATGTCCGGCGTATCTGGCACAGACGGATGCCAGCGGACTCAAGTGCAGGCTGCGCGGCGGTAAGGGCCTCGGCCACGGGGCCAGTGGGGGCATAGGGGGTGACGATCTGCTTGAGCCCTTCGGATTTTGCCCATTCCGCGATTGTTTCGGGCGTAACGGCGGTCGCAGGCGCAAGCTGTGGGTGGCGCTCAAGCGTATGGGTAATAGCACCTTCTGCCCAATCGGTGACCATCGGCGCGACGATGAGCGGGCTTAGGTGGCCCGCAGAATTCATGCGCCCGACGGCTATAGGTTCGGGGCAGGCGCTTAGGGCTTGGTCCAGGGCCACATCCTCATCATGGACTAGCAGTCCTGTGCGCAAGCCAGCCCGTAGCGCCAAGGTCTTGGGTAGGTCGCGTGGTGCCGGTGGCGCTTGCCACGGCAATGGGGTAGGGTTCAGCGCCAGTTGGCCACTTGGGCAGTATCGGCCTTCGGTGAATTTAGCGATATTCTGGGCGCTGGCCGCATAGTGTTTGCCTTGGGTATGCAGCCCTGCCACCCAACGCCAACTGAGCGTATTGGACGCCGGATCGCCATCGCGCAGATGCCTCAGGAGAAAATCCGCCCCCAAGGCCCAAGGCAGCCCCAGCGTAAAAATCCAGATCGAGGCGAACCACATCCGCACATGATTATGTAGATAGCCGGTCTGCGCCAGTTCCCGCGCCCAAGCATCGAAACAAGCGATTCCTGTATCGCCTGTGCAGGCATCCTGCCACATCTGCCGCAGACCGCCCTCTGACTGGATGCGGTTCAGCTGCCGTTCGACCTCTTGGCGATAGTCGCGCCAGACAGTGGGGCGCAATTCCAGCCAGCCCTTCCAGTAACTGCGCCAGAACACCTCTTGGATGAATTTGCCTGCCGTGCGGGGGGAATGAAGGCCAAGGGTCGCGCGCAACACCTCTTCCTCGGTCAGAATGCGACGCCGGATGAAAGGGGACAGGGCGGAAACGGTGCAGTTTTCCAACACCGTCCCGCGATCGAAATTGCGCAATTGTGCATAATTTTCACCCGCCTTAGGCAGAAAAGCCTGCAAAACAGTCAACGCGTTATTTCTGTCCGGCACGGCATTTTGTTGCAAAGTCCCAATCATTTCATACCCTTCCGGTGATCTAAGCCGGCGAAAAAGGATAGTGCGGCAAACAAAGCGATCAATATCGCGCCAAATGACGCGTTTTTAAAAAGGCACACCTCTTGCAGGGGGTCTGGTGCAAGACTAAGACTCTTTTAGGCATTTTGGTTTTGAATGCTTGAGACGACGACAGACAGAGGCAGGCAATGCGCGATCCGATCGAAACATACATGAACCTTGTTCCCATGGTGGTTGAGCAGACCAGCCGCGGTGAACGTGCTTACGACATTTTCTCGCGCCTGCTGAAAGAGCGGATTATCTTTCTGAACGGCCCCGTCCATGACGGCATGTCCAGCCTGATCGTTGCACAGCTGCTGCACCTTGAGGCCGAGAACCCCTCGAAAGAGATCAGCATGTACATCAACAGCCCCGGCGGTGTTGTGACCTCGGGCCTGTCGATCTACGACACCATGCAGTACATCAAACCGAAGGTCAGCACGCTGGTCATCGGTCAGGCGGCCTCGATGGGTTCGTTGCTGCTGACCGCTGGCGAAAAAGGAATGCGCTTCTCGCTGCCCAACAGCCGCGTCATGGTGCACCAGCCTTCGGGTGGCTATCAGGGTCAGGCGACGGATATCATGATCCACGCCCGCGAAACCGAAAAGCTGAAGCGCCGCCTGAACGAGATTTACGTGAAGCACACCGGCAACGATTACGACACCGTTGAAGCCGCGCTGGAGCGCGACAACTTCATGTCGGCAGAGGATGCAAAGGCTTGGGGCCTGATCGACGAAATCGTCGAAAACCGCGTCAAACCCGACGCAGACAAGTAAGCCAAATTAGGTGCCGCGGAACCTAACTTCGCGGCACTTTTGACATTGTGAAGGGCAGAACAACACCCTAGCATGTCGTAAGATCATATACGCGCAGGCTGGCACCGGCCATTTTGCGTGAACGACCGAAAGGCGAGACATGGCGAACAATAGCAACGGCGACAGCAAAAATACCTTGTATTGCAGCTTCTGCGGCAAGAGCCAGCACGAAGTGCGCAAGCTGATCGCCGGCCCGACCGTCTTCATCTGTGATGAATGTGTCGAGCTATGCATGGATATCATCCGGGAAGAAACCAAAGGCGGCGGGCTGAAGTCCACCGATGGCGTTCCCACCCCGCGCGAGATTTGCGAGGTTCTGGATGACTACGTAATCGGTCAGGCACAGGCAAAACGCGTTCTGTCTGTGGCGGTCCATAACCACTATAAGCGTCTGAACCATTCGCAGAGCGCGTCCGAGATCGAGCTTTCGAAATCGAACATTCTGCTGCTGGGGCCCACTGGTTGCGGTAAGACCCTGCTGGCGCAGACCCTGGCGCGCATTCTGGATGTGCCCTTCACGATGGCAGATGCCACCACCCTGACCGAAGCCGGTTATGTGGGTGAGGACGTGGAAAACATCATCCTCAAGCTGCTTCAGGCCTCGGAATACAATGTCGAACGTGCGCAGCGCGGCATCGTCTATATCGACGAGGTCGACAAGATCACGCGTAAGTCTGAAAACCCGTCGATTACCCGTGATGTATCGGGTGAGGGCGTGCAGCAAGCTCTGCTGAAGCTGATGGAAGGCACCGTGGCCAGCGTTCCCCCGCAAGGTGGACGCAAGCACCCCCAGCAGGAGTTCCTGCAGGTGGACACCACGAACATCCTGTTCATCTGTGGTGGCGCTTTTGCGGGTATCGACAAGATCATCGCGCAGCGCGGCAAAGGC
>JAYZYX010000249.1:0-12530 GCA_036139795.1 Pseudomonadota bacterium | reverse complement strand
GCGAGGTTGGCGATGTGATCGTGGGCGGCGTCCTGCCGCCGCCGGGGGATACGATCTGGCAGCAAAGCCGCTGGATCGCGCAGGATCAAACCTTGCGGAACTTTGTCCTGAATGAGCCGCGCGGCGGCGTCTTTCGTCATGTGAACCTGCTGGTCCCACCCAAAAACCCCGAGGCCCAAGCCGCGTGGATCATCATGGAGCCCGAAGATACCCCGCCTATGTCCGGCTCGAACTCGATCTGCGTGGCGACCGTGCTGCTGGACGGCGGTCTGATCCCCATGCAAGAGCCTGAAACCCACATGACCCTAGAGGCGCCCGGCGGTCTGGTCCGCGTCCGCGCCGAATGCAAAAATGGCAAAGCCGAGCGGATTTTCGTGCGCAACGTTCCCTCCTTTGCCGCGCAACTGGGCGTGTCTTTGCAGGTTGAAGGGCTGGGGCAGATCACCGTAGACACCGCCTATGGCGGCGACAGCTTCGTGATCGTGGATGCTCAGGCCTTGGGGATCAACGTCACCGCCGATGAGGCCCACAAGATCGCAAAACTGGGCGTCCAGATCACCAACGCCGCGAATGCGCAACTTGTCTTTGACCACCCCGAAAACCCCGACTGGCGGCATTTCTCGTTCTGCCTCTTCGCAGGGCCGCTGACCCAAGGGCCGGACGGGTTTGAAACCACCGCCGCCGTGGCGATCCAACCGGGCAAAGTGGACCGCTCGCCCACGGGTACGGCGCTGTCAGCACGCATGGCCGTGTTGCACGCCAAAGGCATGATGAAACTAGGCGACCGCCTGACCGCCCGTTCGGTGATCGGCTCGCAATTCTCCGGCCAGATCATGGGCGAAACCACCATCGGCACCCTTCCCGCAATCGAGCCTGAAATCTCGGGCCGTGGCTGGATCACCGGCACCCACCAGCACATGCTGGACCCAAGCGATCCGTGGCCCCAAGGCTACCGGCTCTCGGACACATGGGGCGCCCGCTAGGGCACTCCGCGCTCCCCCGCCGATGGTATTTATGTCGCGCCATAAGGCATACGACACGCCCCCGTCGCAATCTGCTTTCCAATCACCCCGTCCCGCGGTACGCATCCCGATCTTTCAGGACTGGGGACATTGCCATGGCGCAGAATGCCACGATTTATAAGGTCGAACTTTCCGTCTCGGACATGGACCGCCACTATTACGATACGCACAAGCTGACCATCGCCAAGCACCCCTCGGAAACCGACGAACGCCTGATGGTGCGCCTCATCGCCTTCGCCCTGAACGCCCATGAGGCGCTTGAGATGACCAAAGGCATCTCCACCGATGATGAGCCCGACATCTGGCAGAAATCCCTTAGCGGAGAGATCGACCTCTGGATCGCCCTCGGCCTTCCCAGTGAAAAGCTGGTCCGCCAGTCCTGCGCCAAATCCAAACAGGTCGTCATCTACGCCTACGGCGGCCGCACCGCCAATATGTGGTGGGATAAGATCAAGAACAGCACCACCCGCTTCAACAACCTTCAGGTCGTGAACCTCAAGGAAGAGGACACCAGCGCACTGGCCCAACTGGCAAACCGCGCCATGAAGCTACAGGTCAATATTCAGGACGGAGAGATCATGGTCAGCCTCGATGACCAGATCGTCTACCTAACCCCCGAGATCTGGAAAAACGACTGACCCCCGCAACGGCCCTGCTTTCATCTTGGCGAAAATACCTCGGGGTGTGGGGCAGAGCCCCGCGAACCTCGTCAGATTACTCCTGATAGATATAGGTGCCGGGCGCGTCACATAAGGCCTTGCCCATAGCAGGCGGTGCGCTCTTTCCCTCCGAATGCGCAGCCAGCCAACCGGCAAACTCGGGCCACCATGATCCTTCAATCGGCGTGTGCTGCTCCAGCCATTCGTCTGGCCCTTGATAATGCTGATCCGCCACGCGCAAGCCCACGCGATAGTGGCGGTGCTTGTGGCCGGGCTCGCTCAGGATGCCGCCATTGTGCCCGCCGTTCGTCAGCACAAAGGTCAGCTCGTGGTCGGTGAAGAGCCGCGCTTTATAGACGGACCGCCAAGGCGCGATGTGGTCGGTCTCGGTGCCCACCACGAACATCGGGGCCGAGATATCTTTCAGCGCGATCACCCGTCCCTCCACCGCAAAACGTCCCGCCGTCAGGCGGTTTTCCAGAAACAGCCCCCGCAGATATTCCGAGTGCATGCGTGCCGGCATCCGCGTGGTATCGTTGTTCCACACCAGAATATCCGAGGGCAGATCGTCCTGCCCGAGGAAATACCGGTTCACCGCGCGGGTGTAGATCAGATCCTCGGCGCGGATGGTGGCAAAGGTGCGGGTCATCTGGGGACGGTCCAGATAGCCTTGGGTCCACATCAGATCCTCGATAAAGGCGATCTGGCTTTCATCGACGAACAGCAACAACTCGCCCGCTTCGGCAAAGTCCACTTGGGCGGCCAGCAGCGTCACCGTGGCCAGCCGCTCATCCCCGTCCCGCGCCATGGTCGCGGCGGTGATCGACAGCAGCGTGCCTCCCAAACAATAGCCCATCGTGTGGATTTTCTGATCGGGAACGATGCCGCCAATGGCGTCCAGTGCGGCCATCACCCCTTGGATGCGATAGTCCTCCAGACACAATTCCGCCTGATCCGCATCAGGGTTGCACCACGAGATCATGAAGACCGTAAAGCCTTGATCTACCAGATATTTCACCATCGAGTTATGGGCGGACAGATCAAGAATATAGTATTTCATGATCCACGCAGGCACGATCAGCAGCGGCTGCGCATGCACGTCCTTGGTGGTGGGGCTGTATTGGATCAACTCGAACAGATCATTGCGGTAGACCACCTTGCCTTTGGTGCAGGCCAGATCCTTGCCGATCTGAAAGCCTTCGGGCGGGCGCTTGTGGGTCTGGGTCAGGGTCTGGATCATGTCCTCGGTGAAATGGGCTGCCCCTTCGATCAGGTTCACCCCGCCGGTGCGGGCGGTTTCCTGAATGATCTGCGGGTTCAGCCAGGGAAAGTTCGAGGGCGAGACCAGATCAAGGGTCTGGCGCATCTGGAACCGCGTCCGCTCGGCGTCGCTTTTGGAAAAGCCGGGCATGTCGTCCGTGGCTGCGTTCCACCAATCCTGCATGGCCAGAAAGCTTTGGGCGTAAAGGGCAAAGGGCAGCTTGGCCCAACTTTGATCGGTAAAGCGGTGATCATAGTCCGAAGGCTTGAAAGGGGCCTCAGCCGCTGGGTTTTGGGCGAAACTCGCCAGCTTGCCCGCGTTTTGCACGGCGTGTTCGGCCAGTTCCAACTGCCGACCCGGCGAGCGGGACAGATGCAGCGCCCAATCGCTCCATGCAGCAAAGATCGAATGGGGCGAGACCCCACCCGTCATCCGCGCCAAACTTGCCCGCGCAGCGCGGTCCAGCATGCGGTAGGGATGGTCTGGCCCTTCAGGGTCTTGCCCTGCGCAGGTGGGCGATTGGATCACCGCAGGCAGGTTCGATTTCAAAGGCACAACGGTGTCGGTAGCGGTGGTCGTGGTCGTCTTGGCCATCACGGGACATCCTTAAAAACAAGGCATCGGGCGCACCAAAGGCGCGGGTTCGAAGAATCTATATCCCGAATGCGCCTTTGCCGGTTTGACCTAGATCATGGGCGTCCGGCGCTCCAAACACCCTTGCGTGATCGGATGAATTTCAGGCCCTCGGGGATCACGATCAGGGGCAGCGCACCCAAGGCGATCTGCCCCCATTGCTGCGGTCCAAGGCCAACCGTTTGCAACAGCGCTTGCAGCGGGCCCCAGTAAACGGCCAGCACCTGCATCGACAGGCTAAGCGAGAAGGCGATGATCAGGAACCGGTTCGACAGCCAGCCGATGCGGCTACAGGGGTGCTGCAATGAACGGAAAGCAAAGACGCTGACCTTTTCAAAGACCACCATGCCGGTAAATGCTGTTGTCCGCGCCAAGTCTACCCCCAAGGGCAGGGTGTGATAGAACAGCCAGAGGCTTGCCGCGCCCGTATATAGGCCAAACGAGGCAACGGTTTTAAACCCGCGCCGGTTCAGCACAGGGGCGTCGGGCTTGCGGGGAGGGCGCTCCATCTGGTTCTGCTCGGACTTCTCTAGGCCCAAGGTTACGGCGGTGACGCTGTCGGTGATCAGGTTCATCCACAGGATTTGCGTTGCCAGAAAGATCAGCGGCCCGCCAAGGGCAAGGTTCGCGACAATCGCCACCACTTCGCCCGCGTTCGAGGACATCAGGTACAGTACAAACTTGCGCAGGTTGTCGAACTGGCGGCGGCCTTCGCGGATGGCGGTGACGATGGTGGCGTAGTTGTCATCCAACAGCACCAGATCGGCGGCACTTTTCGAAACATCCGTGCCGCGGATGCCCATCGCCACGCCGATATCGGCCCGTTTCAGGGCAGGGGCATCGTTCACCCCGTCGCCGGTCATCGCCACGATCTGCCCGCCAGCCTGAAGGGCGGCGACGATGCGCAGCTTATGCTCGGGGCGGGTGCGGGCGAAATGGGCGGGTTGGCGCAGACGCTCTTGCAGGGCCTCATCGCTCATGGCGTCCAGTTCGGTGCCTTCCAGCACATCTCCATCGTCAAAGCCGATCCGGTCCGCAATCGCCCGCGCGGTCAGGGGGCTGTCGCCGGTGATCATGATGGTGCGGATGCCTGCGCTGCGGGCAGCCTTCAGGGCTCTGGCGATCTCGGGGCGGGGGGGATCGATCAGGCCCACCAGCGCAAGGAAGGTCAGGCCGGTTTCTTCGGTATCCCCTGCGGCGGCTGCGCGGCGGGCCAGCGCCAGTACACGCAGGCCGGTGCGGGCCATATCCCCGTAGGCCTTGGTTAGCGCGTCCTTATCGGCGGGCGTCATCGGGCGGGGACCGCTGGCGGTCATGACCTCTGAGCAATGCTCTAACACCGCCTCGGGTGCGCCTTTGACATGCAGCACCGCGCCGTCACCTGCGCGGGCCAGAACGCTCATGCGTTTGCGGTCGCTGGTAAAGGGCACCTCGGCCAGACGATCATCCGCAGGGCAGGCGGGCGCCCACCCCTTGAAAGCCAGCGTCACCAGCGCCCCTTCGGTAGGGGTGCCGATCATCTGCCACCCGTCCCCCGCGCGGGCCAGTGAGGCGTGGTTGCAGATCAGTGCGGTCTCAAGCACCTGCGCCAGCAGCGAATCATCCCCCGCGCGGCGCTTTTGCCCGTCTTGCGCGATGTGGCCGGTGGGATCATAGCCCGCGCCGGTCACCTCATAGAGGCCCTCTGCCGTGTGGACCTGCGTCACCGTCATCTGGTTCTCGGTCAGGGTGCCGGTCTTGTCCGTGCAGATAACCGAGGCCGCGCCAAGGCTTTCAATCGCTTGCAGGCGGCGGGCCAGCGCCTTTTGCCGCGCCATTGCCGCTGCGCCCAAGGCCAGCGTGATGGTGGCAACCGCCGGCAGCCCTTCTGGCACCAAGGCCACGGCCAAGGACAGCCCCGTCATGAACATGTCGAACACAGGCCGCCCGATCAGGATGCCCACGCCGATGACCAGCACCGCGATCCCGATAGCACCCACGGCGATCTGCTCGGCCAGTTGCGCCAGCCGCTGTTGCAGGTTCGATTGCTTTTCCCCGACCGAGGCCGTCAGTTGCGCCACATGGCCAAAGCTGGTGTTCGCCCCGATGGCGGTCACGCGCCCCTCTGCCCGTCCAGCCACCAGCGAGGTTCCTGCCATCAGCTGCCCATCGTCGCCTTCGCCCAAAGGGGTTTTGGTCACGGGGACGGATTCGCCGGTCAGGGCGGCCTCATCCGCTTGGACACCGTCGCCGGTCAGCAGGTCCATATCCGCAGGGATCGCGTCACCCGTTTGCAGGATCACCACATCATCGGGGACGATTTCGCGGGCAGGCAGGCGGATTTCCTGCCCGTCGCGGCGCACAACGGCCATCGGGGCCAGCATGGCTTTCAGCGCGCGCAGGGCGGTTTCGGCCCGCCATTCCTGCACGAATCCCAGCACAGCATTCAGCAGCAGCACCAGACCGATGGCCAGCGCGTCAATCCGCTCGCCCAACGCAAAGGCAATGACCGCTGCCAGTGCAAGGATCAGGATCAGCAGGCTTTTGAACTGGCGCAAGAACACCGCGATGGGCGAGGGCGGCTTGCCCTCCGGCAATTCGTTCCAGCCGTGGCGGGCGCGGGATTGCTCGGCTTGCTGAGTGGTCAGGCCGTCGGTCAGTGCCTGTGTGCGGTCGGGCATGGAGGGGCGCCTTTTTGCTATCATTCAGCCGCATGTTATCGCGCCTTTTCGGAGGGCGGTTTGCGATGGGTCAAGGTCTCGCGCGATTGTGTTGTGTTGCTTGCGATTGCACCTTTCGTGGCCAACCGCTCTTGCATAGGGCGGCGATTGCCCGTTCAACTGGTCAGGCGCAGGGATCACGCGCGATTATAGGAGCGCTGGCTTGCTGACATTCGCCTTGGCCGTCTTTTTCCTGATCATCACTCCGGGGCCGGGGGTGCTGTCCACCGCAGGGGTCGGGGCCAGTTTCGGCGGGCGTGCGGGGCTGCGCTATGTCTCGGGGCTGTTTGTGGGCACCAATCTGGTGGGCCTGACGGTGATCAGCGGCCTTGCGGCTTTGGTGCTGGCGGACCCGCGCCTGCGGGTGGTGCTGTTCACCCTGTCCTTCGGCTATCTGGCCTATCTGGCCTTTCGCATCGCCTTTGCCGGATCAAAGCTAGCGTTTATTCAGCGCGCCAGCCCGCCCGGCTTGTCGGGCGGTATTCTGCTGCAAGTGATGAACCCCAAAGCCTATGCGGTGAACACCGCGCTATATACCGGCTTTGGCTTTCTGCCTGACAGCTACTGGGCCGAGGTGCTGGCCAAGTTCCTGATCATGAACATGATCTGGGTGCCGATCCATCTGCTGTGGCTGTGGGCGGGGATCAAGGTGCATCAGTTGAACCTCTCGCCTCGCGCCCATTCGATCATCAACAAGGCGATGGCCGCATCCATGCTGATCGTGGTGATTTTGGCCGCGTTAGAGCTGGTCTGACCCCATACACCATCAGGCCCGCAGCCATTCCGCCACCTTGGCGGCATCGGGCAGCCCGCCTGCATGGACCAACTGCCCGTCCACCGTGACGCCGGGGGTGGACATGATGCCCGCCATGGCGATGGATTGCAGGTCGGTGACCTCTTGCAGATCAATTTCGACCCCCAGTTGGGTGGCGGTGTCACGGACCATCGCCTCGGTCGCTTTGCAGCGCTTGCAGCCCGATCCATAGACTTTGACGATTTTCATGGCAGAGACCTTTCAGAGCAGAAGGTTGAACAGATAGCCCGTGGCCAGAATGCCTGTCGCGACAACGCCAAGGAAAATCGCGATGAGGCGCAGGGTCAGGACCTGTTTGAGGATGATCATCTCGGGCAGGGACAGGGCGATGACCGACATCATAAAGGCCAGCGTGGTGCCAAGGGCCGCGCCCTTGCCCAATAGGGCCTCGACAATCGGGATGACACCGGCGGCGTTGGTGTACATAGGCACGCCTGCGATGACGGCGGCGGGGACAGACCACCACGTATCGCCGCCCATGACCCGCAGCATGATTGCCTCGGGGACATAGCCGTGAATGGCTGCGCCAAGACCGATGCCCACCAATACCCAGATCCAGACCTTGCCGACGATCTCTTGGACCTGCTCAGCGCCGGTTCTTAGGCGGTCGGCCAGCGTCATTTGCTGATCGGGTAGGGCGTGGACGGGGGCCGCGTTCAGATCGCGCACCCAGTCCTGCAGGTATTTCTCAAGTCCCATCCGGCCAAGGACAAAGCCCGCGACGGTGGCGATGGAAAAGCCGAACACAAGGTAGATCGTCGCGATCTGCCAGCCCACAAGACCGTAAAGCAGCCCCAGCCCCACAGGTCCCACCATCGGCCCCGCGATCAGGAAGGAAAACGTCACCCCCAAAGGAATGCCCGCTGACACAAAGCCGATGAACAGCGGCACGGACGAGCATGAGCAAAAGGGCGTGAACACCCCCAGCAGCGCCGCCAGCGGATAGCCGGCAATCTCGCGCCGTCCGGCAAGGATCGCGCGGGTCTTTTCGGGGCTGAACCAGCTGCGCAGCACGCCGGTGACAAAGACGATTCCGCTGAGCAGCAGCAGAACCTTTGGCACGTCATAAACGAAAAAGGCGATTGCCTCGCCCAAGTGGCTGTCGGGGGCTACGGGAAACAGAGATGTGACCCAATTCGCAAAGGGGATCAGTTGGTTATAAAGCCACCACCACAGTACTGCTGCGATCAGGGTGCCGCCGTACCATAGCCAGTCTGAGGGGATGTGGTGACTGTGTGGTTCGTGTGTCTGGGTGCTCATTCTGTGCCTTTCTGTGAGAGGGGATCACGGGCTGCGGAATAGAGATGTATGAAATGCAATTTATACGGGAATCCACCTGCGGGCCTTGCGCCAAATCAACACCAGCCCCTAGGGGGCCTTTGGGTTTTGGCCGGATTGCGCTATGAGAGAGGCGGCCTTGCGTCAAAGCTCTCTTGTGGGGCGCACGCCATTGGGGCATGAGGCCGCCAGCAGCCGATCACGGCCAGAACCTACCAAGGTAAGAGATCATGGATTACAGCAAATCGGGCGGTGCCAGAATGGGCAGCAACAAGCCGCGCCATAAAGAGCATAACGCCAAGGGCACCGAAAAGAACCCCTACGGCAAGCAGCCTCCCAAGGCCGAACTGCTGGCGCGGATGAAAGCCGCCGCCGAGAAGAACAAGAAAGACTAAGCCGTCTTGCGGGCGGCGCGTGATGCGCCGCCGGACTGTGCTATTGGTCCTTGCCGGTAAAGGCAGGGATCAGGCGCCGCCTGTCAGTTCGCTGATCAGAACCGCGCGCCCTTCGGTCATGGACCGTTGCGCTGCAATCCCCATGATCACCGCCCATTTCCCGTCCTGCAGTGAAACCTCGGGCGCATCGCGCTGTCCGCGTACCAGTTCCACAAAACCCTGATGCTGGTAAAAGGTCGATCCGTTGTGATCGCCCGCCTCCAGAATGGTGGGGTCAACGGGGATCTCGCGCACCTCTGGCCCTTTCGGATCGCGGGGCGAGACGATGACCTGCGGTGTCGGTGCTGCGCCCAGATGGGCAGGCCAGAAACGACCGGGACCGGGGACCAGCGCCTCGATCTTGCCTTTGGGGCCAACGGCCGAGATTTCTTCCTGATAGCGGGCGCCTTCTGCGAACATGCATAGCTCTAGCATGGCGCGGACGCCGCTTTCGAATTCCACCATCACATAGCCGTGGTCGAAAATGTCGGGCGCCTCGCCGTCATAATTCTCGTTCAGATGGTTCGCCGCTTGGCCCCCCATTGCCATCACGCGGACAGGGTTTGATTGCAGGGCAAGACGCATCAGATCGAAGAAATGGCAGCATTTCTCAACGAATGTCCCGCCGGTGTAGCGGTTGAACCGGTTCCACGCGCCGACTTTCGGCAGGAAGGGAAAGCGGTGTTCGCGGATGGTCAACATCTTGATGCCGCCGGTCACCGCCTCGGCCTCTTGCAGCAGTTTGGCGACGGGGGGCATGTAGCGGTATTCCATCGCCACCCAAACCGGCGCGGGATAGCTGGCGGCAAAATCATTGATCGCGCTGGCATGATCGGGATCGGTGAACAGGGGCTTTTCCACCAGCACCGGCAATGGCCGTTTGGCCGCGATCTGCTGAAGCTGCTCTCCATGGCAAAAATTGGGGCTGGCGATCAGCAGACAGTCTAGGTCCGGCACCTCCAGTAGCGCCTCAAGGCTGTTCACAAGCAGTGCATCGGGGGCGAACCTGTGGGCTGTCGTGCGCATCTCGGCGTCAGGCTCATAGATCGCGCCGACAGTGGTGTTGTCCAGCAGGGCGATGTTGCGCAGGTGTTCCTGCCCCATCATGCCACAGCCAATGACGCCATAGGTGATGGTACGGGTGCCGCAATCGGTCAGCGTGTCCGTGGTCATGGGTTCTCCTCCCCTGTTCTTAGATTAGGCGCTGTACGTAGAGCGCCTTGGACGTGTCGTACCAAGTGCGCGAAAATTCGACCGCCTGCGTGCCTTGGGCCCATGAGAGGCGCTCGATATAGGCGGTGGTGGTGCCTGCGGGCAGGGCAAATTCCGCCGGAGCCCACTCGGGCACCTGACCGATTCCCACCCGATCCTCGGCGCGGGTGATCCACAGTTGCAGGGTCTGCTTGTAGGTCAGGTAAAGCGAATCCTGCACCTTCTCGCGGGGGATTTGACCGGCGTCTGCGTCCAGCCAGATCTCCTCAACGGCGATGACCACATCGTCCAGATAGCGCAGCCGGCGAAAGCGGGTGCCGTGGTCCGAAGTGCCGTATTTGGGCTGCGCAGGGTCCTTGGGCAGGTGGTCTACGGACAGGATATCGGCGGTGGGCAGGCCGCCGCCGCCCTCGGCCAATTCAAGGCGGAACATGGAATAGACGGACTGGGCCTGACCGCCTGCTTTGACATAGTTTCCCGACCCTTGGCGACGCTCCAAAAGGCCCTTTTCTTCCAGCTTTAACAGGGCCTTACGCAGGGTGCGCACCGTGGTTCCGTGGGCTTTGGCAAAGTCCCGTTCGGGCGGCAGTTTCTGACCATCCACCAGCCGTCCCGCCGCGATGTCACGGATCACCAATTCGCAAATCTGCATGTAGATCGGCAACGCATCGGGGCGGTTTGCAGATTTCCTGCTTTTCTCCGGCATGTTTTCGCCTCCTCCGCGATCCCAGCGCTTCGAAAAAATTGATACACCATTGATCTACATCAAAGACAAAGCTATGCAAGTGGAAAGTTCGGAGGCTTTCTGGGGAGGAAATCATGACGGTCGTACCCGTAACATCTGCCGATCTCGACGCGGTCGAGGTGGCTTGGTTCTCGGCGCTTTGCTCGGATGATTACCAGTTCCTCGGGGTGCCCGATGGCGATCTGCGGTCCTCTTGGCAGCACTGTTCGGACATCGTGAAAACTGCCGAAGGGCAGGGCTTTGGCAACATCCTGTGCCCCTCGTCCTATCAGGTGGGGCAGGACACCCTGAGCTTTGTGGCGGGCTGCGCCCCGATCACCGACAGCATCAACCTGCTGGCGGCTGTCCGCTGCGGCGAGATGCAGCCCATCATGCTGGCCCGCACCATCGCGACGCTGGTTCACATGCTGCAGGGGCGGCTGACGGTGAACATCATCTCGTCCGATTTTCCGGGTGAGAAGGCGGATAGCTCCTTCCGCTATCAGCGGTCCCGCGAAGTGGTCGAAATCCTCAAGCAAGCGTGGACGCAGGATCAGATCACCTATCAGGGCCAGGTCTATAATTTCGAAGGTCTGACCACCGATCCGGCCAAGCCCTACCAGAAAAACGGTCCGATGCTATATTTCGGGGGCTATTCTCCTGACGCGCTGGACCTGTGCGGCCAGCATTGCGACGTCTACCTGATGTGGCCCGAGAAATCCGAGGATATCGCTGACCGCATGAAGGCCGCCAATGCCGCTGCCGAGAAATACGGGCGCACGCTGGATTATGGCTTTCGCAGCCATGTGATCGTCCGCGACACCGAGGCTGAGGCCAAGGAATACGCCCGCTACATCGCCAGCAAGCTGGATGATGACTACGGTAAAGCGATCCGCGAACGGGCGCTGGACGCGGGCAGCCTTGGGGTCAGCCATCAGGCCCGCAACCGCGAACTAGCTGACCTTGAAGGCTATATCGAGCCCAACCTCTGGACCGGCATCGGGCGCGCGCGCTCGGGCTGCGGGGCGGCGATTGTCGGCTCGACCGATCAGGTTCTGACCAAGCTGGAAGAGCTGCAAAACATGGGCATCCGCGCGTTTGTCCTGTCGGGCTATCCCCATATTGATGAGGCCGAACACTTTGGCACCCGCGTGCTGCCCCAGATGAAAACCTGCCAGTTGAACAAGGTCTGGGACCGCGTTCCCGATGGCATGCCGCAGACGCCCCTTGGCGCAGGAGAGCGCCGCTGATGGAACGCGTTGCACTGACCGAAGACCTTAGCTTTTCCCGTTTGGTTTATGGGATGTGGCGGATCGGGGATGATCCCGACACCTCAGCCGCCCATGTCCGCGCCAAGATTGATGCCTGCCTTGATCAAGGCATCACCACACTGGATCAGGCGGATATCTATGGCGATTACACCGCCGAGGCTGTTCTGGGTCAGGCCCTGAAGGCCGATCCCGCCTTGCGGCAGCGGTTAGAGATCGTCACCAAATGCGATATCGTCGCCCCCTGCGGTAAATACGCGGATGTGGCCTGCAAGCACTATGACACCTCGGCGGCGCATATAGCGGCCTCGGTGGAAAGCTCACTGCGGGATTTGGGCACCGATTACATCGATCTTCTGCTGATCCACCGCCCCGATCCGCTGATGGACCATGACGAGACCGGCGGCGCGCTGGACGCACTGATCAAGGCGGGCAAAATCCGTGCGGCGGGTGTCTCGAACTTTCGGCCCTGGGATGTGGAGCTGCTGCAAAGCGCCATGACGAACCGCTTAGTGACCAACCAGAT
>JAYZYX010000248.1:0-3495 GCA_036139795.1 Pseudomonadota bacterium | reverse complement strand
TTAACCGTCTGAGAAGATTAGGCCCCGCAGCGCAAGCTGCGGGGCTTTTTCTTTGTTTGATTCGGTTGACGACACCCGCCATGCGCGATTTGTTGGGGGTAAGTCGTGGGATTTCCGCCCGTTACAGCAGAAAACATGCGATTTTTGTGGTGTGATCAGTGATTTTGTTTCGTTTTCATATGTTTGTGCCTATTATCGGGTACCAACGATACGTGGTGAGGGGGAACGTCCGATGATCCGATCGGAACTCATTCAAATCATTGCCGATGAAAATCCGCACCTGTACCAGCGGGACGTGGAGCGCATTGTGAATACGGTATTTGAGGAGATTACCGAAGCAATGGCGCGCGGCGACCGGGTAGAGCTTCGTGGCTTTGGCGCATTTTCCGTCAAGCGTCGCGACGCGCGTGTGGGCCGAAACCCGCGCACCGGCGAGACTGTTGAAGTAGAGGAAAAATTCGTTCCTTTCTTCAAAACCGGAAAATTGCTACGAGACCGCCTGAACGGTCTGGAAGAGTCTGAAGAAGAATAATGATCCGCTACATTCGCTACGCCTTTCTCGCAGCTATTGCACTGTGTCTGGTGGCTATTGCCGCTGCCAATCGTGATGTCATCAGCCTCTCGCTGTTTCCGCAGGTGGTTGAGGATCTGGTGGGGTGGAACGCCTCGATCCAGCTGCCTCTGTTCATCGTGGTCTTCGGCGGCATCGTGGCCGGTCTGTTGATCGGTTTCGTCTGGGAGTGGCTGCGTGAGGCCAAGCACCGCGCAGAAGCAAGCCGCCAGAAGCGTGCAGCTCGTGAGCTGTCCCGTGAGGTGGAAAAGCTGAAGGGCGAGAAGCATCAGGGTAAAGACGAAGTTCTGGCACTGCTGGACAACGCCTGAGCCGATGCCCGTAACAACTCGCGTTAAGATCTGCGGTCTCAGCACCGCAGAAGACATCCGCGTCGCGGCAGAAGCCGGGGCGCGGTATGTTGGTTTTGTGTTCTTCCCCAAAAGCCCCCGAAATGTGACCATTCAGCAGGCCCGTGATCTGGCCGTGGATGTGCCCTTGGGTGTGGCCAAGGTGGCGCTGACCGTGAATGCAGACAACGATCTGCTGGACGCGATCACCAGCGCTGTACCGCTGGACATGATCCAGCTTCATGGCAGCGAAAGCCCCGAGCGCGTGACCGAAGTGAAGGCCCGCTATGGTCTGCCGGTCATGAAGGTGGTGGGGCTGTCTTCGGCTGACGATCTGACGCGCATCGCGGATTATGAGACGGTGGCTGACCAGATCCTTGTGGATGCCAAAGCGCCCAAGGATGCGGACCTGCCCGGTGGCAATGGCCTGAGCTTTGACTGGCGGCTCTTGGAGGGGCGCGAATGGGCGGTGCCGTGGATGCTGGCCGGTGGTCTGCATGCTGGCAACGTGGCCGAGGCAATCGCCCGCACCGGTGCCCGTCAGGTGGATCTGTCCTCGGGTGTGGAAAGCGCGCCGGGCGTCAAAGATCCGGCAAAAATACGTGAATTCATGCAGGCCGCTCTGGCCTGACGCGCGGCATTCGGGCGACCCTTTCGCAGGGGCGCTACAGAATGCCGCTTTTCGCTGGAAATGCCGCGCTATGTTGCATATCCACGTTCCGAAATCTCAGTTGAAAGGCGCCCGAGATGAATGATCTTTTCAACAGCTTCATGACCGGACCCGATGAAAAGGGCCGCTTTGGCCAGTTTGGCGGCCGGTTTGTGTCCGAAACGCTGATGCCGCTGATCCTCGAACTTGAGGCCCAGTATGAGCGCGCGAAAACCGACCCGGAATTCTGGGCCGAGATGGACTATCTGTGGAAACACTATGTGGGCCGTCCCTCGCCGCTGTATTACGCTGAGCGCCTGAGCGAAGAGCTTGGTGGGGCCAAGGTCTACATGAAGCGCGACGAGCTGAACCACACTGGCGCGCATAAGATCAACAACGTGTTGGGTCAGATCATTCTGGCACGCCGTATGGGCAAGACCCGTATCATCGCGGAAACCGGTGCCGGCCAGCACGGCGTGGCGACCGCCACCGTCTGCGCCAAGTTCGGTCTGAAGTGTGTGGTCTACATGGGCGCGCACGATGTTGAGCGTCAAAAGCCCAACGTGTTCCGTATGCGCCTGCTGGGTGCTGACGTGATCCCCGTGACCTCGGGCCGTGGTACCCTGAAGGATGCCATGAACGACGCGCTGCGGGACTGGGTCACCAACGTGAACGAGACCTTCTACTGCATCGGCACCGTGGCAGGTCCGCACCCCTATCCGGCGATGGTCCGCGATTTCCAGTGCATCATCGGCAAAGAAGCCAAAGAGCAAATGATGGAGGCCGAAGGCCGTCTGCCCGACACGCTGGTCGCCGCCATCGGTGGCGGCTCGAATGCGATGGGTCTGTTCTATCCGTTCCTTGACGACAAAGACGTTGAGATCATCGGCGTTGAAGCAGGCGGCAAGGGCGTAGACGAGAAGATGGAGCATTGCGCTTCGCTGACCGGCGGTCGTCCGGGCGTTCTGCACGGCAACCGCACCTATCTGCTACAGGACGAGGACGGCCAGATTTTGGAAGGCCACTCGATCTCGGCGGGTCTGGACTATCCGGGTATCGGCCCCGAGCATAGCTGGCTGCATGAAACCGGCCGCGCGAAATATGTCTCGATCACCGATCAGGAAGCACTGGGTGCTTTCCAGAAACTGTGTGAGACCGAGGGAATCATTCCCGCGCTGGAACCAAGCCACGCGCTGGCCCACGTCATGAAAATCGCGCCGACCCTGCCCAAGGACCACATCATCTGTATGAACCTGTGTGGTCGCGGCGATAAAGACATCTTCACCGTGGCCCGCCATCTTGGTGTGAACATCGCAGGCGAAGAAGGCCGTGATCTGAACTGATCTGGCGTCAAATCCATTCCAAAGCCCCGCTAGAGCGATCCGGCGGGGCTTTTTGCTGTCTGAAGGGGGAATTAGTCCCTCTGTCCTGCGCATAAACCCAAGGTATAGGCGCATAAACCGCTGCGCAGTGGCCCCCTTTGCATAACTGCTGTCCAATAGAGCATGCTCGTTGGGATGGGCATGTTGGTGTCAGGAAGACATCGCATGATAGGAGAGACGCAGATGAAACGTATTATTCTTGGAAGCTCGCTGATGGCTATTTTGGCAGGGGCGAGCCATGCACAGGTGACCGACCAGCAGGTGTTGGATGCTTTTAGTGCGTATGACCGTGTTGAAATCCAGCGCACGGCAGCCGGTATTAAGGTCGAGGCAATTCAGGGCACAACCAAGGTCGAGATGCTGTACGACGCCACCACCGGCGCGACGCTTCGCCAAGAGACCGAGCGACTGACCGCCCGCGAAGCGGCGCAGGAACTTGCCGGAATCGGAGACGATAGCACTCAGAGCCAGACCCGCACCCGCAGTGGTAGCGATGACGACGACGATAGCTATGATGATGACAGCTACGACGATAGCGATGATCGCGATGACGACCACGATAGC
>JAYZYX010000247.1:0-7031 GCA_036139795.1 Pseudomonadota bacterium | reverse complement strand
CCCGTTTGCAGTCCTGTTTCAGGGGGTAGAGTAGTGGTGCTATGGCGTCTGTCCAGCCCCCCTTGGGCCACAGGACGCAAGGTGAGGCTTGTGGATCAGATGGCGTCTTCCTTGCCACCTTGCTTGAGCCGGTAGTCCAGCTTTGCGCGGCTCAGACCCAGAAGTCGCGCCGCGGCTGAGATGTTGCCAGCCGCGTGGGTCAGGGCTTGGGCTTCCACCTGGCTTACCAACCGGTCAATCCCGAGGCCCCCTTCAAAGTAGGGCAGCAGTGTCTGCCAAAGGCTGTCGATATCATCTGCCGTGACGCTTTCCGGCTCTGCGCCGGTGGCGGCGCTGCGGGCAAATGTAATGTCGCCCGCGTCAATCACTGGCGGGCTCACCGCGCAGATGGCGGCACGCATCAATGTGGCGCGTAACTCAGGCAGGTTGTCGGGCCAATTGCCTGTGCCTAGCGCGTCCAAAGCCGCAGGGGTCAGGTGATAGGTTTGATCCTCTTCGGTGGGCCGCATCCGTGCCAGATGGGCCTGCGCCAGATCGGCCAGATCGGCCTTCCGTGCGGCCAGCGGGGGCATGGCAACGGGCAGCACCGACAGGGCATAAAGCAGCTCTGCCCGCAATGGCCCCGCCCGATGCAGATCGCGCAGGCCAACTGCGGATAGGCCGATCACCTGTAGGTTGGTGGGGCCGGTGCCAAAGGTCTTGATCATCTCGATCAACGTCAGTTGCAGATCGTCGGGCAGGGCGTCGATGCCTTCGATGATCAGCGTGTGGCCCGTGGTTCCCGTGGCCGAGATCGCCTTGCGCACGTCCTCTAGCAGATCCGGCAATCGGTCCGAGGTCGCATGGGCGCGGTGGATTTTGCCGTGGGCGAACCGTGCCGCGTGCAGCCATCCGGCAGCGATCCGGCAGCCCGAGCCTTCGGGGCCTGTGATCAGGGCATTCAAACGGGCGCGGGCGATCCGTTTCAGTTCGGTGCGAACGGGGGCAACCACAAGGTCTTCAAGGCTGTGGGTGGTTTGGCTTTGATCTGGCCGGTCGGTCTTTCTGCGACGGGCGGGACTTTCGGCGCGGGTTGAAAGGACCTCATCCAGAAACATCCGCACAAAGGGATCATTCTCGCCCCAGCCGTCTACGGTCTTGCCCACCACGCGGCAGGTCTTGTCCCCCATGGCGGCGCAGCTGACCTCTTTGTACAGCACCAGCTTGCGGAAAAAGACGCTGGCGTAACCGGCCGCATAGCCCGTCTGCGCCCAACATACGGGGGCAAAGGCGCGGCCATGACGGCGCTGGTATTCGGTCGCCTCAACCGATTGGTGCCACAGAAAGTCGCCCGAGAACCGGTCGTTCTTGAAGTCAAAGTCGTTGTGCAGGGTCTCGACCCGCACGGTGCCGGTCATCATGTGCAGGCGGGTGCCTGCGGTGAAGGCATCGCCCACATCCAGATTGGGCCATTCCTGCCGGATGAATTCCGCGTCCTCGCGCCCGTTGCGAAAGCCCAGACGCATCAGCAGAACCTGCGCCTCATGATCGCCAAAACGGCGGACCAATTCGTCTTGTAGATCGGCGCCAAAGGTCGCCCGCGCCAGCACCATGCGGGCGCCGTTCAACTCGATCGCGCCCTTGGCGGGGCTAAACTTCAGCGTGTCCAGCAGGTCCGCCAGAGTCGGGCGGCCCCCACGGTGGAGCAGGCGTTCTTCGTCATCAGGTGTTTTCATGGGCGCAGATTGCGCAAATCATGAAGTCATTTCATCAAATAAAGAATCTGCGCTGCAGCGAACTTGCCCGATTTTAAAGGTTTCCCGTGCAGTCAGGAAAAAATTTAGCCCTGATATTGCCCGACAATCTGGCGATTTTTACCTTTGCCGCGCAGCAGCGACGATTTTTTATTTTGACGCAAATACGGCCCTCCCGATCTGCTGAATGTGCCCTTGAATAAGGGGGTTAGGGAGGAAAAATGACTGAACAGCGACTGATCACCAAGCTGCCGCCAGAGCCTCATGAGGCGATGATTCACCGCTTCGGCAAGGAAGGCGCTTTTATTCCGGGCGACGACAAGAACAACCCTTGGGTGCCCTTCGGCGAACACGCCGCGATCAAGCATCTGGCCTTTGATATCCGCCAGAACTCGGCCGCGAATATCCTGTGGGTCAAGGGGGGTGGCCGCATCGGAACGCACCGTCATCGGGGCGTTGTCTCGGCTGTGACCCTAGAGGGGTCGTGGGGGTATTACGAATACGATTGGGTCGCCCGTCCCGGTGACTTTGTCTATGAGCTGCCCGGCACCGCGCACACCCTGTATTCGGACGATCCGAATGGCATGAAGGCTCTGTTCTGGCTGAACGGCGCGATTGAATTCTTCGACGATGAGGCGAACTACGAATTCACTGCCGACGTCTTCTGGTTCATCGACCATTACGTCAGCTACTGCGAGGCGAACAACATCCCCGTCAACAAAGACATGTTCATGTGAGGCCCATGGTTCAGGGAGACAAACGCATGTCGTTGGAGACGATGTTCAATGTGACCGGCAAGTCGGTCGTGGTCACCGGTGCCGCCTATGGTCTGGGCCGAGCCTACGCCGAGATCATGGCGCAGCAGGGCGCGCAGGTGACCTTGATCGACGTGAATGCGGACCAGTTGGCCAAGACCGTGGCCGAGATCACGGACCGGTTTGGCAAGGTGCATGGCATCGTCTGCGACGTGACGGATCGCGCAGGCATGGACGCCGCCTTTGACGAGATCGCAGCCCATCAGGGCGGGATCGATGTGGTCTTTGCCAACGCGGGAGTGGACGCCGGACCGGGTTTTCTGACCCCCGAAGGCTGCCGCAACCCCGAAGGCGAGATCGATAATCTGGACGACGCCCATTGGGACAAGGTGATCGGGGTAAACCTGACTTCGATCTACTACACCATGAAGCTGGGCGCGCGGCATATGAAGCGGCAGGGGCGGGGGGGATCAATCATCGCGACCTCGTCGATTGCGGCCTTTTACGCCGATGGCATCGTGGGTACGCCCTACATGCCCGCCAAGGCCGGTGTCAGCCATCTGGTGCGGCAACTGGCGATGGAACTGGGGCGCTACAAAATCCGCGTCAACGCCATCTGTCCGGGGCCGTTCATCACCAACATCGCTGGCGGCCGCATGGCCAATGTCGAGGATCGTCAGGCCTTTATCCGCTGGTCCTGTCTGGGCCGAGTGGCCGAAACGGACGAGATCAAACCAATGGCGCTGTATCTGGCCTCGGGGGCGTCGGACTACGTGACGGGCTCGCAATTGGTGATCGATGGGGGGCTGATCCTGCGCCCCGCGCAAGAAGTGGACTGAGATTTTAAGGAATGGTTCGGGGCGGCGGTGTCGCCCCTCGGGTTGGCGCATCTGCCAAACGGGCAAGGAGGAAGCCCGAAGATGCGCTTGTTTTAACGGGAGGAAATTGGAAATGACTTTAACGATCAATCCGCTGAATATGGACCGTCGCAGCCTGCTGAAGGGCTTGGGCGCGGTCACTGCGGCCACCATTGCCCTGCCGCGCGGCGTGCGGGCGGCGGCAAAGACCATCAAGGTCGGGGTGATCAGCCCCATGACCGGCCCCCTGTCCCTGTTCGGTGACACGGATGACTACACCGCCAACAAGATCATGGATCTGGTTAAGGACGGGATCGAAATCGGCGGCGAGACCTACAACATCGAAATCCTGCTGCGGGACGCGCAATCGAACCCCAACAAGGCGGCGGAAATCGCGGGCGATCTGATCCTGAACGATGAGGTACACATCATGCTGCCTGCCTCGACCACGGACATCAACAACCCGACCGCGGATCAGTGCGAGCTATATGGCGTGCCTTGCATCTCGTCGAACTCGCCTTGGCAGGCGTTTGTGATGCCGCGCGGCGGTGCGGATCAGCCCTTTGAATGGACCTACCATTTCTTCTGGGGGCTGGAGGATGTGCTTGGCACTTTCACCGGCATGTGGAAGTCCATCGAGACCAACGGCAAGGTCGGGATGCTGTTCCCCCGCAACGCCGATGGAGAGACATGGGGCAACAACGATTACGGCCTGCCCCCCGCCGTGCGCGACGCAGGCTTCGAGGCATTCGCCCCGTCGATGTTCGAGCCGCGCACCAACGATTTCTCGGCCCAGATCGCAGAGTTCAAGAACAACAACTGTGAGATCGTCGGCGGTATTACCTATGTGGCGGACCTCAAGACCTTTATCACCCAGTGCAACCAGCAGAACTATCACCCCAAAGTGGTGACTGTGGCCGCTGCGCTGCTGTTCCCCTCGGGGATCGAGGCGATGGGCGATCTGGGTGAAGGCATGTCCTCTGAGGTCTGGTGGACCCCTGCGTTCCCCTACACATCGTCGCTGACCGGTCAGACCAGTCGTGATCTGGCGGACATCTGGGAAGCCGAGACCGGCAAGCAGTGGACCCAGCCGCTGGGGTATGCCCATGCCCTGTGGGAGGTGGTTCTGGACAGCCTCAAGCGCTCGGAAAACCCGCTGGACCGCATGGCCAACCGCGATGCGCTGAAGGCCACCAATCTGGACACTATCGTCGGCAACATCCGCTTTGGGGATGGCCCGCACGCCAACATCTGCAAGACCCCAATCTTTGGCGGTCAGTGGGTGAAGGGTGAAAAATGGCCCTTCGATCTGAAGATCGTGGACAGCAGCCTGAACCCCGATGTGCTGTCGCCCGAAATCCAGATGACTCCGATCAGCTGGAGCTAAGGCCCTATGCCCGATCGTAAAATCCTTGTCGCCGAAGGGCTGACCAAGCGTTTCGGCGCCGTGACCGTGGTGGACGATGTCAGCTTTTCGGTGGCGGCAGGCGAAGTGCTGGGAATTCTTGGCCCGAACGGGGCAGGGAAGACCACGCTGTTCAACTTGATCAGCGGCGATCTGGCCGCCAACGGAGGAGAGCTGTCTTTGGACGGCTCTCGCCTCTCGGCCGAGCCGCCGTATCGGCGGTGCCAACGGGGAATCGGGCGCACCTATCAGGTGCCCCAGCCCTTTGGTGCAATGACGGCCTTTGAAAACCTGCTGGTCCCCGCCATGATGAGCGCCCACCTGCGCGAATCTGAGGCCTATGATCAATGTGCGCAGGTGCTGCGCGATTGTGGTCTGTGGGACCATGCCAATACCCCCGCCGGTAGCCTGACGCTGCTGAACCGCAAGCGGCTGGAACTGGCGCGGGCTTTGGCGGGCAAACCGAAACTACTGCTGCTGGACGAAATCGCGGGCGGTCTCACGGATGCCGAAGGGGCGGAACTGGTGGCCCTGATCCGCCGCGTTCGTGACCAAGGCGTCACCATCATCTGGATCGAACATGTGCTACACGCCCTTATGGCCGTCGCAGACCGCATTCTGGTGCTGAATTTTGGCGCGAAGATCGCCGAAGGGGCCCCCGATGAGGTGATGCAAAATCCCGAGGTCCAGCGCGTTTACATGGGGATCGAGGCATGACGACGCCAATCCTTTCGACACATGCCCTGACGGGCGGTTATGGGGATTTTCAGGCCCTCTTCGGAATTGACCTGCATCTGGACAAGGGCGAGGTGATCTCTTTGATCGGCGCGAATGGCGCTGGGAAATCCACCTTTCTGAAATCCATCTTCGGCCTTCTGCCCGTGGCCTCTGACATGGTCCGGTTCGAAGGCGCACCTGTGGGCGGCACGCCTGCACATCAGATGGTCCGCAAGGGCATCTCGATGGTGCCAGAAGGGCGGCGCCTGTTTACCGGTATGACCGTTGAGGAGAACATGCGCGTGGCGATCGACAACGCCCGGATGTCCGAGGCCGAAGGCCCGTGGTCCCGTGATCGCCTTTTCCAGCTCTTCCCGATCCTGAAGGAAAAGCGCCGCCAGCCGATTGAGAACCTATCGGGCGGGCAGCAGCAGATGGTCGCGATTTCCCGCGCTTTGCTGTGTCAGCCCAAGGTGCTTCTGTGCGATGAGATCAGCCTTGGCCTTGCGCCCAAGGTCATCCGCGAAATCTACGCCGTGCTGCCAGAGATCAGCGCGGCAGGGACATCCATCGTGTTGGTCGAACAGGACGTGAGTCTGGCCCGCGAAGCCTCGCACCGGCTCTATTGCATGCTTGAAGGGCGGATCACCCTGTCCGGCGCATCCCATGACATCTCGCGCGAGGCAATCGCCGCGGCCTATTTCGGAGCAGCGTGACATGCAGTGGCTTGATGCAATTATCCAAGGGGTTCTGCTGGGCGGGATGTACGCTCAGTACGCCTTAGGCATGGCGCTGATGTTTGGTGTCATGCGGATCGTGAACATCGCCCATGGGGATGTGATGATCCTGCTGTCGTTGACGGTCATCACGCTGGCGGGCGTACTGCCCCTTGGCAATATCGGTCTGATTGTGGTGATCGTTCCGATCGCGGTGCTGCTGGGGTGGGTGCTGCAAAAATTCATCCTGAACAAGGTGGTGGGGGCGGACCCGCTGCCATCGCTGATCGCTACATTCGGTCTGTCCATTGCACTGCAAAACCTGATGCTAGAGGTCTGGTCGGCAGACACCCGTAGTCTGCCCAATTCCGGCATTGCCAGCGCCAGCTTTGAACTGGGCGGCATATACATGGGGGTGCTGCCGGTCTTGGTGTTGATCTGCGCCATCGTGCTGACCTTCGGGCTGGATATGGTGCTGCGCACCTCACGGTTCGGGCGGGGCCTGCGGGCCGCCGCAGCCGATACCGAGGCCGCGGCCATGACCGGTGTTGATCCCAAGCGTATCTACGCCATCGCCACCGCCATTGCCGTGGGCATTCTGGGGCTGGCGGCGGTTTTCGCAGCGCTGCGGGCCACGGTATCGCCGTCTGACGGCTCGGCGCAACTGATCTACGCGTTCGAGGCAGTGATCATCGGGGGCATGGGCTCGCTCTGGGGGGCATTCCTTGGTGCGATGGTGCTGGGTGTGGCGCAGGCCATCGGTCTGCGGATCGATCCGGGTTTGGGCATTCTTTTTGGTCACCTCGTCTTCCTTGCGGTGCTTGCAACGCGCCCTGAGGGCATCATGG
>JAYZYX010000246.1:0-3678 GCA_036139795.1 Pseudomonadota bacterium | reverse complement strand
AATATTGTGTAAAAGTTGACGATCCGACATGAATCACTTGCCACCTTTTGACCCTTCAGAGCTGGGGGCGCTGCAAGTCCATTTTTGTCTCATTTTGGGTAAAAAATTCGTTGACCGTTTAGGCCGTGCTACGCCAGATTGTGGGGCATGAAGCGAACTGCACTATATTTAGTGCCACGAGCAAGCCTCTAGAGTTGTAAGTTCTTACGGTTTGTCGCCTCGCTCGGGCAGCGTGTTTGCCTGTTAAGTAAAGAATAACTGTCCATTTTAGGGACTTTGGCCGCCTTGGCGGACCGATGGATTATTGTCAGACGGGACAAAAGAATGAAGATCGACAGGAAGTTTACCAAAGCCGGCCAAGACGCATATGCTTCGCTGGATTTCGTGAAGACGGTTTCGGAAATCCGCAACCCTGACGGTACTGTAGTATTCAAGCTGGACAACGTTGAGGTTCCCGCTGGTTGGAGCCAGGTCGCCAGCGATGTCATTGCGCAAAAGTACTTCCGCAAAGCCGGTGTTCCCGCTGAAACCAAGCGTGTCCGCGAAAAAGACGTTCCCGAATTCCTGTGGCGCTCGGTCCCCGTTGAGGGTTCTGCCATGTCCGGCGAGGCCAGCGCCAAGCAGGTGTTTGATCGTCTGGCGGGCGCATGGACCTATTGGGGCTGGAAGGGTGGCTATTTCACCACCGAGGAAGACGCACAGGCCTATTTTGACGAGATGCGCTATATGCTGGCCCGCCAGATGGCCGCGCCGAACAGCCCCCAGTGGTTCAACACCGGTCTGCATTGGGCCTACGGCATCGACGGTCCCAGCCAGGGCCACTTCTACGTGGATTATAAAACCGGCAAGCTGACCAAATCGAACAGCGCCTATGAGCATCCCCAGCCGCACGCCTGCTTTATCCAGTCGGTCAGCGATGATCTGGTGAACGAGGGCGGCATCATGGACCTCTGGGTCCGCGAAGCGCGCCTGTTCAAATACGGCTCGGGCACCGGCACCAACTTTTCCAGCCTGCGCGGCGAGGGCGAGAGCCTGTCGGGCGGCGGCAAGTCCTCGGGGTTGATGGGCTTTTTGAAGATCGGTGATCGTGCTGCGGGCGCGATCAAGTCGGGCGGCACCACCCGCCGCGCGGCCAAGATGGTGATCTGTGATGCGGACCATCCCGACATCGAGGATTTCATCAACTGGAAGGTCAAGGAAGAGCAGAAGGTTGCCAGCATCGTCGCCGGATCGAAGATGCACGAGGCGCGCCTGAACGAGATTTTCGCCGCCATCCGTGAATGGGATGGCAGCACCGAAGATGCGGTTGATCCCGCCAAGAACGGCGCGCTGAAAACCGCTATTCGCGGCGCGAAAAAGAATGCAATCCCCGAGACTTACATCAAGCGGGTGCTGGACTACGCACAGCAGGGCTACAGCAGCATCGAGTTCCCGACCTACAACACCGACTGGGACAGCGAAGCATACGCCAGCGTGTCGGGCCAGAATTCGAACAACTCGGTCCGCGTGACGGATGCGTTCCTGCAAGCGGTCAAGGATGATGCGGATTGGGAACTGATCCGCCGCACCGACGGCTCGGTCGCCAAGACGATCAAAGCCCGTGATCTGTGGGAGCAGATCGGCCACGCCGCATGGGCCTGCGCCGATCCGGGCATCCAGTACCACGACACCGTCAACGCATGGCACACTTGCCCCGAAGACGGGCAGATCCGCGGCTCGAACCCGTGCTCGGAATACATGTTCCTGGACGATACCGCGTGTAACCTTGCCTCGATGAACCTGCTGCAGTTCTACAAAGGCGGCACCTTCCGCGTTGAGGACTACATGCATGCCTCGCGTCTGTGGACCCTGACGCTGGAGATCAGCGTGATGATGGCGCAGTTCCCCTCGAAGGAAATTGCGCAGCTGTCCTATGACTTCCGCACGCTGGGTCTGGGCTACGCCAATATCGGCGGCCTGCTGATGCAGATGGGTCATGGCTATGACAGCAAGGAAGGCCGTGCGATGGCCGCCGCGCTGACGGCGATCATGACTGGCGTGTCCTACGCGACCTCGGCCGAGATTGCGGGCGAATTGGGGGCCTTCTCGGGCTATGAGCGCAACGCGCAGCACATGCTGCGGGTCATCCGCAACCACCGCAACGCGGCACACGGCAATGCGGACGGTTATGAAGAACTGGCCGTCAAACCGATCCCGCTGGATCTGGTGAACTGCCCCGATGCCCGCCTGACCAAGATCGCTGCCAGCACTTGGGATCAGGCCCTGCGTCTGGGTGAACTGCACGGGTACCGCAACGCACAGGCCACTGTGATCGCACCTACCGGCACCATTGGTCTGGTCATGGATTGTGACACCACCGGCATCGAGCCTGACTTTGCGTTGGTGAAGTTCAAGAAGCTTGCAGGTGGCGGCTACTTCAAGATCATCAACCGCTCGGTGCCTGCGGCACTGGAAAAACTGGGCTACGGCAGTGCACAGATCGAAGAGATCATCAGCTATGCGGTCGGTCACGGCAGCCTTGGCAATGCGCCCGGCATCAACCACACCAGCCTGATTGGCCACGGATTCGGCAAGGCCGAGTTGGAAAAGATCGAGGCCGCGCTGGCCACAGCCTTCGACATCCGCTTTGTCTTCAACCAGTGGACCCTGGGCGAGGCGTTCTGCAAGGACGTGCTAGGCATTCCGGCAGCCAAGTTGGTTGACCCCAGCTTCGATCTGCTGCGCCATCTTGGCTATACCAAAGCTGAGGTTGAGGCCGCCAATGACCATGTCTGCGGCACCATGACCCTTGAGGGCGCGCCGCACCTGAAGACCGAGCACTACAACGTCTTTGACTGCGCAAATCCCTGCGGCAAGAAGGGCAAGCGTTACCTTAGCGTGGAAAGCCACATCCGCATGATGGCAGCCGCGCAGAGCTTTATCTCGGGCGCGATCTCCAAGACCGTGAACATGGCCAATAACGCCACCATCGAGGACTGCCAGAAGGCTTATGAGCTGTCGTGGGAACTGGGGGTCAAAGCCAACGCCCTCTACCGTGATGGATCGAAGCTAAGCCAGCCTCTGGCAGCGGCGCTGGTCGAGGATGACGACGACGCGGCAGAGATTCTGGAAAGTGGCACCCCGCAGGAAAAGGCCGCTGTCATCGCCGAGAAGATCGTCGAGAAGGTGGTCATCAAGGAAATCGCCAAGACCCAGCGCACCAAGCTGCCCGAGCGTCGCAAGGGCTATACCCAGAAAGCGGTCGTAGGCGGTCACAAGGTCTATCTGCGGACCGGTGAATACGGCGACGGCTCGTTGGGCGAGATCTTCATCGACATGCACAAGGAAGGCGCAGGCTTCCGCGCGATGATGAACAACTTTGCCGTCGCGGTCTCGGTCGGTCTGCAATACGGCGTGCCGCTGGAAGAGTTCGTGGACGCCTTCACCTTCACCAAGTTCGAACCCTCGGGCATGGTGCAGGGCAACGACAGCATCAAGAACGCGACGTCGATCCTCGACTACATCTTCCGCGAACTGGCGGTGTCCTATCTCGACCGCACCGATCTCGCCCATGTGAAGCCGTCCGGCGCAAGCTTCGACGACCTCGGGCGCGGCGAGGAAGAGGGCGTGTCGAACGTCTCGGAGCTCTCCGAGACCACCGCCGCGCGCTCGCTCGAGATGCTGAAGCAGATCTCGTCG
>JAYZYX010000245.1:0-2867 GCA_036139795.1 Pseudomonadota bacterium | reverse complement strand
ACCCCAGCCCGTTGAAATGCAGCAGCACCAGCATCCGCAAGGCACCGTCTGACAGCATAAAGGCCCAATATGCCGCCGTTACAGCGGCATAAGCGCGGGCGCCGTTCGGCTGGCTCATAGGTTGCCTGCGACCAAGCGGGTGATATCAGCCAGACGGCAGGCGTAACCCCATTCGTTGTCGTACCACGCGTAGACCTTCAGCTGGGTGCCGTTGATCACCATTGTCGACTGCGCATCGATGATCGACGAACGCGGGTCATTCACATAGTCGCAGGACACCAGCGGGCGGGTCTCATAGCCCAGAATGCCCTTTAGCTCGCCCTCGGCGGCCTGCTGGAACAGGGCATTGACCTCTTCAGCGGTGGTTTCACGCTCAAGCTCGAACACGCAATCGGTGATCGAGGCATTCAGCAGCGGCACCCGCACCGCATGACCATTCAGACGCCCTTTCAACTCGGGGTAAATCAGCGTGATCGCCGTGGCCGAGCCGGTGGTGGTCGGGATCAGGTTCGTCAAAGCCGAGCGGGCGCGGCGCATGTCTTTTGCGGGACGGTCCACGATGGTTTGGGTGTTGGTCACATCATGGATCGTGGTGATCGATCCATGCTTGATCCCCAGATTTTCATGCACAACCTTCACCACAGGGGCCAGACAGTTGGTGGTGCAGCTGGCCGCCGTCACCAGATTGTGCTGCGCGGGATCGTAGTCTGTGTGGTTGATCCCATAGACCAGATTCAGCGCCCCGCCGTCCTTCACAGGGGCCGAGACCACAACCTTTTTCACGCCAGCCGCATAATAGGGCGCGATCTTTTCAGCAGTTTTGAAAACGCCCGTGCAGTCGATGACCACATCGATGCCCATCTCTTGCAAAGGCAGATCCTCGATCCGCTTTTCGCGGGTTACACGAATGGTCTTGCCGTTCAGGGTCAGGCTTTCTTCGTCAAAACTGCTCTCAACCGGCCAACGGCCATGAACGCTATCAAACTCCAGCAGCAGGGCGTGCTGTTCGGGCGTACCAGCCAGATCGTTGATCAGGACAATCTCGCCGCCAGCGCCATTGTCGATCAGATCGCGCAGGGCCAGTTTGCCCATCCGGCCAAGGCCGTTCAAAGCGATACGTGTCATGTTAAATCCTTTACACTATGTCCAAAGCGATCCGGTCGACCGCTGACTGACGTTCAAGAGGGCTCAGATGTTCGAAAGGTAGCGCGGTGAGCGCTTCGATTTTGTGACGCAAGGCGTCGTATGTCTGGCGATAGGCGGTCGCATCGCCGCCAAGTTCAGAGGGCGACGGAATGCTCCAATGGGCGCAGACAGGCTGGCCAGACCATGCGCCAACGTCACAACGAGCGGCGTTATCACAGACGGTGATCACCAGATCAAAACGCGATGCAGCGAAGTCCGAGATGGCTTTGGGAGCGCAGACTTGCGCCAAATGTCCCGCCGCCTCAAGGGTTTGCGCAGCGATTGGGTTCACCGCGTCCGCAGGCATCTGCCCTGCCGAGACCACGCGGAACCGCCCCTGACCCAGATCACTCAGGATCACCTCAGCCATGACCGAACGGGACGCGTTGCTGGTACAGACGAACAAGACATCCACAGGCCCGCCACCCGAGGGCGCAGCGCACAAATCGGGTCGGCCACGGCAGCAGTCGGCAACCAGATAGTCCGAAACCGCGCCAAGACGCTCGATCACGGGGGCATAATACAGCGACCTGCCCCGCCGCTCGGACCGGATGGCACCGACGGCCTCCAACTCGGACAAATAATGAGACAGGGTATTCTGCTTCAAA
Organism: Pseudomonadota bacterium; assembly: GCA_036139795.1. Taxonomy (GTDB): domain Bacteria; phylum Pseudomonadota; class Alphaproteobacteria; order Rhodobacterales; family Rhodobacteraceae; genus Donghicola. The sequence continues at coordinate 1,074 of JAYZYX010000245.1, read as the reverse complement.
GACAACTGGGCCGCGATCTCGGTCGGGCGAGCGCCAAATGGGGCCATGCGCACCAACAGACGCAGCACCCCAAGACGAACGGGGTGCCCAAGGGCGGAAAACAGTCTGGCGGCATCATTTATATCCATGATTCCGGAAATATCGAAACAAAGGCCCTTGAGCAAATGAAAGTTTTACAACATATCCGGAAAAACTAGGTTCCAGTCCTTGTTGTCAGCGCGTGCAAGCCGTAGTTTTGCCTGACATTTTGCAGATCATTCGGCAGGAAATTCTTGAGAGGTTCAGGCAGCATGGCACTACTCGTGATCCATACGGGCGGGACAATCGGCATGATTGAAACAGCCGAGGGTTACGCCACCCAACAAGGTGTGGTCGAGACTGCCGTCAAGCGCATGGGCGCACGGACCTTGCACGACCGGATCGATGTTGTCTGCCTGTCGCCCTTGATAGATAGCGCCCAAGCAACCCCCGAAGACTGGGACAAGATCGCCCAAGCCATCAGTGCGGCCTATAATCTCTATGACAGTTTTGCAGTCACCCACGGCACTGATACGCTGGCCTATACGGCAGCGGCCCTGTGCCTTGCCTTGCCCGGATTGACAAAGCCGGTGATCGTGACCGGTGCCATGCTGCCCCTGACGGTCGAGGGCAACGATGGCGCCCGCAACCTGCAAGAAGCGCTGACAACAGCGCTGGACGCCCCCGCAGGCGTCTGGGTGCAATTCGCGGGCAAACAGATGCACGGCGGACGCATCCGCAAAGCGCATTCCCATGCCTTTGACGCCTTCACCGCCGAAGCTACCAAGGTACCACCGGCCATCAAGGCAGACGCCATCGGCCACGTACCAGTCACCGCCCATGATGTGGCCGTGATTTCCATCACACCGGGTCTTAGCACCAAGCTTGTGGATCATGCCGCCAACACGTGCGACGGGATCATCCTGCGCTGCTACGGCTCTGGAACCGCGCCCGACAGTCCTGAATTCCGCGCCGCGCTAGAGACTGCCGCAGCGCGTCAGATCCCCGTCATCGCCATCTCCCAATGCCCCGAGGGCGGGATGCACATGGGCACCT
>JAYZYX010000244.1:0-4653 GCA_036139795.1 Pseudomonadota bacterium | reverse complement strand
GGTCCTGATTGCGCCGGATCAGCGAATTGAGTTTGCGCTGCCAGACCTTCTCGCCCTGACGGACGCCCATTGTGATGCGGTAGAACATCTTGGGCGGCAGGGTTTCGTGGATCAGCGGCGTGACCTTCATCTGGGGATAGCCGTCTTTGGCCAGCGGCCCGCCGATTGGCCCCCAAAGGATCGCCGCATCGATCTTGCCTGCGGCCAGATCAACCAGCATCTGCTTGGAGGGGCTTTCATGGCGCGTGTCCACGGTTAACTGATAGGGCCGCGCTTTGCCGATCAGCCCATGACGGGCCATGTGGTTGGCAGGCGGCGTTCCGGCAACCACCCCGATCACCTTGCCCTTCAGCGCGGGATCGGACAGTTCGGTCACTGAAGCCAACGCGCCATCCGAAGGCGTGATCAGCACGAAGCCAGAGGTCAGATAGTGGTTGGTGTTCAGCACCATCTCATGGCCTTGGGCGTAGCCCATCACCACATCGCATTTCGCCGCCTTCAGCGTGTTGCGGATAAAGCCCGTGGCCATCGGATACCACGTGTACTGTACGGGCAACCCAAGCTCGCCGGCGATCAACTCGGCCAGCTTGTTCTCATAGCCGTTGCCGTCCTTGTCCGAGAGCGGGTAGTTGGCCGGATCGGCGCATACCCGCAAGGCGTTGTGCGACACCAGATCCGAGGTCTGCGCCCCTGCCCCTGTGGTCTGACACAGCATCAGTGTCAGACCAGCCACAAAGGCAGCCGCGCAGTTACGAACCCATGCAGGCATTTTCTGCATCGCGGATCTCGTCGGATTTGGCCTCTTTCTTGGCGGGACGGCCACGGGGTACTGCCTCCATGCCGCGTGCCTTCAGATAGACGTAAATGTCGTCCAGATAGCACATCACGTTGGCATTGGTGCCGAAGGCAGGCATCACCGAGTTATCAGCCGCGTCCACGCGCTGGCGGCCATTGGTCGCCACATCGACGAAGTCATAGTAGTCCAGTGTCAGTGCCGACTTTTTCAGTGCCGGAGCATAGGTCGAACCCTCGCCATCCGGCCCGTGGCAGACGTGGCATTCCGAATGGTAGCGGCGGAAACCGGAAAAGGTCAGCCAGTCCACTTCGCCCGCGTCATTGATGTTGAAAGTCGGGACATCGTCTTCGGTGTAATAGCGGCCACCCTCTTCGTAAGAGACGGCGATGTTCGGATCATCGAGCGAGATTTTGTCCTCTGCCAGCGCACCCTGTGCGGTCATCAAACCTGCGGCGGCTATGGCGAGCACTGTGAAACCCTGTCGGCTCATATCAAATTCCTTGGAAGATTGGTGTCGGGAGGGGCCGCACATGGCCCCTCCGCATCTTTGGATCAGTTCGGCAGTGCGAAGACTGTCAGCTGGCCACCCAGCGCGGTGTAGTCGCTGAGCGCCGAATAGCCGCCCACAGCACCCAGACCGTCGTTCGGGTTGGTCAGACCAGCAGCCAGACCGATGCCGGCCCATCCGCCAACACCCGACAGGATACCGATGTACTGCTTGCCACCATGCTCATAGGTCATGACGTTGCCGATGATGCCCGAGGGGGTCTTGAAGCGGTACAGCTCTTCGCCAGTGGTTGCCGAAACAGCCTTCAGGTAGCCTTCCAGCGTGCCGTAGAAGACCACGTCACCAGCGGTTGCCAGAGCACCCGACCAGACAGAGAACTGCTCGGGGATCGACCACTTGATCTCGCCAGCGATGTTGTCCCACGCGATGAAGTTACCCATGCCACCATGGCTGTTCGGTGCCGGATACATTGCAAGGGTCGCACCCACATAGGGCTGGCCTGCGGTGTAGCTGACGCGGAAGGGCTCATAGTCCATGCAGACGTGGTTGGTCGGCACGTAGAACAGCTGGGTTTCCGGCGAATAGGATGCCGGCTGCTGGTCTTTCGAACCAAGGGCCGCAGGGCAGATACCGGTCGAGTTCACGTCTTCGCCGTTCTGCTCGGTCGAGTACTGGGCCAGAACTGCGGGACGGCCATAGGTCGGGGACGCGGGGTCCATATCCACACCAGAGGTCCAGTTCACAGCAGGGTCATACTTTTCTGCGGTGATCAGCTCGCCGGTCAAACGGTCAAGGGTGTAGCCCAGACCGTTCCGGTCAAAGTGGGTCAGCAGCTTGCGCGGCGTGCCATCAATGTCCTGATCGGTCAGGATCATTTCATTGATGCCGTCATAATCCCATTCATCATGGGGCGTCATCTGGTAGACCCACTTGGCCATGCCGTCATCGGGATCACGGGCAAAGATGGTCATCGACCAACGGTTGTCACCGGGACGCTGTGCGGGGTTCCATGTCGAGGGGTTGCCCGAACCGTAGTAGATCAGGTCCGCTTCGGGATCATACGAATACCAGCCCCAAGTGGTGCCGCCACCGATCATCCACTGATCGCCTTCCCAGGTATTGGTGCCCGAGTCCGCGCCCACAGGCTGACCCAGATGGGTGGTGTTCTCGGGATCAAACAGGATGTCGCTGTCCGGACCCATTGAATAGGCGCGCCACGCAAGGCTGCCGTCCGCGATGTTGTACGCGGTTACCGAACCACGAACGCCGAATTCACCGCCCGAGATACCGACAATGACCTTGTCCTTCACAGGCATGACGGTCGCGGTGTTGGTCTCGCCGATCGCAGGATCGCCGTTCTTGACCGACCAGACCACTGCGCCGGTGTTGGCGTCCAGTGCTACAACAGTGGTGTCCGCCTGATGCAGGAAGATCTTGCCATCCGCATAGGCCACACCGCGGTTCACGGTGTCACAGCACATCACGGGGATAACGTCGGGATCCTGCTTGGGCTCGTACTTCCACTTGATCTTGCCCTCATTGGCCAGATCCAGCGCGTAAACGATGTTCGGGAACGGGGTGTGGACATACATGGTGTCCCCAACCACCAGCGGCGAGCCTTCGTGGCCGCGCAGAACGCCGGTCGAGAAGGTCCAAGCAACTTGCAGATCGCCCACGTTTTCCGCGTTGATCTGGTCCAGCTGGCTATAGCGCTGGTTGGCATAATCGCCGGTCTGGATCGCCCACTGAGCAGGGTTGGCAATCTGACTGGACAGGTCTTCGTTCGCATAGGCCATTGAGGCTGCGCTGAGCGCGAGACCTGACGTAAGTAGTCGTAAAGTTCTCATTTCTCTCTCCCTGATTTAGCGGTGTTAATCACCTTGGGTGCAGGGCGGTGTGCCGCCCTTGGTGTCTGCGTCCGGATTGTTCTCCTCCCACCGGGCGCCGACCTTTCTTCACTGATCGCCAGACCAGAAATTACTCGGTAAACGTAGACAGATAGGCGATCACGTCGGCGCGCTCGGTTTCCTTGCGCAATCCAGCAAAAGACATTTTGGTCCCCTTGGCATAGTCACGCGGGGCGGCCAGAAACGCGTCCAGTTCCTCTGGCGTCCAGGTCTTACCCTCGGCCCCCATGTCGGCCAGCGTGCTAGAATATTCAAAGTCTGCGCCCGTGCCGACTGTCCGCCCGACAACGCCGTTCAGAACGGGGCCGGTCTTGTTCTCGGCGCCATCGCCGACAGCGTGGCAGGCTTTGCATTTCTTGAAGACTTTCTCGCCTTTACCCGCGTCGCCTTCGGCCAGCGCCATCTGCGCCGGAACCGCCAGTACAAGGACGAGGCCAAGAATCTTTTTCAACATAGTGAACCTTTCTTGCGTATCAGCTCAGACGCTCGGCGTGCCAAGCGACATGGTCGCCAGCGAAAGTGCTGACGAAGTAATAGGAATGGTCGTAACCGGCCTGCATCCGGAAGCTGCCCGCCTGACGGCGGCGCGCCATAGCAGCGCTGAGGGCTTCGGGCTTCAGCAGATCCAGAAACTGGTCCGAGGCGCCCTGATCGATCAGGATGTCACCCTGCCAGCCGTGCTGTTCCAGCAAAAGCGTGGCGTCATGGGCGCTCCAGTTTGTCTCGTCATCCCCCAGATAGGCCGAGAGCTGCTTGCGCCCCCAATCCGAGTTGGTGGGATTGGCGATCGGTGCAAAAGCCGACAGCGACTGGTAGCGATCGGGATTGCGCATCGCGATGGTCAGCGCCCCGTGACCGCCCATAGAATGACCGGTGATGCCGTGCCGATCATTGATCGGGAATTCCTTCTCGACCAGATCATACAGCTCTTCGGTGATGTACTGGTACATCTGGAAGTGGGGCCGCCAAGGATCGCAGGTCGCGTTCACATAGAAACCTGCGCCCTGCCCCAGATCATAGGCCTCGTCATTGGCCACCCCCTCGCCACGGGGCGAGGTATCGGGAAACACAATCGCGATGCCGTGGCGCGCGCAGTGTTCCTGAAACCCGCCTTTGGTCATGGCGTTCTCATGGGTGCAGGTCAGACCGGAAAGGTACCACAGAACCGGCACCTCCCCGTCTTCGGCCTGCGGAGGCAGATAGACCGCAAAGGTCATCTCTGTATTGCACGCCGTCGAGTTGTGCTTGGCGACGATCTGGCGGCCGCCGAAGCTGCGATTTTCAGAGACGACCTCCATCATACCCACCTCAGAACTCGACAACAGCGCGGATGGATTTGCCCGCGTGCATCAGCTCGAAGCCTTCGTTGATGTCTTCCAGCTTCAGCTTGTGAGTGATCATCGAGTCGATCTCGATCTTGCCGTCCATGTACCAGTCCACGA
>JAYZYX010000243.1:0-5668 GCA_036139795.1 Pseudomonadota bacterium | reverse complement strand
TCATCAAGGTCAAAGAAGGACTTTGCGCCGCCTTTGACTTTGGCCTCAAAGGCCACTTCGGCGGCTTTGACTGCTTCCAGAGCTTTGATGGTTTCGTCGATCTTGGCGTGGGGAATGACCACAACGCCGCTGCGGTCTGCCACGATGATATCGCCGCTGGCCACGCGCTGGCCACCGATCACAGCCGCATCCCCGACAGCGCCAGGTCCTTTGGAGTAGGGCGAGTTCGGGTTGAGGCCCGTGCACCACGCAGGCAGGCCGACCTCTTCGATGCCTTCGACGTCACGCATGGGGCCATCGGTGACAAAGGCAGCGACGCCGTTGTTCTTCATCATCCCAAGGATCAGATCGCCGCAAGCGGATGTGCCTTGATAGCCGTGAACAGCCGACAGCAGAATATCGCCTTCCTGCACCAGTGACAAAGCCGCCATGGTGGCAAGGATCTCGGCCGGACCGTTGTCGGCCACGACAGCAGTGCCAACGACGGGGCCGCTGGTGGTTGCCGCACCAATAGGGGCGATGGCGGTGTCCAGCGATCCTGCACCATTCATCGCGTCACAGACAAAGCCCGTGGGCACGCCGCGAAACGCCTCGATCTGGGCGGCGGTGGGGCGGGGGAAATCACGGCGGATGCGCAGGATAGGCGGTTCTTCAAGCATGTGTTCGGCCTTTCAATCAGAAGATAAAGCGGAGGGCGTAAAATGTACCCATGCCCGCGATGATGGAGAAAATGACGTTCACCCTTAGCCCAACTAGCAAAGCGGCAAGGGCAGCGGTCAGGCGGACTGGATCGATCTGCCCTTCGGTGGCTGGCGGCCAGACCACCAGCGGCGTGAAGATGGCGGGGAAGACCGCAACGCCCACATAACGCAGGTGCAGCAGCGCCCATTCGGGCATTTTCTTGCCGCCGAAAACCCCGAGGAACGAGAAGCGGATCAGAAAGGTGCCAATCCCCAGAAGGATCGTCAGAATCCAGAAATCCAAGTCCGAGATCATGCCGCCCCCTTCGCCGCACGGCGACGCAGATAAAGCTCGGTCTGTGCGCCGCTGATCATCGCCAGCGTTGCGGCGACCATGATGCCGAGGTTCCACGGCACCCACGCAAAGCACAGGATCGCCACACCTGACACCAGCGCTGCCACATAGTGCGGCACCGACCGCAGCAGCGGGCCGGTGAGGGCGATAAAGCAGATGGGTAGGGCGAAATCCAGCGACAGAGAGGCCGGAATGGCCTGACCCACATAGGCACCCACGAAGGTAAAGCTGTACCAGAACGGGCAAATCAGCATCATGCAGCCAAAGTAATAGGCCACCTTGGCGGCGGGCTGCATGTCGGGGCGCTCTTCATAGGTTTTCACGCAGACGGCAAAGGCCTGATCCACCATGAGATAGGCCATTAAGGCCCGCACGCTGAACCGTGCATGGCCGATGTGCGGCACTAAGGCGGCCGAATACATCGCCATTCGCAGGTTCACCGCCAAAGCTGTCAGCAAGGCGATGAACACCGGCGCGTTGTCTTGCAGTAGCGCCAGTGCCGTGAACTGCGCAGCCCCTGCGATCACCAAAATGGTCATCGACATTGTCTGGAACAGATCCAGTCCTGCATCCCGCGCCACCACTCCGAACAGCATCGAATAGGGGATCACGATCAGGATGAAGGGCGCGCAGTCCAGATAGCCGCGCCAGAAGGCTTTTCGCGCGGTTAGCTCGGTCATTTTAGCGAACGCGAACGCCAGACCAGCCGCACATAGGCCAGACCTGAGGCCGTGGATTCGCAGCCAGCCTTCTGGCGCAGGATTAGTTCACCGCTTTGGTCGGAAAGGCGATTCAACTCTTCCATCCGGTCGCATTGCAGCAGGCTGGAGAGGATATCGTATTTCACCTCGATTCCCGCGATGGACATGATTTTGTCGTCAGCTTTGGCCTTCAGAGCATCCATCTGTGCCGCAATGCCTGCGGCCCAATCCTCACGCGCTTTGGTAAAGCACAAGGCCGCAGCCGAGTGCATATCTTCGGGCATGGTTCCGCAGGTCTGATGGGCCTGATCCACGCATTCATTGGGGTTTGTGCCTGCTGTGAACGCTTGTTCCAGACAGGTGTCCACTGCCTCGATCGAGACCTCGGCACTGGCCGGTGTCATGAAGGCAGCAAGGCATACGGCGCAGACCGCGCCCATGCGAAAAGTCATAAGTATCCTCCCTTGCGAGTGGCCTCGCAGATTCTGGTATACCAAAATTATCTTGCACTTGGTATACCAAATGAGTTTTGTTGAAGAACCGCCGCCCCGCAACGGGATTCGCAGGGGCGGTGCGGATTTTCTTGGGAGGGGAAATTATGTCTAACACCCGTGCGAACAAGCAGTTCCGCTCGCAAGAGTGGTTCGATAACCCGAATAATCCGGGCATGACTGCGCTGTATCTTGAGCGTTACCTGAACCAGGAATACACCCGCGAAGAGCTGCAAGGTGGCAAGCCGATCATCGGTATTGCGAACACCGGCTCGGATATTGCGCCGTGCAACAAGATCCACGTCTTCCTGATGGACCGTATCAAAGCGGGCATCCGTGCCGCTGGTGGTGTGCCGATGGAATTCCCTGTGCATCCCATTCAGGAAACCGGTAAGCGCCCGACCGCTGCGCTGGACCGCAACCTTGCCTATCTGGGCTTGGTCGAGGTGCTGCACGGCTACCCGATTGACGGCGTCGTGCTGACCACCGGTTGCGATAAGACCACCCCCGCCATGTTGATGGGCGCGGCCACGGCCGATCTGCCCGCGATTGCCCTGAACGGCGGTCCCATGCTGGACGGCTGGTGGAAAGGCAAGCGGTCCGGCTCTGGCACCATCGTCTGGGAAAGCCGCCGTCTGCTGTCCGAGGGCGAGATTGACTATGAAGAATTCATTAGCCGTGTGTGTTCGTCCGCGCCTTCGCTCGGGCACTGCAACACTATGGGCACCGCGTCGACCATGAACGCGATGGCCGAGGCTCTTGGCATGTCGCTAACCGGTAACTCGGCTATTCCCGCGCCCTTCCGCGAGCGGATGGAGATGGCCTATCAGACCGGCAAACGGATTGTTGAGATGGTCTATGAGGACCTCAAGCCCTCTGATATCCTGACACGAGAAGCCTTTGAAAACGCGATCAAAACCAACAGCGCTATTGGCGGTTCCACCAACGCCCCGCCGCACCTTCAGGCGATTGCCCGTCACGCTGGCGTCGAGCTGGACGTGAAGGACTGGCAGACCGTCGGGTTTGAAATCCCGCTGATGGTCAACATGCAGCCTGCTGGTGAATATCTGGGCGAAAGCTTCTTCCGTGCAGGCGGCGTTCCCGCCGTGATGGCCGAACTCAAAAAGGCCGGTCACATTCACGAAGGCGCAATGACCGCCACCGGCAAGACCATGGGCGCGAACCTTGAAGGTCTGGGCTCTGAGGATCAGAAGGTCATCACCACCTATGACGCGCCGCTGCGCAAGAACGCCGGTTTCAAGGTGCTGTCGGGCAACCTCTTTGACAGCGCGCTGATGAAGACCTCGGTGATCTCCGCGGACTTCCAGAAACGCTTCCTGTCCCATCCGGGTGACGAGGGCGTCCATGAGGCGCGGGCCATCGTGTTCGAAGGCCCTGAGGACTATCATGACCGGATCAATGACGCCTCGCTGAACATCGATGAAAAATGCATTCTGTTCATCCGTGGTGTGGGCTGTGTGGGCTATCCGGGCAGCGCCGAAGTGGTGAACATGCAGCCGCCAGATGCTCTGCTGAAGCAGGGGATCAACCACCTGCCCACCGTGGGTGATGGCCGCCAGTCGGGGACCTCGGAAAGCCCGTCGATCCTGAACGCCTCGCCTGAATCGGTTGTGGGCGGCGGTCTGGCTTACCTCAAAACCGGCGACATGGTGCGTCTGGACCTGAACAACTCGACCATGAACGCCCTTGTGGATGAGGCCGAGTGGCAGGCGCGGATTGATGCTTGGGAAGCCCCAGAGATCAAGCACCAGACCCCGTGGCAAGAGATCTACCGCACCCATGTGGGGCAGCTCGACAAGGGCGGCTGTCTGGAACTGGCAACCGCTTATCAGAAAGTGTGTAAGGACCTGCCGCGCGACAACCACTGACGCGCGGCCTCTTAGGGGGAGAAGAGAATTTGTCCAAGTCTATCATCATCACCGGCGCAGCACGCGGCATCGGCAAAACCTGCGCCGAGCATTTTCTGGCCAACGGCTGGAAGGTTGGGATCGTCGGGCGCACACCCGAAAGCGTGCAAGCTATGGCAGACAGCCATGAGAACGCGCTGGCGCTGCCTTGCGATGTGACCGATGAGGCGCAGGTTGATGCGGCCTTTGACAAGGCCGTGGCCGAATGGGGCCGGATCGATGCGCTGTTCAACAACGCCGGTGTGGCCCTGAAAGGGACCACCATCGACGAGGTGGACGTGAAAGCGTGGCGCAACCTGATCGACATCAACGTGACGGGCAGCTTTATCTGTGCCCGCGCAGCCTTTGCTCGGATGAAGGTGCAGGACCCGCAAGGGGGCCGGATCATCAACAACGGTTCGGTTTCGGCCTATGTGCCGCGTTGGGGTTCGGCGCCTTATACTGCGTCCAAACACGCGATCACGGGCCTGACGCGCAGCATATCGCTGGATGGGCGGCCCTATAGCATCGCGTGCGGTCAAATCGACATCGGTAACGCCCTGACCGACATGGCACACGCCATGACCCAAGGGGTGCCGCAGGCGGATGGATCAATGGCGGTCGAGCCTGTGATGGACGTCAAACACGTCGCAACCTCGCTGCTGCATATGGCCGAACTGCCGCTGGATGCGAACGTACAATTCATGACCGTGATGGCAACAAACATGCCCTATATCGGGCGCGGTTAACCGTTCGTTAACCAATTTCGTGCTTCCTGTTGGGTGTAAACTCGGACGACTAGAGCCCGCCAGCATTGTCTGGCGGGTCTTTTTTGTCGGAAGTTTGGAAGAGGGGGATCAGGCTTTGATCTTGCGCTCGCGCTGCCAGATATAAAGGCCAGAGGCAATGATGATCGCGCCGCCCCCAAGGGTCCAGACCGTGGGCCATGTGTCAAAGACCAGAATGCCCGCAAGGGCAGCCATAAAGACCTGCACATAGACCACAGGTGCCAGCAGGGACGCATCCGCCCACCGGTGCGCGATGGTTGCGATGGCGTGACCCGTAAAGCCGAAGAACCCGATAAAGCAGAAGACCAGCCACGCTTGCAGCGTATCCGGCCAGATCCAGTTCTGCAGGGCAAACGGGGCCAAAGCTGCCATGGCGACGCCGCTGGACCAGATTTGCTGGGTGGCGTTCGCCTCGACCCCCGCCAGAAGGCGCGTCATGATGAAGTAGAGCGAGGCACAAAAGAGCCCTGCGATGCTGAAGAACATCGCTGGATGGAACGCCGCGCCCCAAGGCTGCATCACCACCAGAACGCCGCTAAAGCCCACGCAGATGGCGATGATCCGGCGCATGCCAACCTTCTCGCCCAAGATCGGGATGGCAAGGATGCTGGTCACGATGGGACCGGCGAAAAAGATCGTCGTGGTTACCGTGATCGGCAGGTATTTCAGCGCCATGAAGTTCATGACGGTCGATCCCAGCAAAAAGCCCGAGCGTAGGATCTGTTTCGCGGGCGCGTTCGACACCA
>JAYZYX010000242.1:0-6058 GCA_036139795.1 Pseudomonadota bacterium | reverse complement strand
ACGTCAATGTGAGGAAGATGGTACCACCTCCCCGGCTCGAACGGGGGACCTCCTGATCCACAATCAGGCGCTCTAACCAACTGAGCTAAGGCGGCACTGGCGCCGATTTAGCCCTCTCGGACGGGGATTGCAAGCGGGGTTGTCACAAAAAATTCGACAAATCTTGCCAAGCCTCTGGGCACGGGGTACCCGTCAGCATCCACGCTAGGAAGGACACCGCCATGGGTATTGATACCGAACGCGATATCGAAGCGAATATGCAGATCGGCCCCACAGATCAGGGCATGGTCCGCATCTACATCGAGGCAAACGGTCTGGAAATTCCGATGGATTTCGAGCCCGACGAGGCCGAAGAGATCGCCGAAGAGATCCGTGCAGCCGCGCAGACGGCCCTGAACATCGGCAAACGCCGCAAGTAATCAGATGCGCGGATCGCGCAGCCCTTGCAAACGCAGGGCCGCGGTCCGGGCAAAATCCCGCGTCAACATTTTACGACGCGCCGCAGCCATGGCTTGCGGCGACGGCATGCGGATGATCTCGGCCTCATAGGCGTCAGCGATGATCAGGCCGCTTTCTTCAGGCAGCAGATCGGTCGGAAAATCCTCCGAGACCGCCCAGAAAAACCGCTCGCAATACGGCAGGTAGTTCTCCCATTTGGAATCGCTCTGGTAATCGGCGCGGCTGGATTTGCATTCGACGATCCAGATTTCCCCCTTCGCCCCCAGTGCCATCACGTCCACGCGCAATCCGCGGGCGGGAACAAACTCTTCCAGACAGGCGAAGTTATGCTGGAGCAGATGCCGCGAGACCCCGCGCGCCAGAAGCTGGCCGGGTTTGGGATCGACAGGGCTGGAGGTCGGAATGATTTGCATGGGCCGAGTATGAACGAAAAGAGAACAAATTCAAGCACCCTTCCCCCTTGCCGAGCAGCCATCGGCGCATTAGGTGATGGGATGTGGCGGGTGCTGCCCCTCTCGTATGACGGTTTCATTCCGGTGGCCTTAAGCAAATCCGAGGGAGCTGGCTCTGTCCTGGCCCTGGCCTGGTTACCTGGCGCCCACCTGTAAAAACAGGTCCTCGGGAATGCGCAAACCAAGACGGTCGCGTGCGGGCCCGCCACACCTTTTCCTTTGATGGCTCTTTTTTGAGCGAGCTGCCCCTGGGGCGGGCCACCTGTGGGTCAGGCATGAAAAAAGCCGCGACTGGCGCGGCTTGTGGTCATCGGGTGTGGGGGCGCTGCCCCCGGCCTTGCGGCCTCCCCCGAGGTATTTTTACCAAGATGAAATCAGATCCGGCGCGTGCGGCGCACTTCGTCAGTGCGGACGGGGATCGGAACGAGATCATGCTGCATGCGGTGCTGGCGGTTGCCGCCTGCATGGGTGTTGTCATCCGCCATGCGCATGATCGCGATGGCGAACTGGACGCCAGCGAAAACGATGCCGTTGAAAACCCAGAGCATCAGCACGGCGAGAACGCCGACCGAGCTGGAGCTGACCAGATGCCAGAGATTTGCCACGTTGAGGGATAGTAGTGCGGCGACAAAGATCGCCGACAGGCCGAAACCGATCAGGGTTTGGGTGATATAAAGGCGCACGAGTCGGGGCATGCCGTAATCTCCTCTTTCCTACCGATAAAGGTAGTACGCGCCCCTGCGTGTGTCTAGGTCACGGGGGGAAGATTGGCCGAATGGCGCTTATGCCGCATCAAAAGATATTCGGCCCGCCCCGTTTGGGGAGCAGGCCGATGAGATAAATGCGGTTTTCTTGAGCAGATGCGCAGGTAGGCCTTAGAACGACTCAGGACGCGCTTCGCGGGCCATGTGATCCAGAACGCCATTCACGAAGCCAGCCTCTTTGCCTTCAGGGAAGAAAGCGCGAGCTACGTCTACATATTCCGAGATGATCACCTTGAAGGGGGTGTCGGTCTGGGTCAGTTCCGCACCGGCGGCGCGGAAGAGCGCGCGCAGGGTGGTGTCGATCCGTCCCAGCGGCCATTTGGCCACCAAAGCGCGGTCGGTCATCTGGTCGATCCGCGCCTGCCAGTTCACGGCGTCTTCAAGGATCTGGCTGAAAAGGTCGATGTCCCCATCGATCATCTCGTCGCCGTCGATCTCTTCGCCGAAGCGGAAGTTCAGAAACTCGACCTTGACCTTATCCAGAGACTGGCCGGCCAGTTCCATCTGGTAGAGCGCCTGTACGGCGTAAAGGCGGGAGGCCGAGCGCATTTTACGCTTCTGGTTGCCGGACAGGGGCGCGGGAGTGCTGGTCATCGGATCACGGAGCCTTTGAGAGGTTATGCCAGGCGGTAACTGTCGCCGGAGGGCATAAATCCAACACCCTCTTTTGAGCCGCCCCACTTACGCGCCAATGCGATCAAATGCAAGGCCGCAGCCGCAGCGCCGCCACCTTTGTTTTGACCCTCGGGTTCGGCACGGACTTCGGCCTGTTCGCGGTTCTCTACGGTGAGGATGCCATTGCCGACGCATAGACCCTGCAGACCAAGCAACGTGATCCCGCGCGAGCTGTCATTGCAGACCGTATCATAGTGGGTGGTTTCACCACGGATGACGCAACCAAGAGCCACGTAGCCGTCAAAGTTCGACATGCGTTCAGCGATGCCGATGGCGGTGGGGATTTCCAGTGCGCCGGGCACTTCGGCGACCTCATAGGTGCCGCCAGCGGCCTCGATCTCGGCGCAAGCGCCGGTTAGCAGGTTATCAACGATGTCCTTGTAGTAGGGCGCAACGACGATCAGCAATTTGACCGGCTTGTCGAATGTGGGGCGGTCCAGCGTGTAGTGCTGTTCATTGGCAGCCATTATTCGGCCTCCGAGATTTTGCGGGTTCCGGTGATCTCTAGCCCATAGGCATCGAGGCCGACAACTTTCGGTGTGGGCGAGTTGGTGAGCAGCGTCAGCTTGTGCAGGCCCAGATGGGTCAGGATTTGCGCCCCGAGACCGTATTGGCGAAGGGTCTGGGGCGAGACTTCGGCCGCCAGTTTCATCTGTAGATCGCGCAGCAGGACCACAACACCCCTGCCCTCGGCGGCGACGTCTTTCATCGCCTGACTGAATTCAAACGCGCGGCCTTTGGGGCCGGTGCCGATCATGTCCAGCATGGGATCAAGGCCGTGCATACGTACCAGCACGGGCGCATCACCGGAAATATCCCCTTTGATCAAGGCGATATGCTGCGCCCCTTGGGTAGTGTCGGTGTAGACACGCATGGTCCAGTCACCGCCGAATTCCGAGGTTATCTGGCTTTCGCTTTCCAGTTTCACAAGGTTGTCGTAGCGGCGGCGGTAGGCGATCAGATCGCTGATGGTGCCGATCTTCAGGCCATGACGCTGCGCAAAGGCCACCAGATCCGGCAGACGTGCCATGGTGCCATCGTCATTCATAATCTCGCAGATCACGCCCGAGGGATTCAGCCCTGCCAGACGCGCCACGTCGGTGGCCGCCTCGGTGTGGCCCGCGCGGACCAGAACGCCGCCGTCGCGGGCACGCAAGGGGAAGATGTGGCCGGGGGTGGCAATGTCTGCGCCGGTCTTGCCTGCGTCAATCGCCACCGCAACAGTGCGGGCGCGGTCATGGGCCGAGATGCCGGTGCTGACGCCTTCGCGGGCCTCAATCGAGACGGTAAAGGCCGTAGTATGGCGCGAGCTGTTTTGCGAGGCCATCAACGGCAGGTCCAGTGCCTCGATCCGTTCGCCGGTCAGGGTCAGGCAGATCAGGCCACGGCCATATGTGGCCATAAAGTTGATCGCCTCGGGGGTACACATCTGGGCAGGAATGCAAAGATCGCCTTCGTTCTCGCGGTCTTCGTGGTCCACCAGAATATACATCCGGCCATTGCGGGCGTCCTCGATCACCTCTTCGATGGGTGAGATTGCATCCCGAAGATTTTCTTCGACGGGGCCCGGGGTCTCATAGCTGGTGTCTTCGGACATCATGGCTCTCCTTGGTCAGTCCCTTCGGGATACCCCAGCCGCCAAGGTAACACTAGCAGGATCAGGGCAGACAGACTGTGCCCAAATGCAGCATCTCAGGGATCGGCGCTGTCTGCTTCGGGATCGCTATCTTCGGACGGGATCCAGCTGGTCAGCGCCAATGCCAGATGCTTTTCCAACCAACGCACGTCCTTGGCAACGCCCTTGCGGAAGTCGGCGCGCAGCCCCCCTATCCGCCAGTCGGCCAGCGCACGGGTAAAGCGATCTTCCAGACGCAGGCTTTGCCATTCCATCCCCAGAACAGCGTCTTCGGGTGGCGGGCTGATCCCGAGGAATTCGCACATATCCCGCAGCGCTTTGCCGACTGGTACATAGGTTGTGTCCGCGATCAAGATATGCACGTTTTCGCGCCCGAACGCGGCTGTATACGCCTCGACCAAGCGGCGGTAGCGGCTGCCGACCGTGTACTGAAGAAAAGGCGAGGCATTGGTGCGCAGACGCGCAGGCTCAAGCGCCAGCGCCTCATGAAAGCTGCGTGCCTTTTCAATGCCGCGGGTGCGATTGAACTGATAGGCCATATAGGCACGCAGAATGGGCGGCTCTAGCGTGATGACGACCTTGGCCCGCGGCACATCTGCGGCGATGGTGGCGGCCAGTTCCGGCATCAAGCCGTTGATTGTGCTGGCATCGCCCGTCAGCCGCGACTGGCCAATCTGGAACGCAAGGGAATATTCGTCCGAGCGGGTGACCGCATCCGCCAAAAGCGGGTCAATTGGGCTCAAGGCATCGGGATCCATACCTTTGAAGGCATGGAAGCCAAGCTCACGCCGTGCAGTCATGAATACATCCCGATGTGCCCCAAGCCAGCGCCACAGCAAACTTGCGGAACGACTGGGTGGCCCGATCAGGAAAAATGCTGGCTTTCCCAAGCTTTCCTCCGATTTAGCCTGAACACAATGCCAGTCCGCAAAGTAAAATCGGAGGCGTCAAAAAGGATGTTTTGACCTAACCTTTGAAACGCCAAAGTGCTGGGATGAAGCGATACGCCTCACCGTCCCGCATCACATGGCCAACCCCGGGGAACGGGAAGTGATAGGCCATGATGGTGATCCGGTCTGCGGCCGCCCGATCCAGCAGGCTTTTTCGTGTGGCCACCGTTTGCGCCCCGTCCATATCGAAGCCGTTGTACCAATCGGGGTGGGCAAAGTTCATGTAGGCATGGTTCATCGCATCCCCCAGCGCGATCAACTGCTGGCCGTTGCTTTCAATGTGAACTGCCATATGCCCCGCCGTGTGACCGGGGGTTGCGATCAGGCGCACGCCCGGAACAACCTCGTCCCCATCTGCCGCCAGCGTCCAGTCCGCGCCATCCACCTGAAGCGAGTTGACCGCCCCCACCACGAACTGCTGCATCTCTGCCGGCGATGAGGCTGCCAAGCCGTCTTGCAGCCAGAAGTCATGTTCCACCTGACCGATGATGTATTCGGCGTCGGGAAAGATCGCCTCATCGAAATCATCGCGAATGCCCCAGATGTGGTCGGGGTGTGCGTGGGTGATGATCACATGGGTGATGCCCGCAGGATCAATGCCCGCCGCATCCAAGTTAGCCATCAAGCGCCCAGTGGTCGGCATAAAGCGGTTGCCCGAGCCCACATCGACCAGAATACGCGCATCGCCAATCTCGATATACAGGTGGTTGGTGTGCGAGATGCTTTCCGTCGGGGACAGGAAATAGCTGTCCATGAACGCCTGCACCTCTTCGGGGGCGACGTTGATGCCAAGACCGCTAACCGGCACGGTCATGAAACCGTCCGAAATCACCGTCAGCTGCGCATCCCCGATGGAAAAGCTGAAATGGCTGGGGTTATCGCCAGCGACGGGTCCTGCAAGCTGCGCACGGGGTGCGGTTGCGGTCAGCGCCAAGGCAGGAGCCATCGCGGAAACCTTTAGCAGGTCGCGACGGCTGGGTTTGAATTGAGTCATGTGATCCTCCCTCACTTAACGCCAGAATAGCGCAGTCAGGCAGGATCACTCAATAAGATATGAATATATCTTTATGACCATTCTTGCAGGCGCGCCACGTAGCGGGCCAGCGTGTCGATCTCTAGGTT
>JAYZYX010000241.1:0-5717 GCA_036139795.1 Pseudomonadota bacterium | reverse complement strand
CCGCTTTCATGGACTTGGTCTTTTCTGATCATTGTCCAATTCCTGCTTCATCGTGACTGGTTTCACGCCGGGGTCATCCCCAGCGCCAGCGCCTTCCACTCCACAAGCTGTCACCGGACGGACCAATGGGCCCTCGCTACCGGCCAGATTTTTCAAGTTGATCGCAGCATTGACATCGCGATCGTGCTGCGCGCCACATGTGGCGCAGGTCCAGGAACGAACCGAGAGCGGAAGTGTATCCGCTTTTTCACCGCAGTTTGAACAGGTCTTGCTCGAAGCAAAGAACCTGTCAGCCACGATGAGTGTGCCGCCGGCCCGCGCGAGCTTATAGCTCAACTGTCGGCGGAATTCAAAAAAGCCCATGTCGGATATGGCGCGCGCAAGGCGGCGGTTGGCCATCATGCCGCGTACGTTCAAATCCTCGATCACAACAGTGCCTGCGCTGCGCGCCAAACCCGTGGTGAGCTTGTGCAGACTATCTTGCCGGATGTTTCGGATGCGGTCGTGTAGGCGCGCGATACGCGCCCGCGAGCGCGCCCTGTTCTTTCCACCTTTCTTCTTACGCGCATGGCTGCGCTGCAGGCGTGCCAGCCGCTTCAGATTGGCGCCTAAAGCCTTTGGGCCAGCAATCGTGGTGCCATCACTGAGCGTTGCCAGCGCACTCGCTCCCAGATCCACGCCAAGCACGCCGGATATCGGCCGTGCGGGTGCCTGATGATCAATCTCGACAGCGATTGATGCAAACCATCGCCCCGCACTTCGGGAGATGGTAACGGATTTAAGGATGGGGTTCAGATCATTCCCATAACGGAGATCTTCACGCATGCGCACCCATCCGATCCGCGGCAGCTTCAGCCGCTGCCCCTCAACGCGGAAGGTGCCAGGGCCATTATCGGGTCGGAAGCTTTCTCTTGAGATATCCTTTGCTTTGAAGCGCGGGTATCGTGCGCGACCCGTAAAGAAAGCCTTGAACGCTGCGCCAAGATTCTTGATCGCTTGCTGTGGAACAGACTTTGGTGCTTGAAGCATCCAGGGATATTCATCCCCTTTGATCCCATTGAGCGCACGGCGCAGCGCAGCTTCACTGGGCTTTGGCAGGGCGCTATCCGCCTGATGCATAGCATATTCGCGTTGCCACCGGTCGAGTGCCCAGTTCCAGCTGAAACGCGCAATACCAGCACACTGCGAGAAAAGAGCATCTTGCGCTCTTGTCACATCCAGTGCCATGCGATGAACCGTCATAATGCGGGTGGATGCGGATGCTCCATCAAGCGCCATTGCCAGCCTCTTCAGCAGCGGCCTTAAGTCCAGCGATGAGCTTGGCATTCTTTCGTGATCGTGCGCCATAGAGGCGTGCACTGAAGACAGTGATGATTTCAAGCACGTCCCGTGCGAGATCTTCTTCGAAAGATGTGTCCTCACCCTGGTTTAGGATAACAACCTCGACAGCCTTTGCTTCACAAATCGCAAAGACCAAGTCAGCACCAAAGCGCAGAAGGCGATCCTTGTGTGTGATAACCAGTCGGCCAACGCGATCCTCGATGATATCATCGAGCAAGCGCTTCAAACCTTTTTTCCGATAATTCATGCCAGAGCCAAGATCCGCCACAACCTCGCAGGTCCACCCCTGCGCGGCGCAGTAGGCCTCTAATACCTGGGCCTGACGTTCAAGGTCTTGCTTCTGATCGTGAGACGAGACGCGCGCATAAGCAATTGTCTGTCGCGCCTTCGGACCAACAGTCTGAAAAAGTTTAGGCTGTAATTTCGCAAGATCGTAGCGGCGTCGTCCGCCTGCCGTCACAGAGTCAGGTTTAAGGCGCCCGCTCTCATCCCATCGCCGGAGAGTGAGGGGCGTGACACCCAAGGCCTTGGCGGCGACGCTGATGCTGACAAGTTTCTTCATTAAGATGATCATTAATGATGCGAAAAGATTAAATCAACTGGAAACTGCTGAAGCCCCGATCGGGATCATACCAGCCGCCAGAAGTGCAAGCCCCAGTTTATATTTGAAACGCATACCGACCCTTTATCCATACATCTTTGTGTATACTGGTATAGGGCCGTGGCGGCGTGAACTGAGCCTACTTTTCGGGATGTGCGGTAGGTAATTATGATTATTTCCTAGGCGTCCGTAGGCATGGGGCGGCAATAATTCCCTTAAAAACTTAGAAATTTTCGCTTTTCTCTTAGGCCGCGGTCAGAATTCCCCACTTGACGAAGGCTTACTGATTCTATTTCGGGCAGCCTTTCGGGTGCATCTTTGCGGCGCAAAACGCGGCGCCGACTTCGGTGGATTTGCTTAAGAAAGAATTACAGGTCAGGCAGCCGATAGCTCTAGCCGGACGCAGGTGCCTTTGTCTGTTGGTTCTAGACGGGCGCTGCCCCCGTGGGTGCGCATCACTTGTTCGACGATGGCCAAGCCAAGGCCCGTCCCTTCCCCGTGGCGCAATTGCGAGAACCGGCGAAAGGCCATGTCTGCCTGCTCAAAGGGGATGCCGATGCCGTCATCCTGCACCGTCACAGCAACCTTTTCGCCGTCTTTTGTCATGCGAACAGCGATCCGCGTCATAGAGGCCCCGCCGTGCCGCAGGGCGTTTTCGATCACATTGGCAATCGCCTCACCGATCAGCACCTGATCGGCATGGACCCAAAGCGGCTCGGGCCACGGCTCGAACGAGAAATCCAGATCGCGGGACAGGGCCACCGGCGCAAGGCGCTGGCAAATCTCGTGGACGGTTTCGGTCAGATCGCAGCGGGTCATGTCGCCGCCATAGCCGTAGCGCAGCCGTTCCAGTGACAAGAGTTGATCCGCCAGCCGCGCCGAGGCACGGGCGGCGGCGATCAGTTCGGCCTCGCGCAGGGCGCGCTCGGCCGGGTCTTTGACGTCGGGCAAGGTTTCAGCCAGCGCCAGCAGTGCTGCGGCAGGGTTGCGCAGCTGGTGGGCCGCGTCAGAGATAAAGGCCTGATGGGATTCGATACTGTCCTGCACCTGTCCAAACAGGCGGTTCAGGGTTTGCACGACACCGGCTACCTCATAGGGGACGGGCCTGCGGATGTGACCCAGATCATCGGGCGAGCGGCGGCGGATGGCCTGTTGCAGGTCATTCAACGGACGCAAGCCAACCTGCACCCCGAACCAGATCGTAAAGGTCAGCGCCCCGATCAACCCGCCCATCAAGGCGATGGCCCGCAGGGCCAGATCGCGGGCAAAGGCCTGCCTGTCACTGACCCTTTGCCAGACGGTCACGACAATCTCGCCCGAGAGGTTGCCGATGGTCTTGCTTTCGGTCATCCGCAGAACCCGCATTTCCTCGCCCCTGTAATCGGCAAGGTAATAGCTTGGCAGATCGCTGTTCGCGGCTTGCTCAGAGCGCGGCGGATAGGCGTAACCGGTCACGTAGTAACCTCCCGGCCCCGTGACATGGTAAAAAATCTCGCCCCCGCCAGCGTCCGAGATAAAGCTGCGCGTGCTGGGGGACAGGGCATCCCCGTCAGAGATCGATACATCGCGGGAAATCGCTAGGGCGGCGGACAGAAGGCTGCGGTCGAACAGCTCTTCCGAGGTGTCTTGTGCTGCCTTGAACCGCCAGATCCCCAACATGACCGAGACCAGCAAAAGCGGCGGAAGGATCACCAGAAACAGGCGCATCCGCAATGACATCGCTTTTTGCGGCTTGGCCTGCGGTCTCTCAGACACTGGCGATTTCCAGCATATAGCCAAGGCCGCGGGCGGTTTTGATCCGGATTCCAAAGGGTTCCAGCCGCTTGCGCAAACGCGAGACATGGGGCTCGATCGCGCTGTCATCGGCGTCAGAGCCGGTCCCGTAGACATGGGTGATCAACTGGGACTTTGACACGATGCGCCCGCGCCGTTCCAGCAGGCATTCCAGCGTGGCGATTTCCTTGCGAGGTATGTCGATGGGCTGGCCGTCCTGAAGCAACTGCCGCCCGTTGCGGTCAAAGACCAACGGGCCAAGGGTATCGCAGGCGGAAAACTCAAGGTTCTTGCGGCGGGCCATCGCGCGCAGGCGTGCCTCAAGCTCGTCCATCTCGAAGGGTTTGGTCAGGTAGTCATCGGCACCGGCATCCAGACCTGCCACACGCTCGGCGGTTTCAGAACGGGCGGTCAGCAGGATGACGGGCGTGTTGTCCCCGCGTCGGCGCAAGGACCGCAGCACATCAATGCCATCCATCAAGGGCAGGTTCAGATCCAGCACCACCAGATCGGCCCCTTCTTGCGCCAGAAAGGCGTCGGCCTCTTGCCCGTCATGCAGCAGATCGACCGCGTGGCCGCGGTCCCGCAGACGAAAGGCGATCCCGTTCGCCAAAGCCTCGTTATCTTCGATGACTGCGATGCGCATGATTACTTCTTTGTCATGATGCGCAAGTTTCGCGCAAGGTTGGAACGTCATGGTGACGCCGTTGGAGGAGGGAATCAATCCCTCGGGAAAAGAACATCAAGTGCACCGGACGCGCGTTCGGTACTGTTAAGGTCTAGGGAGGACACCAATGACCATCAAGCATCTTGCAGCCTCTGTTGCTGCTCTTGCCTTTGCCGCGGCCCCTGCGTTGGCCGAGGTCGATTTTAGCGGCAAGACCATTGAATGGGTCATCCCGTTTTCGGAAACCGGCGGTTCGGCCAAGTGGGCAAACTTCTTTGCGCCGCTCTTGGCACAAGAGCTGCCGGGTCAGCCGACGGTTGTGGTCAAATTCATGCCCGGCGCCGGTTCTACCAAAGGGGCGAACTGGTTTCAGGAGCAAAAACATAAGGATGGCACGCTGCTGTTCGGATCGTCGGGATCAACCCAGTTCCCCTACCTGCTAAGCGATCCGCGCGTGCGCTACGAATATAATGACTGGATTCCGGTCATGGCGACCGGCACAGGCGGCGTGGCCTATCTGAACACCGAGGATGGCGCAAAGTTTGATGGCTCGGCCAACGGGCTGAAGGATGTGGACCTGATTTTCGGATCGCAAGGGGCCACCGGTCTTGATCTGGTGCCGCTGCTGGCGTGGAAGCTGCTGGGGATGAACGTCGAGCCGGTGTTCGGCATCAAGGGCCGCGGCGATGGCCGTCTGATGTTCGAGCGGGGCGAGGCGACGATCGATTACCAGACCTCTTCAGGTTACATTTCGGGAGCCGCTGATCTGGTGG
Source organism: Pseudomonadota bacterium (assembly GCA_036139795.1). Lineage (GTDB taxonomy): Bacteria > Pseudomonadota > Alphaproteobacteria > Rhodobacterales > Rhodobacteraceae > Donghicola. The sequence continues at coordinate 562 of JAYZYX010000241.1, read as the reverse complement.
CCGCAGGCACCGCCGTCCCGATGATGAGCTGGGGCGCATTGGATGAAGACGGTATGATCGTGCGCGACCCGACCTTCCCCGATATGCCGTCCTTCAAAGAGGTCTGCGCCGCGACAGAGGGCTGTGAAACCGAAGGCGTGGCGTGGGATGCGTGGAAGGCATTCTTTATCTCGGGCTACCCGTCCCAGAAAATCGCTTTCCTGCCCAAAGAGACCCCGCAAGAGGTGATCGACACCTATGTCGCCGCCTTCGAGGCCGTGCGCGCCCGTCCTGATTTCAAGGAAATCTCGTCGAACGAAGTGGGCCAGTACCCGATGTTTGTAGGCGAGGGGGCCGTTAAGGCCACCAATGAGGCGACCACCGTAACCCCCGAGGCCAAAGCCTATGTCATTGACTGGCTCAAGACCTCTTACGGCGTGACGATCGAGTAATCGGCGCGTCTGCGGGTCCGTCTCTGAGCGGACCCGCGCACCCTCATACCTCCTAAAAATTCAACCGAAAGAACGGTGCGATGGATCTCTTCGCGACCGCCCTGCCGGCGCTTGCCGACGCATGGGCTCTT
>JAYZYX010000240.1:0-9029 GCA_036139795.1 Pseudomonadota bacterium | reverse complement strand
ACAAGTCCGTGAAGCTGCCCGCGAAATTGGTTGAAGAGGCGTTCATTAAGGTCAATCCGACGATTGATCCTGATGAATTGACGGTCACCTGCATTGATGGCCGCATTCAAGAGGTCCGTATCTGTCTGTCGAAAGACCTGACGCCGGTGCCGTGCGGTGCGGATGTGATCAAGGACTGCACGATGAAAGACGCGCTGTTTGATCCCATCCGTTAAGGGGCCTTAGCCGACCTTCATCACGATTTTGCCGATATGCCCGCTGCTTTCCATGCGGGCATGGGCCTTGGCGGCGTCTTCCAGTGCGAATTCGCTGTCCATGACGGGGCCGATGCGGCCCGCATCCAGCAGCGGCCAGACATGTTCGCGTAAGGCCGCGGCGATCTTGGCTTTGGCCAGATCGCTTTGTGGGCGCAGGGTGCTGCCGGTGATGGTCAGACGACGGGTCATCACCTGCGCAAAGTTCAGTGCGACCTTTGGCCCTTGCAGGAAGGCGATCTGCACAAGGCGGCCATCATCGGCCAGACACTTCACATTTCGGGGAAGATAGTCTCCGCCGACCATATCGAGGATCAGATTGGCCCCGCCCTCGGCGCGGAGAATCTCGACGAAGTCCTCTTCGCGATAGTTGATCGCCCGTTCAGCGCCCAAATCCAGACAGGCCTGACATTTCTCGGCCGAGCCTGCGGTGACGAAGACCCGTGCGCCAAAGTGGTTCGCCAGCTGGATCGCTGTTGTGCCAATGCCCGATGAGCCGCCGTGGATCAGGAACCGCTCGCCCGCGGTCAGGCCGCCGCGCTGAAAGACGTTGGACCAGACGGTAAAGAAGGTCTCGGGCAGGCAGGCGGCGCGATCAAGGCTCATGCCTTGGGGGACGGGCAGGCAGTGTGCGGCAGGGGTCGCCACATATTCCGCATAGCCGCCACCGGGCAGCAGGGCGCAGACCTGATCGCCGACCTTCCAGTCAGACACACCTTCTCCGATGGCGCTGATGGTGCCGGAACACTCCAGACCGGGCAGATCGCTGGCACCGGGAGGCGGGTTGTAGAGGCCCGCCCGTTGCAGAGCGTCAGGGCGGTTGACGCCTGCGTAAGCCACTTTGATTACCACTTCACCGGCTTTCGCCGCTGGAATGGCGCGGCGGGCGGGGGTCAGCACCTCGGGTCCGCCAGCTTGGGCGATCTCGATCACGCGCATATCTTGGGTCATGGAAAATCCTGTTATTTCTGAGTATCTTGATCCGCCGACACGTGACCGGGCAGGTCGCGGTAACCACGGTTGTGCGGGGCGCGGATGTTGGAGAGGATCATGTTCGGCCCTGCCATCATCTTGGATAGCAAACGGTTGTTGCGCATCTGGGCTTTGAACTTCTCGATCTGCATGACGTTGTCGATCCGGCGGTCAAGGAAGGCCCATGTGGCCTCATGGCCTTCGCTGTCATCGCCAAGCCAATACAGCACGGTGGTCGAGTAGACGCCTGACAAGGTGGCCCGCTTGGAATACCAGTTCACATCGTCCGAGGTGTCGCCAATGGCGTTCCAGATCTTGTCGCAGGTCTCCCACACCAGTTTGGTGCCTTCGCCCGCATGTTGGGGCAGAGCGAACAGAGTCATGCCGCGACGGACCAGTTCCTTGTCCTCAACCAGCTCAAGGCGGGTGCGCACACCGAACGCGATCTTTTCGCGGATTTTCATGGCGTTCAGATCAGCCTCTTGCATCCGCTGAACCATCTGCGCGTCGCCTGCACGGTGATAGGCAGCCGCCAGATCCAGCGCACCGCGCGGGCAGATGATCTTGGCCATTTCAGAGGACATTCCGGTGTCGGCGACCGCCATATCGAAGGCGGGTTTGGTCCAGCCGTCAAAGGGAACGTGCATGACGATCGCATCCAGCAACTGGGTTTGCGCACTATCGGACGGCGTGTTCATCGGACTCTCCTGTCTGTCTTGCAGCCATGCTAGACAAATAGGGCGCCCGATGCTATATGGCCACTTCCTGCAATGCATCGAAACTTTAGACTAGAAAGGTGGTGACACCACTATGCAGGTCAGTGTTCGCGATAACAATGTTGATCAGGCGCTTCGTGCCCTGAAAAAGAAGCTTCAGCGTGAAGGCGTATTCCGTGAGATGAAGCTACGGCAGCACTTCGAGAAGCCCTCTGTAAAGAAGGCTCGTGAGAAGGCCGAAGCGATTCGCCGTGCCCGTAAATTGGCGCGTAAGAAGGCCCAGCGCGAAGGTCTCTAAGACATTCGCCACTGAAAAGTGTCTGGAACCCCCGAGGCTGCGCCACGGGGGTTTTGTTTTGCCCTAAACCCGTTTGCGCGGGCTGGTGCCTGTCCATTTGCGATAGGCGCGGAAAAAGGCGCTGGGTTCGGAATAGCCCAAGGTGGCGGCGATTTGCGCGACGGTCTGGTTCGGGTCCTCTAGCATCCGCCGCGCACGGGTGCGCCGCAAATCATCCTTGATCGCCAGATAGCTTTGCCCTTCGGCCTTAAGGCGTCTGCGCAATGTGGCGGCCGAGGTTTTCAGGGATTTCGCCAGCGCATCAAAGTCCGGCCAATCTTCGGCGGCCAAGTTTCCTAGAAATTGCCGGACGCGGGCAGCGGTTTCCTGATCGTGGCGAAAGCGGATCAGAATATTTGCAGGCGCTTTTCTCAAAAAGAGACTCAGGCTGGTTTCATTCTGAATACATGGCAAGGTCAGATGGCGGGCATCCAGCACCAGCCGTGTGGCATCAGCGTTGAACGTGACAGGCGCTCCGAAGAACTGGCCGTATTCGCTGCGGTCCACTGGTGCAGGGCAGGCAAAGTCCAAGCGCATCAAGGGCAGGCGTCGTCCCACCAGCCAGCACGCGACTCCCATCAGAATCAGCCAATAGGTGCGGTAGGCAAAGGCACTGCGCGGATGGGTGTCGGTCAGAGTAATCACCGCCTCGCCCTGCTGTACGGTCAGCGCCCCTGCAGGATGGTCCAGAACAACGGTCAGAAACCGAAGCGCCCGTTGCAGCGCCTGCCGCAAATTCGCCGCTCCGACCGTCGCCTGACACATCAAGGCAAAACTACCGGGCCGCATAGGCCGCGCCCCCAGACCAAAGAATTCATCCTGCATAACCTGCGCGATGTGCCACCAGAGCTGGCCATAGGTCTGGGCCGAGACCGGTTTGGCAACATCCAGCCCTTCCAGCAAAGGCGCAGGGTCGTGACCTGCGCTGCGCAGGCAGGACAGGGCATCTTCGATGAACTCAGCCGAGATATGAGGCGTTTCCATCGCCACAGAACATGGCATTTTCGATCATCATTCAAGTCAATTGATGTCATTGATTGCCACCTTCCAACGTCTACTCTGCGCGCAAGCCCGCGCGGGAGGCGTGGGGACGGAGGACAAAATGGATATTTCGGAAAAGGCTTTTGTGGTCACAGGCGCAGGTTCGGGCCTAGGCGCGGCCGTGGCGACAATGCTGGTGGGCGCAGGTGCCAAGGTGCTGATCGCGGACGTGAATGAGGCCGCAGGCGCGGCGCAGGCCGAGGCACTGGGGCAGGGCGCAGTCTTTTGCCGCACGGATGTGACCAGTGCCACGGATGGGCAGGCGGCAATCGACGCTGCCCTCAAGGCCTTTGGTCGGCTGGACGGTCTGGTGAACTGCGCCGGTGTTGCACCGGGGGAAAAGATCGCAGGCCGCGATGGCCCCCACGATCTGGACAGCTTTTCCCGCGCCATTCAGATCAACCTGATCGGCACCTTCAACATGCTGCGCCTCGCCGCTGACGCGATGGTCAAAGCAGCCCCTGGCCCCGACGGAGAGCGCGGCGTGATCATCAACACGGCCTCGATTGCCGCTTTTGACGGGCAGATCGGACAGGCGGCCTATGCGGCTTCCAAAGGGGGCGTTGCCGCGCTGACCCTGCCTGCCGCTCGCGAACTGGCCCGCCACGGTGTGCGCGTGGTCACCATCGCACCCGGTATTTTTGAAACACCAATGATGGCAGGCTTGCCCCAAGACGTTCAGGACTCGCTCGGGGCATCGGTGCCATTCCCGTCGCGCCTCGGGAAGCCGGCAGAATACGCGGCCCTCGTGCGCCATATCTGTGAAAACACCATGCTGAATGGTGAGGTGATCCGTCTGGACGGCGCCCTCCGCATGGCCCCGCGGTAAAAATAGGAGGCAAAGATGTCAGCAACAGATTCGGTAGTCATCGTCGGCATGGCCCGCACGCCCATGGGCGGCTTTCAAGGGGATTTCGACGGGGTCGCAGCCAGCGCACTGGGGGGCGAGGCAATTCGCGCCGCAGTCCAGCGCGCGCAGCTCTCGCCCGAGGCCATCGAAGAGGTCATCATGGGCTGCGTCCTACCCGCAGGACAGGGCCAAGCGCCCGCTCGGCAGGCTGCTCTGGCAGGGGGCTTGCCCCTAGCCGCTGGGGCGACCACGGTGAATAAAATGTGCGGCTCGGGGATGAAAGCTGCGATGCTGGGCCACGATATATTGCTGGCGGGCAGCGCCTCAGCAGTCGTCGCTGGCGGCATGGAAAGTATGTCCAACGCCCCATACCTGCTGCCAAAGGCGCGGGGCGGCTACCGGATGGGTCATGGCGCTGTGCTGGACCATATGTTCCTCGATGGCCTCGAAGACGCCTATGACAAAGGCCGCCTCATGGGCACCTTCGCCGAGGAATGCGCCCAGTCCTACGGCTTCACCCGCGAACAGCAGGATGACTATGCCATTTCCTCGCTCAAACGGGCGCAGGCGGCCATCGCTGACGGACATTTCACCGACCAGATCACACCTGTCACCGTCTCGACCCGCAAGGGCGATACTGTCATCAGCATTGATGAACAGCCCGGTAAAGCCCGTCTGGACAAAATCCCGACCCTGCGTCCGGCCTTTGCGAAAGACGGCACCGTAACATCTGCCAACGCCTCTTCGATCTCGGACGGCGCGGCGGCATTGGTACTGATGCGTGAAAGTCAGGCATTGGCCCAAGGTCTCACACCGCTTGCGCGGATCGCGGGCCATACGACTCACGCTCACCAGCCAAACCTCTTCCCGACGGCCCCCATCGGCGCCATGGAAAAACTGGCTGCCAAAACCGGCTGGGCTCTCAAGGATGTGGATCTTTTTGAGGTGAATGAGGCATTCGCCGTTGTCGCTATGGCAGCCATGCGCGATCTCGATCTGCCGCACGATAAGGTCAACATCCACGGGGGCGCTTGCGCATTGGGGCATCCCATCGGCGCATCAGGGGCCCGCATCATGGTGACCTTGCTCGCAGCTCTGCAAACTCATGACCTTAAACGAGGCGTCGCCTCACTCTGCATCGGCGGGGGCGAAGCAACGGCGATCGCGATCGAACGGCTCACCTAACTGTTTCATCTTGGTGAAAATACCTCGGGGGTTCGGGGGCAGAGCCCCCGTGCGCCCAAGCCCGACACACCACCGAAACGGGCTTTCAGATCACCGCGAAAAAATCTGCGGAATTTTCGGATTTCCTGGTTTTTCGTTCTTGACCTCCCCCGCCCCACACCGTAGATGAGCCACACCGTATGGCGGAGTAGCTCAGTTGGTTAGAGCAGCGGAATCATAATCCGCGTGTCGGGGGTTCAAGTCCCTCCTCCGCTACCACCACTTTCAGATCCCTTTAATGAACGCGCGCGATCACAAAATTATCGGTGATCCGGTCAAAAAGCCCACCGTAATCGAAATCATGGCTGGATTAACGGAGAGGTAAACCATGCCAAGACGACGAATCCAGTCCGTCGTGGCATAACCCTTTTCAAGAGAAACCACGGTAGGGCGAGGCGCCAAAAATCGCCACGATAATGCGCGCGAGAGGTGGGTTTACGGCGGCCTGGATGGTAGGGTTTCGACGAGACGTCGCGGCTGCGTTAGCGGCCGATATACTCACCCGAAAATGATCAGTTTTTATTGGAGGCCGCGGCCATGAAAAAAGGAATTATCGATACCGGACGGATCAATATGTTATTTGAGCTGAGTGGCCCCGCCGACGCGCCTGTTGTCTGTTTAAATCACTGTTTCGCTTCGGACCACCATTACTGGGACCCTCATATGGAGGCGTTCGGTGATTTCAGGGTCCTTCGCTTCGACACCCGCGGCCATGGGCAAAGCGACGCCCCGCCAGGCCCCTACACTTTGGAGATGCTGGCCGGTGACGTGGCCGGGCTCTGCGACGCCTTGGACATTGAGAAAGTTCATTTCTGCGGGGTTTCTTTGGGCGGTCAAATCGCGCAGACTTTCGCGCTTGAATATCCCGCGCGGTTAGCTTCTCTCACGCTTGTCAACTCAACTTGCGAGTATACCGAGGAGCAAACCAAAATGTGGCGGGAGCGCGCCGACCAGGCGCTTCAAGGGGGAGTCGAGGCGGTTCGCGCGCCGCTCTTGAAACGCTGGTTCACGGCGCAGGCGGCGGAACAGGAAATCCCCGGGTATCTTTATATGGAGGCGGCGATCGGCCGGTTCACGCCGGCTAGCTTCGACGCCGCTTCGGCGGCCATGTGCGCGCTCGACACCACCGACCGATTGTCGTCGATTGAGGTGCCTGCGCTGGTGGTCGCCACGCCTGACGATCCCGGCGCGCCCCGCGAGGTGTCGGAGAAAATGGCCCGGCTGATACCCAATTGTGAGCTTAAATGGCTTGAGCCCGCGCAGCATTTGGCGTCATTGGAACACCCGGCGCGTTTCAATCAGTTGATCAAGGAATTTCTGACCGCCCTGCGGTGATGGCGCCCGTCTTGTCGGTCGCCCTGAACCTCGCTAATTATAGCCAATCTTTTTATTCGGGAGTTTCGCCATGGCCGGTGTCGCCGCGGCGCGGGCGCGCGTCGCCGCTTGGGTTGAGCACGCGATTTTCCAGCGAGCGATCATCGCCCTGATCGTCGTCAACGCGGTTGCCATCGGGCGGGAAACGATGCCGGCGGTGGTGGCCGTCGCCGACCCGCTGCTAAGCGTTTTCGATCAGGTCGTCATCGTGGTTTTTGCGGTCGAGGTGGGCTTGCGGATTTTCGCCTGCGGGGGGCGCTTTTTCCGCGATCCGTGGAGCTTGTTCGACCTGGCCATCGTCCTGATCACGGTGATGCCGATCGATGACAGCTTTTTGGTTTTGCGCACCTTGCGGATCCTCAGGGTGCTGCGCCTGTTGTCGATTTTCCCGCAATTGCGCCGCATCGTCGCCGCCTTGTTGCGCGCGGTGCCCGGCGTCGGCGCGATCAGCGCGCTGTTGGGCTTGGTGTTCTATGTCTTCGCGGTGATCGCCACCAAACTGTTCGGCGCGGCCTTTCCCGATTGGTTCGGCAGCATTGGCGCGTCGACCTATTCCTTGTTCCAGATCATGACCCTGGAAAGCTGGTCGATGGGCATCGTCCGTCCGGTGATGGAGGTTTACCCCCTGGCCTGGCTGTTTTTCGTCAGCTTCATCATGTTATCGACCTTCACCGTGCTGAACCTTTTTATCGCGATCATCATCGACAGCATGCAAAGCCTGCAAAAGGACGAGGCGGCGGCGGACATTTCGCCGACGGAGCTCGCGGCGCGCTATGACGCGCTCGCCGCCGAGCTGGCCGAAATCAAGGCCCTACTGGCGGCCCGACCCCCGGAACGCGGCTCGTAAATCGCCGCGCCGCCCCGCCCGGCCGGCTTGGCTTTCGCCGTGTTTAAGGCGATGATGGCGCGAGAGTTTTTTCCGGGGGAGGGAGAGGGATGAAAATTTACCACGCGCCGAACACCCGTTCGCATCGAATCGTCTGGTTGTTCGAGGAATTGGGGCTGCCCTATGAGCTGGAATTGTTCAAGCTCGGCGCGCCGGAAATGCGCGCGCCGGAATATCGCAAGGTCCATCCGATGGGCCGGGTGCCGGCCTTGGAGGATGACGGCCAGGTGATCTTCGAATCCGGTGCGATCATTCAATATGTGCTCGCCCGCCATGGCGGCGGCCGCTTGGTGCCGGCGGTCGACGCGCCGGAATTCCCGACCTATCTGCAATGGTTCCACTACGCCGAAGGCATGTTGATGCCGCCGGTCAACACGATGGTGGTGGAAACCGTGTTGCTGCCGCCGGAACGGCGCAATGAGACCAATGTCAAACGCGCCAGCAAGCTGCTCGGCCAAATGCTGGCGGCCGTCGAACAGGGCTTGGAGGGGCGCGATTATTTCACCGGCGAATTCACTGCCGCCGACATCATCACCGGCCAGGCGACCATCGTTTCGGCGCGCTTGGGCGGCGATATCTCCGACAAGCCCAATGTCACCGCCTATATCGAGCGGCTGAAAGCGCGGCCGGCCTATCAGCGGGCGGTCGACGCCGCCTAGGCGCGGCGGCCGGCCAATAGGGCGAGATATTCGAACACCAGCGTCGCCGCCGCCCGGGCGGTGATGTCGCTGACGTCATAGGCCGGCGCCACTTCGACCAGGTCCATGCCGACCCAGTCGATGGCGCCAAGGCCGCGCAGGATGGCCAGCGCCTGAGCAGTCGACAGGCCGCCGGCCACCGGCGTGCCGGTGCCCGGCGCGAAGGCCGGGTCGAGCCCGTCGATGTCGAAGCTAAGATAAGCTTTGTGGCCGCCGACGATTTCTAAAATCCTTGCTGCCAGCGCCGCCGGCCCGAGGCTATGGACGGCCGGCGCGTCGAGGATGTTGAAGCCGTGGCGGTCGGGGTTGAAGGTGCGGATGCCGATCTGCACCGAGGCCGCCGGGTCGATCACCCCGGCCTTGGCGGCGTGGTAGAACATGGTGCCGTGGTCGACGCGGTCGGCGTCATCGGTCCAGCTGTCGCTATGGGCGTCGAAATGGACCAGGGCGAGCGGGCCATGGACGGCGGCGTGGGCGGCCAGCAGCGGGCCGGCGATGAAATGGTCGCCGCCGAGGCTGACCATCGAACTGCCGGCGGCCAGGATGTGGGCGGCGTGGGCCTCGATCCGGGCGGGAATCTCCGCCGGCCGGCCGGGGTCGAACACCAGATCGCCGTAATCGACCACCGCCAGGCGCTCGAACACCTCGATCCCGGTCGGGAAATGCGGCGCCCAGGC
>JAYZYX010000239.1:0-3298 GCA_036139795.1 Pseudomonadota bacterium | reverse complement strand
GATGATGATCGGCAGCAGCCGCTCGGCGGTGGCCTTCAGATCGCGGTCGAAAACTTCGTCCACTTCATGGAACAGCTTGCCCACGGTGATGATGGACGCAACCAGCCACAGCACTGTCACCAGTGCGCCGGTAAAAATCCCGATGCGGGCCGTTAGGGACAAACTGCGCCTCATGTTTGGCCCAACCGATAGCCCATGCCCCGTTCCGTCACGATCAGCCCCTTGCCCAGTTTCTTGCGCAAATGGCTGACGTGCACCTCGATCGTGTTCGAGCCGACACTATCGTCAAAGCTGTACAAAAGCTCTTCCAGCTGCGCTTTGGTGAAAAGCTGGGTGGGGCGACTGACAAATGCCTCAAGCAGCGCCCATTCGCGGGCGGTCAAGGCAACCAGCCGTCCGGCCTGCGTCACAACGCGCCCGCCAAGATCTATCTGGATATCCCCCAGTTCGACCAGCGGATTGGGGTTACCCGCATAACGGCGCGAGACCGCGCCGATCCGCGCAGACAATTCGGCCAGATCAAAGGGTTTCACCAGATAGTCATCGGCCCCCGCCTGTAGCCCTGCGATCCGGTCACTGACCTGATCCAGCGCCGTCAGGATGATCACTGGCGTCACATCCCCCCGCGCCCGCAAGGCTTTCAGAAACGGGATACCGCGCCCGTCAGGCAGCATCAGGTCCAGCAGGATCAGATCGAAGGGTTGCGCATCCAGCGCGTCCTGCGCGTCAGCCAGCCGAGCCGCCCGATCCACGCCGTGACCATCTGCGCGAATCTGGTCCGCCACTGCGCCACCCAGCACATTGTCGTCCTCGATCAGCAAAACACGCATTTTCACCCCCGCTGTCTGCACAACCTTTACACTCTTCTGTGAACCTGAAGGCAAGCTGAAGACATTTGGTCATCTACTTCAGGTTCACTTCAGCCAGATCAAAGAGAAGGAACCGCAGACGGCGTAAAATCCTCTTTGCGCCCTTTTCGAACCACGGAGAATTCCAATGAAGCTATTGTCCTCTTTGCTTGCAGCGACCACTGCCCTGACAGCCCCCGGTCTTGCAAATGCCGCCGAGGTGACAATCAACACGACCCTGCGCAACTACGGCGGCGAAGATGCCTATCTGGCCTATTACATCACCGACGCGCAGGGAAAATTCGTGCGCCATCTGTGGATCGCGTCAGGCAAGTCCCGTTGGTGGGACCACCTGTCGGCTTGGTACGCAGGCACAGGCGGGTCCTCGTCAGAGATCGCGGGCCTCAGTGGCGCGTCGGTCGGGTCAGGCCAATCCTTGAAAATCTCGGTCGAGGTTGAGGACGCTTTGATCAACGCAGGCTACCAGATCCGCATGGACGCCGCCGTTGAACACATGCCCAACAGCCCCGCCGAGATCATCATGCCTCTTGATCAAAGCACGGCAGGCCAGACGACGGCGGGTCGCGGATATGTGGCCTCGTTCAGCTTTGACATGTGAGGTCTGACCATGTTCCGCTCTTTGCACCGATATGCGGGCATCGGCTTTGCGCTGATCCTAATTGTGGTTTCCCTGACGGGCACGATCCTGTCAGTCTTTCCGCTGCTGGACGCCGACCGGACCAGCGCCCGCCTGAACGCGGGCGCTCTGGCCGAGGCAGTCATGCAATCGGTGCCGGGGGTCGAGCAGATTTTGGTCAACGACAATAACGTCATGACCGCCGTCGCCTTTGGCCCCGACGGTTTTGTCCAGCAGGTTATTGATCCCGCGACCGGCGCGGTCTTGGGGCCTATGACCCAGAGCCAAACCGAACTGTGGTTCGAGAACCTGCACCGAGCACTATTCCTATCCGACACTGGCCACATCATCGTACTGATCGCCAGCGGCGCGATGATCGCGCTGGGGATCAGTGGCCTGTGGTTGGCGGCTAGGCGGCTTGGCGGCTGGCGCAAGATCTTCAGCCGCGATCACGGCGACGGTGCGGGCAAGCTGCACCTGAGGCTGGCGCGATTTGCGATCATCGGTCTGCTGGTATCGTCGCTGTCGGGGCTGTGGATGGGGGCCTCGACCCTTGGGCTGATCGATGAGGGCAGCCCGCAACCCGCCTTCCCCATGTCCGTCAGCGCGGATACCGCCCCATCCCCGACCCAACTGCCTGCCCTTGTGGCCATCTCTGGCGACACCCTGCGCCAGATCACCCTGCCCCGCGCCGGTATTCCCGGTCAGGCGTGGCAGGTCGAGACCGACGCAGGCGCAGGCTACATCGACCCCGCGACAGGCCAGATGCTGACTTGGGCCGACCGCCCGATGTCGTCAAAGGTCATGGACCTGATGCATTTGCTGCACACGGGACAAGGGGCCTCGGTTCTGGGGCTGCTATTGGGTCTGATCAGCCTATCAATTCCGGTTCTGTCGGGCACTGGCCTGCTGGTCTGGCTTTCGGGCCGTTCGCGTAAGGCAAAGGTTCCGCAAACCCGCGCGCAAGCGGCTGATCTGGTAGTCCTTGTGGGATCCGAAGGGGGCACCACATGGCGTTTTGCCCGCGCCTTTGCCGCATGTGCCCATGCCGCAGGCAAATCCGTGCATCTGGCCGAGATGAATGATTTCGCACCCCAGACTTACAACAAGGCAGAACATATCCTGCTGTTCGCCGCCACCTATGGCGACGGCGACGCCCCCGATACAGCGACCGAGTTCCTGACTGCTCTGGATGCCGCAGATGCACCAAGCGCCGCCCTAACCGTCCTTGGCTTTGGCGACGATGCCTACCCTGCCTTCTGCGGCTATGCCCATGCGGCCTCGGACGCGATCACCGCCAAGGGCTGGTCGCAAACGCTGGCGCTAACCTGCATCAACCGCCAATCCACGTCCGAGTTTGCCGCTTGGGCCGACGCATGGGGACAGGCCGCAGGCATCGCGCTGAACGATATCCTCAGGGCGCTGGACCCTGTGCAGGTGCAACCGCTGACGCTGATCTCGTCCCGCGTCTATGGCGAGGATGTGCAGGCCCCGACCGCCATCCTGCGCTTTGCCCTGCCCCACCGCAGCCTGCCTCAGCGCATTTTGGGACGTGGCAAACTGCTTTTTGAGGCGGGCGACTTGCTGGACGTTCTGCCCCAAGGCTCGGACTGTCCGCGCAGCTATTCGCTGGCCTCTGCCGCCTCCGACGGGTTCATTGAAATCTGCGTCCGCAAAAAGGCGGGCGGCCTGTGCAGCGGGCAGCTATTTGCCCTGAAGGCAGGCGATCAGATACAGGCCGCAGTCCGGCAGAACGCAGCCTTCCATATGCCGCGCGACGATAAACCCCTGATCCTGATCGGCGCTGGCGCAG
>JAYZYX010000238.1:0-3211 GCA_036139795.1 Pseudomonadota bacterium | reverse complement strand
GAGGGCGGGATCTTGAGTATTTTTGCAATAAAGAAGTTGGGATTTTGACCGGTGGCGGTAGCGCGCCGATGGGCAGCCGTTTCGTGATTTGGCTTGGCAGCGGTTTGAGGCTGGCGTATTCGGTAGGGCCTGACAGACAAGAAGGACCGAGATGGACCTGACAGCCAAAATCCCCGCCCGTATTGCCAAAGAGATCAATGCCTCGCCCAGTCAGGTGGCCTCGGCCATCGAGTTGCTGGATGGGGGCGCGACTGTGCCGTTTATCGCCCGTTACCGGAAAGAAGCGACAGGCGGGCTGGATGATACCCAGCTGCGGGATCTGGCGGATCGGGTGGTTTACCTGCGCGAGCTGGAAGCGCGGCGCGAGACGGTTCTGAAGAGCATTCAGGAACAGGGCAAGCTGACCGACGGGTTGACCGTGGCGATCATGCAGGCGGACACCAAGGCGGCGCTGGAAGATATCTATCTGCCCTATAAACCCAAGCGCCGCACCCGCGCGATGATCGCCCGTGAGAACGGTTTGGAGCCGCTGGCGCGTGCGATCCAGAGTGATCGGGCAGCCGAGCCTGCGGTCTTGGCTGAAGGCTATCTGAACGCTGAGGTTGCCGATGTGAAGGCAGCCCTGAACGGGGCGCGGGATATTCTGACTGAAGAGTTGGCAGAACAGGCCGATATCTTGGGCCGTCTGCGCGAATTGATGGCCCGCGAGGCGCATCTTGTCTCGCGTATGGTGGAAGGGAAGGAAAAGGACGGGGCCAAGTTCTCGGACTATTTCGCCCATTCGGAGCCTTACGGGAAGGTTCCGTCGCACCGTGCTTTGGCGATGATGCGCGGGGCGAATGAGGGCTTTTTGACCACCGATCTGGAATTGCCAGAAACTGCGGATGCCGAGGCGCCCTTGCGGGTACTGAAGGCGGCGCTGGAGGTTTCGGGCTCTAAGCCCGGTGACAAGTTCCTGAGCGATGTGGCGGGCTGGTGCTGGCGGGTGAAGCTGAAGCTGTCGATCACCATCGATTTGATGAGCGATCTGCGCAAGCGGGCCGAGGAAGAAGCGATCCACGTCTTTGCGCGGAACCTCAAAGACCTGCTTCTGGCCGCCCCTGCCGGTGCCAAGACCACCATCGGCCTTGATCCGGGCATCCGGACCGGCGTCAAGCTGGCGGTGGTGGATGCCACGGGCAAGCTGCTGGATACGGCGACGCTGTACCCGTTTCAGCCCAAGAATGATTTGCGCGGGGCGCAGGCGATGCTTGGTGCGATGATCCGCAAGCATGATGCGCAGCTGATCGCCATCGGCAACGGCACTGCCAGCCGCGAGACCGAAAAGATGGTCGCTGATCTGCTGAAGGACATGCCCGCCCCCAAGCCCACCAAGATTGTGGTTAGCGAAGCGGGTGCGTCGGTCTATTCGGCCAGCGCTTTGGCGGCACGGGAGTTCCCTGATCTGGACGTGTCCTTGCGGGGCGCTGTGTCCATTGCGCGCCGTTTGCAGGACCCGCTGGCGGAATTGGTGAAAATCGAGCCCAAGTCCATTGGTGTCGGCCAATACCAGCATGACGTAGACCAGAGCCGCCTGGCAAAGGCGCTGGACGGGGTTGTCGAGGATGCGGTGAACGCGGTTGGCGTGGACCTGAACTCGGCCTCGGCACCGCTTTTGGCGCGGGTGTCGGGCCTTGGGCCGGGACTGGCCGAAGCGATTGTGCTGCACCGCGACACCAACGGGGCCTTTGCCAGCCGTAAGGCGCTAAAAGAGGTGCCGCGCCTTGGCGAGCGGACGTTCGAGCAATGCGCAGGCTTTTTGCGGATCAATGACGGGACAGAGCCGCTGGACGCAAGCTCGGTCCACCCTGAAGCTTATGCTGTGGCCCGTAAGATCGTGAAATCCTGTGGCCGCGATCTGCGTGAGTTGATGAAGGATCCCGCGCCCCTGCGTCGCCTGTCGGCTGCGGATTACGTGACAGAGACCTTTGGCCTGCCGACAGTGCAGGACATTCTGTCGGAACTGGAAAAGCCCGGTCGCGACCCGCGCCCCGATTTCAAAACCGCAACCTTTGCCGAGGGGATCGAGACGATCAAAGACCTCAAAACCGGCATGGTTCTGGAAGGCACCGTGACCAACGTGGCGGCCTTCGGGGCCTTTGTGGACATCGGCGTGCATCAGGATGGTCTGGTTCACGTCAGCCAGCTGGCGGACCGCTTTGTCAAAGACCCCCATGAGGTTGTGAAGGCAGGCGATGTGGTGCGTGTGACTGTGACCGAGGTGGACGTGCCCCGCAACCGGATCGGCTTGACCATGCGCAAGGACGGGGGTGCCTCGGCCAAGGAAGAGCGCAGCGCCCGTAGTGATCGTGGCAACGGCCCCCGCGGCGGGAATGCACCCCGCGGTGCCGGCCCCCGTGGTCCGCAAGGGGGCGGTCGTCCGCCGCGTGGTGGCGGCGCGCCCCAAAGCGACAGCAGCGGCAATGCGATGTCCGATGCTTTGGCGGCGATGTTCAACAAGAAGTAAGCCTTGCTGTTCGGCCTGTCACAAGGCTGTTTCGCAATGCGCTTATTGCCGGAATGAGACGTCGGGCGGGAATTCCTTTCTTGCCCGACACCGGCCCCTCGCGCTTTAGTGGCCCTTGAACGACTGGCCCGAAGCGGGCCCAAAAACACTGACGCATTGGAGACCACGTGAGCCTGAGCACCTCGCAGATTGACGCCCTGATAGACGCCGCCCGCCGCACGGCGAGAACCGAAATCCTTCCCTATTTCCGCGCATTGGACGATAGCGAGGTCGAGATCAAGACCCACGCGCAGGATCTGGTGACCAAGGCTGACCGCGCATCGGAGCGGGCGCTGACCGCTGCGGCCCGCGAGATTTTCCCAGACGCTATGGTGCTGGGGGAAGAGGCGGTGTCTGAAGGGGTGATCAACGTTGATGCCCTGCGCGATGCGCCTTTGTCCGTCATTATCGATCCGATTGACGGGACGTGGAACTACGCCAATGGCCTTGGCATGTTCGGGGTCATTCTGGCGGTGGTCGCCAATGGCGAGACGGTTTTCGGGCTACTCTATGATCCTTTGGGCGATGACTGGGTTGCGGCCGAGGCAGGCAGCGGCGCATGGTTCCGCAAAGCAGACGGCGCGGCGCGGCACCTGTCGGTTGGAGCCGCGGTGCCGGTTGAAGAGATGACCGGCTATTGGCCCCCCACCCTGTTTGATCGCACCC
>JAYZYX010000237.1:0-5141 GCA_036139795.1 Pseudomonadota bacterium | reverse complement strand
CGACCATGCAATGGCGTTGCCCTGCACGTCGGAGATCAGGATTTTGGTGTTGTTGAACGAGCTGTTCACATGCGCAACGCCGGTGGCGATATTCTTGGAAACCTTGCGCTTTGCTTGACGCTTATCACGTGCCATTGGTGTTGCCTTCCCTTACTTCTTCTTGCCTGCGATGGCCTTTGCGGGGCCTTTGCGGGTACGAGCGTTGGTGTGAGTACGCTGACCGCGTACGGGAAGACCACGACGGTGACGCAGACCACGGTAGCAGCCCAGATCCATCAGACGTTTGATGTTCATCTGGGTGTCGCGGCGCAGGTCACCTTCAACGGTGTAGTTTGCGTCGATGTGCTCACGGATGGCCAGAACTTCGGCGTCCGAAAGCTCGTTCACGCGGCGCGAACGTTCAATGTTCACGGCCTCGCAAATGGCTTCGGCCGATGCAGAGCCAATACCAGTGATGTAGGTGAGTGCGATCAGCACTCGTTTGTTGGTCGGGATGTTTACGCCGGCAATACGAGCCACGTGTATGTCCTTTCGTTGCGGTTCCGTAGTCCCGGAACCTTTTTTCACAACGGAACCTGTCGAACCGAAGCCCGGCAGATATCTGCTGAATTCATATGCGGAGCGGGAATCGGCAAAACACACGATTCCCATAGAGAACGCGTGGGTATGCGGATTTTAACGAAAGGTCAATAGCGCGGGCGCACGAATATCAGCGTGCGACCCTTTTTGCATGATCCTGACCCAGATCCGCAACTTCGCACGTGAACAACCATGTGCGCCGCAACTTGCGGCTACCGGAATACCCTACCCTATTTCCCGACCAAACGCAATGCGGCCCCCGAGCTGTTAGCGTCGGAGGCCGCATTTTCTTAACGCTTTGTTAACGGGTGTTAACCAAGAACCGCT
Organism: Pseudomonadota bacterium; assembly: GCA_036139795.1. Taxonomy (GTDB): domain Bacteria; phylum Pseudomonadota; class Alphaproteobacteria; order Rhodobacterales; family Rhodobacteraceae; genus Donghicola. Next base: position 4,235 of record JAYZYX010000237.1, on the reverse strand, counting down.
GCGATTTCCGCCTTTACGGCATCAATTTCGCCCAGACCGTTCACGCTGCTCAGCTGACCTTTGGCGTAGTAGTAGCCAATCAGCGGCGAGGTCTTCTTGTAGTATTCCATCAAACGCTGGCGCAGGCTGTCTTCATTGTCATCCGCGCGGCGCTTGAACTCGGTCCCGCCACAGTTCGAGCACTTGCCATCTGCGGGGATCGGCTTGGTGATGTCGTTATAGACCTCACCACAATCGCCACAGGTGGAACGGGCGGTGATACGCTGAACCAGCGCTTCGTCATCCACCTGCATCTCGATCACGGCATCCAGCTTGGCGCCCATGCCATCCAGCAGCTCACCCAGCGCGTCTGCCTGAGGCAGGGTGCGGGGGAAGCCGTCAAAGATGAACCCACCCTCGCTGCCCTGCTCCAGCTTTTCGCGGATCAGGCCGATCACGATGTCATCGGTCACCAGCTGGCCAGCGGCCATGACTTCGGCAACCTTTTTACCCATCGCGCTGCCCGAGGCCTGCGCTTCGCGCAGCATGTCACCGGTCGAGAGCTGGACCATGCCACGCTCTTCTACCAGTTTGCGGGCTTGGGTGCCTTTGCCGGCACCGGGCGGTCCAAGAAGAATGATATTCGTGGTCATCGACGTGCGGGTCCCTTACGTTTTGCGCGCTTGGAGCCGCGGCCGCGAAGCTGCGACTTTTCAATCAGACCCTCATACTGGTGGGCCAGAAGGTGCGACTGTACTTGCTGAATGGTGTCCATGGTAACAGACACGACGATCAGCACCGAAGTACCACCAAAGTAGAAGGGTACCTGCGACAGCTGGCTACGGACAATCTCGGGCATCAGGCAGACGAAGGCCAGATAGGCAGCACCCAGAACCAGAATGCGGTTCACCACATATTCCATGTACTGGGCGGTCTTTTCGCCGGGACGAATGCCGGGAACAAAGCCGTTCTGGTTCTTCAGGTTGTCGGCCACATCATCCACTTTGAACGCCACGTTGTGGGTGTAGAAGTAGGCGAAGAAGACGATCATTGCCGTGAAGAACAGCAGGTACAGCGGCTGACCGGGGCCGAAGTAGGCCAGAATGGTCGACATTACCGGACCGGTCGAGCCCTGCGAGAAGGTCGCGAGAGTGGTCGGCAGCAGCAGCAGCGAGCTTGCGAAGATCGCGGGGATCACGCCAGCGGGGTTTACCTTGATCGGCAGGTGCGAGGAACTGCCGTCGTAAACCTTCATGCCCACCTGACGGCGGGGATACTGGATGTGGATCTTGCGCAGGCTGCGTTCCATGAACACAACGAAGGCAATCACAGCCACCATCATCACCAGAACGCCGATGATCACGACGGGGCTGATGGCGCCGGTACGGCCCTGCACAAAGAACTTGGCCAGTGCGGCGGGAACCTCGGCGATGATGCCGGTGAAGATGATCAGCGAGATACCGTTGCCGATGCCACGTGCAGTGATCTGCTCACCCAGCCACATCAGGAACATGGTGCCGCCCACCAGAGTGATCACACAGGCCGCGATGAAGTAGAGGCCAGGGGTGTGGACCAGATCGCCCGCTTCCAGAGACTTGGCCAGACCATAGGCCTGGAAGGTCCCCAGCAGCACGGTCCCGTAACGGGTCCACTGGTTCATCTTCTTGCGGCCTTGCTCGCCTTCTTTCTTCATCTGCTCCAGCGCGGGCACCATCGAGGCCAGCAGCTGGACGATAATCGAAGCAGAGATGTAGGGCATGATGCCTAGGGCAAAGATGCCCATCCGGCTGATCGCGCCACCAGTAAACATGTTCAGGATGCCACCGAGACCGGCGGACGCGCTGTCCATGAAATCGCGCAGGGCGTTGCCGTCAATGCCGGGCACCGGAATGTAGGTGCCAAGGCGATAGACGATCAGAAGCCCGAGAGTAAAGAAAATGCGGTTGCGAAGGTCCGTCGCTTTGCCCAATGCGGCCCAGCTGGTGTTCGCCGCCATTTGCTCTGCTGCAGATGCCATTATGCGGGTCTCTTTCATGACAGCGCCGCCAGAGCGGTTTCCCGGCTCGGCGGCGCTTTGGAAAACTAAGCACGATGTAAGCGGCCCGTAAGCCGCCCACAACTACTTATTCAGCCGCCTGTGCGGTTTTGACCGCCAGCGAGCCGCCAGCTGCTTCTACTGCTGCGACTGCAGCGGCCGATGCGCCGGTTACTTCGATGTTCAGTTTCGAGGTGACTTCACCCTTCGCCAGAACACGGATGCCGTCCAGAGCGCGACGTACCAGACCCGAAGCAACCAGAGCTTCTTCGGTGATTGCCTGACCTGCGTCGATCTTGCCGGCGTCTACGAATTTCTGGATCAGGCCCAGGTTCACAACAGCGTATGCCTTGCGGTTCGGCTTGTTGAAGCCGCGCTTGGGAAGACGCTGGTACAGGGGCATCTGGCCGCCTTCGTAGCCGTTGATGGCTACACCCGAACGCGACTTCTGACCTTTGATACCACGGCCAGCAGTTTTACCCTTGCCCGAGCCGGGACCACGGGCAACGCGTTTTTTCTTGGGCGATGCGCCCGGATTGTCACGAAGTTCGTGCAGTTTCATGTCGCTTCTCCTTTGCCGGATGTGCCCCCCCGCGACGGATGGGACAAACGCGGCTTAGATAAAAATAAAGGCGGCCCTGAATCAGGGCCACCGTGGGCGTATAGACGCCCTTCAATCCGATTTCAACTACCTACTCAACGGCCAAGAGGACGGGCAGCGCTTCCTCGGGGGCGCGGCCCCCGCTTGTGGACAAGGTTTTTTTGACGTTCGCCCGAACGAACTGTGACTTTCAATGCGGTGGGGCGCGATTCTGTGCGTGCGAACAGGGTGAAAACAAGGAAACTGGAAACAGCGAACGCGCATATCAAGGTATCGTATAGCATGCGTTGCATAATCCTCTGCAATCTGGAGATGCGGACATACTACGGCACGCCCGCAATTCCAAGCTCTGACTTACATATGATCGGCGCCGCCGTACCAGTTGCCGGTCTTCACCTCGGTGTCGTCCCCGACGATCTGGGCAAAAGCCTCAAGGTCTGAGAAAGTCTTGTCCTTGTTCCGGTAGTGATAGGGGTAGACCACAGCAGGTTTGAAGCTTTGCACGCCGCTCGCAGCCTGCTCGATCCCCATCGTGAACGGCAGGTTCATGCAGACGAAAGCCACGTCGATATTCTGAAGGGCGCGCATTTCGGGCGTGGCTTCGGTGTCCCCCGACAGATAGATCCGCAGCCCATCAATCGTCAGCACATAGCCGTTATCACGCCCCTGCGGGTGAAAGTTCAGCCGATCCTCGGTGATGTTATAGGCGGGGATCGCCTCGATCCCGATTCCCTGCATCTCGGTCGATTCGCCGTTGGCGATCTGCGCGGCCTGCGCCTTGAGACCTTCGGGCAGCTTTTCGTAGACGGCGGGGTTCACCAGCATAGGCACCCCCTGCCCCGCCAACGCGGTCAACGTGTCGACGTTGAAATGGTCCCCGTGTTCATGGGTGATCAGGATCATATCCGGCGCGGGATAGTCCGCATAAGTGGCAGCGTCCCCCACAGGGTCCACGTAGATCACTGGCCCAGGCGTTTCAAAGATGACCGTGGCGTGATCCACTGGATGAACAGAAATCTGCCCCGAGGCCGTCGGATAGGTATCCGCCCCGTGCGCGGCGGCTTGGGCCATCGAAAGGTTCAGACTGCTGGCGCCTGCAATTGCGGCGCCTGAGATCAAAAGCGTACGGCGAGTCAATTTCATCGGAGCCTCCTCTGGAAATCTATTCACGATGAAGTAGCGCTGGAAATTTTGCCGCAATTCACATTTTCGTTCCCACAACGAACAACGCCCCCCGCGAGGCGGAGGGCGTCTTGTTCACTGGTACGTAAACACTAGGGAAAAATTGACCTGTCTGCTCGGATCACCGTGAGGAAAGTCGTGAGCCGTTCGCAGCGCGGACAGGTCAGAAATCTTAGATCTTTGCAGCTTCCTGACGGGCGATCTCAGCGATCTGGCTGCGGGCGATACCGATGTCGGCCAGCTCGCGCTCGGTCAGAAGGGCCAGTTCATCATAAACGCGGTTGTAGGCGGCGCGGCGGGCGCGGAATGCTTTGAAGCCCTCAATGGTGCTGAGCAGACGGTCTGCGATGTTCAGTTCCAGGGCGCGGGGTGCGTGTACATATGCCATTCTACTGTTCCTTATTTTCACATTGCCGAGGCGTATTCTTCGGCGGGCTC
>JAYZYX010000236.1:0-9551 GCA_036139795.1 Pseudomonadota bacterium | reverse complement strand
GGTACCCGTATTCTGACCCGCTCAGGCGAGGTTTTCGTCGAAGATTTGCGTGAAAATGATCGGGTTCTGACCCGTGATAACGGATTCCAGCCGGTGAAATGGGTGGGCGAAAGCCTGTTCTGCCGTGAAATCCTGCGTGGCTCGTCCCATCTTCAGCCGATTCTGATCAAGGCGGGTGCTTTGGGTGACGGGGTTCCGGCGACGGACCTGTTTGTCTCGCGCGAGCATCAGATGCTTTTGACCCGTCGCAGCGGTTTGCTGGAAACAGATGCGGATGAGGCGCTGATCTCTGCCAAATCCTTGCTGTCGGTCGCAGGCGTATGTAGTGCGCCGCGCACCCATGTCCGCTTTGTGCATTTGCTGTTCGAGGGTCATGAGATCGTTCTGGCCGATGGCGCATGGTCCGAGAGCTATCGCCCGTTCTGGTCCCCTGATGCAGTCCTAGCACCCGCGCGTCAGATCGTAGGCCCAGAGGCGCTTTACACACCGCGCGCGCGGTAATCCTGCCAGCTTTCAGGTGTATCCAGATCCAGCGTTGCATGGTTGTCCGGCAGCGGGATCAGGCGCAGCCGATCCTTGTGCTTCTTGATGACGTCTTTGGCACCGGTATCGCCGGTTAACGTGCGTAGGCTATTTATCAAATCCAACGGAAAAACAACAGGATGACCTGCGGTCTTCATGTGATCTGTGCCGCGTAAGATGGCCACGGGGTCGGCCTTATGGGCTGCCAACATCGCCTCGAAATCCGCTTGGGTTAGCGCGGGCATATCAGCAGGCACCACCATTAGCGGGCCGGTCACATGGGCGGCGGCAGTCGCCAGAGACACGCCCATCCCGTCTGCGGCATTCGGTACGGTAATCCGCGTCACCGGCAGATCGTGAATAGCTTGATCGCGCAAGGGCCGATCCGGTGGCAGGGCGATCATCACCGGCTGCCCCGTCGCCAGCGCCCGCAGTGCCATTACGCGCAAGCAAGGCTGACCATTTACGTCCTCAAGCAGCTTGTCGCCGCCCCGCATCCGAGACGAAGAACCGGCCGCCAAAAGCAGGATCACCGGCCCAGTATTCGTCGGTGATCCCGTCATCGGTTAGTGACCCTTCCAGATCCAGCCGCCGCCAAGGATTCGGCTGCTGTCATTCTCATAGAACACACAGGCCTGACCGGGGCTTACGCCTTCCTCGGCGGTCAGCAGTTCGACCTCGGCCTCGGTGGCGCTGATGGGGCGCAAGATAGCTGCGCGCGGTGGTCGGGTGCTACGCACTTTGACCGAGATTTCACGCTCGGTCATATCGGTGAAAGCGCCTTCCCCCAGCCAGTTGATTTCGCGGATCGGAACGATGCGCGTGGCCAGCATTTCTTTTGGGCCCACAACAACTTGCTTGGCGTCCACGTCCAGTTTGACCACGTACAAGGGCTCACTCAGACCGCCGATCCCAAGACCGCGGCGCTGGCCGATGGTGTAGTGGATCACGCCGTTATGCTCGCCCAAGACGCGGCCATCTGCGTGTACGATCTGGCCCGCCTCTGCGGCTCCGGGGCGCAGCTTTTCGATCACGCTGGCATAGTTGCCATTGGGCACGAAACAGATGTCCTGACTGTCGGGCTTATCGGCCACCGCCAGCCCGTATTTCGCCGCCAACTCGCGCGTTGCATCCTTTGAGGGCAAGTGCCCCAATGGGAAGCGCAGAAAGCTGAGCTGCTCGGGGGTGGTCGAGAACAGGAAGTAGCTCTGATCGCGGTTCGCATCGGTCGCGCAATGCAATTCCGGCCCGTGATCGCCCATTTTGCGCTGGATATAGTGGCCTGTGGCCATGCAGTCGGCATCCAGATCCTTGGCGGTTTCCAGAAGATCCTTAAACTTTACCCGCTCATTACAGCGGATGCAGGGCACAGGGGTTGCGCCCGCCAGATAGCTGTCGGCGAACTCGTCAATCACGGCATCTTTAAAAATGTTCTCATAATCCAAAACATAGTGGGGAAAGCCCATTTCTTCGGCCACGCGCCGTGCGTCGTGGATATCGATCCCCGCACAGCAGGCGCCTTTCTTGGCCAGAGCGGCCCCGTGATCGTAAAGCTGTAACGTCACGCCCACCACGTCATAGCCTTCTTCTTTTAGCTTTGCGGCCACCACAGAGCTGTCCACGCCGCCCGACATGGCAACGACCACGCGGGTTTCGGACGGGGGCTTGGGGAAGCCAAGCGAATTGAGCGGTGCATCATTGTCCAGCGCCATGATGGGACTCCTGTGGGTTTGGAACCTGCGGAATATATGAAAATCCTCGGTACTCTCAAGGGCCGGTTTCAGAAGCTGTTAAGTCCTCTCACCCAGTTTGTGCCTCGGGAGTATGAAACAACAAGGGGACAAACGATGTTTCTGAAACGGATTGATGGTGTGCGTGCGGTGACTTTGCCGAACGGGCGGGTGTTGTCGCAGGCTGATTTGCCCGCGCCTGATACCACCCGCTGGGTGGCCTCGCGGAAAGAGGCTGTGGTGCTGGCTGTAAGGCACGGTTTGGTTAGCCGTGAGACTGCGCTGGACCGGTATGACCTATCGGAAGAAGAATTTCTGTCGTGGGATTCGGCGCATAAATGTCATGGATCACAGGCGCTTAAGTCCACATCTTTACAAAATTATAGACAACCGGCACGGGAAAATGGAAGAAATGATTAAATGGTAACTTGCAGTTAACAAATTCGGGTCAGTTTAGTCGCATGCCCGGTGAACAAGAGGGAAACACATGCGTATTTTGCTGATTGAAGACGATCCGACCACGACCAAGAGTATCGAGTTGATGCTGGGTCACGCGAACCTGAATGTCTTTTCGACATCGTTCGGGGAAGAAGGGGTCGAGCTTGCGAAACTGTATGATTACGATTTGATCCTGCTGGATCTGACGCTGCCAGACATGAGTGGTCATGAAGTGCTGCGCCAGATCCGTCTGGCGCGGGTCGAAACGCCCGCGCTGATCCTGTCCGGTGCCGATGATACGGAAAGCAAATTGAAAGGCTTCGGCTTTGGGGCCGATGACTATCTGACCAAACCCTTCCACCGCGATGAGCTTGTCGCGCGTATTCATGCCATTATCCGCCGCAGCAAAGGGCATTCCCAGTCGGTGATCCGGACCGGAAAGATTTGCGTGAACCTTGATCAAAAAACGGTCGAGGTTGAAGGCGCGACCGTGCACCTGACTGGCAAAGAGTACCAAATGCTGGAACTCTTGAGTCTGCGCAAAGGCACGACCCTGACGAAAGAGATGTTCCTGAATCATCTTTATGGCGGCATGGATGAGCCTGAACTGAAAATCATCGACGTGTTCATCTGCAAACTGCGGAAAAAGCTGGCCAAAGCAACCGGCGGAGATACCTACATCGAAACGGTTTGGGGCCGTGGGTATGTGATGCGTGATCCGGTCTTGGCTGGCATGACGGCAGATGTGGTGGCCATCGGGGCCTGAGGCTCTGGACGGCAGGCTGGCCCGCGCCTAAACCATAGACCGGAAACAGGATCTTTGGGGGCGTGTGATGGACCTTGATGCAAGCGCGATTGCAGTAGAGCAGCTGACAGCAGAACAAGCTGTGCAAGAGCTTGCGCGGCTGGCGCAGGTTCTGGGGGCTGCGAATGAGGCCTACCACACCAATGATGCTCCAGAGATCACGGATGCGGAATACGATGCATTAAAGCGTCGGAACGCTGCCATAGAGGCGCGTTTTCCTGATCTGAAACGCGACGACAGCCCGACGGAACAGGTGGGCGCTGCGCCCGCAGAGGGCTTTGGCAAGATCACCCATGCAGTGCGCATGATGTCCTTGGCCAACGCCTTTGATGAGGAAGAGCTGGCCGATTTCGACGATGGTATTCGCCGCTATCTGGGCCTCTCGGCCGATGCGGAATTGCTCTATACGGCTGAGCCGAAGATCGACGGTCTGTCTTTGTCCTTACGTTATGAAAGTGGCGTTCTGGTTCATGCGGCAACCCGTGGCGATGGCAGCGTTGGCGAGAATGTGACAGCAAACGCGCGGACCATCGCAGATATTCCGGAAACCCTTGCGGGCGCGCCCGAGGTTCTGGAGGTTCGCGGCGAAGTCTATATGTCCCACGCGGATTTTGAGGCTTTGAACGCCCGTCAGTCCGAACGGGGTGGAAAGACCTTTGCGAACCCTCGGAACGCGGCAGCGGGCTCATTGCGGCAACTGGATGCAGAGATCACCCGTGCACGTCCGCTAAGGTTCTTTGCCTACGCATGGGGTGAACTTTCCGCGCCGTTGGCCGAGACGCAGTTCGGCGCGATTGAACGGCTGGCGGCGCTGGGGTTCCAAACCAACCCGCTGACTGCTTTGTGTGATGGGGAAGGCAGTTTGATGGCCCATTATCGCAAGATCGAACAGATGCGGGCGGGCCTTGGATATGACATCGACGGTGTCGTCTACAAAGTGAACGATCTGGCGCTTCAGGGCCGTCTGGGTTTTCGCAGCACGACTCCCCGTTGGGCCATTGCCCATAAATTCCCTGCCGAACTTGCTTGGACGCGCCTGACTTCGATCGACGTTCAGGTTGGCCGCACCGGTGCCCTTAGCCCTGTTGCGCGGCTTGAGCCGGTGACGGTGGGCGGTGTTGTCGTCTCGAACGCGACGCTTCACAATGAGGACTACATTGAGGGGCGGGATAATCAGGGCAACCCGATCCGCGACGGTCGCGATATCCGTGTTGGTGACTGGGTGCAGGTCTACCGCGCTGGTGACGTGATCCCGAAAATCGCTGACGTGGACCTGTCGAAACGGCCCGACAATGCGCAGCCTTTCGACTTTCCTAAGACTTGCCCCGAATGCGGCTCTGAGGCGATCCGCGATGTGGGCGATAGCGTGCGGCGGTGTTCTGGCGGCATCATCTGTCCGGCGCAAGCGGTTGAGAAGCTGAAGCATTTTGTCGGTCGCTCTGCCTTTGACATCGAAGGGCTTGGCGCAAAACAGGCTGAGCAGTTCTACAAGGACGGTTGGGTGAAAGAGCCCGCCGATATCTTTACCCTGCGCGAGCGGTTCGGTAGCGGCATCCAACAACTTAAGAACCGCGAAGGCTGGGGCGAGAAAAGCGCAAGAAATCTCTTTGATGCGATTGATGAGAAAAGGAAAATCGGTCTGGATCGGTTCCTGTTTGGCCTAGGTATCCGCCACGTGGGCGAGAATGCCTCGCGCCTGATTGCACGCCATTACGGCAGTTGGGACACGATGGCCAAAGGTCTGGATGCGGCCCACGAAGGGGGCGCGGCGCTGGATGATCTTTTGTCGGTGGACGGGGTCGGGCAAGTGATGGCCCATTCTCTGGTCACCGCCTTCGCGCAAGAGGCCGAGCGCGCCAGCATTGACCGTCTGGTCGCGCAACTGGACATTCAGGACATCGCGGCGCCGCAAACCACGGGCAGCCCCGTGGCGGGCAAGACCGTGGTCTTTACCGGCACGCTTGAAAAGATGACGCGGGCCGAAGCCAAGGCGCGGGCCGAGGCGCTGGGTGCCAAGGTGTCAGGCTCGGTCAGTGCAAAGACCGATATTCTGGTCGCGGGGCCGGGGGCGGGTTCAAAGGCTAAGAAAGCTGCCGAACTGGGGGTTAAAACCTTGGATGAGGATGGCTGGCTTGAACTGATTGGCGCGTCATGAGCCGGCCTGAGGTTCTCTTTCCCCTATTTGCGGGCCTCGAAACCTTGCCGGGCATTGGTCCGCGCACGGCCGAGGCTATGGCAACCTTGGGGGTCGAGCGGCCTCGGGATTTACTGTTTCACTTGCCCTATAGCGGGATCAGCCGCCAGTTGCGCGCAACGGTGCAGGGGGCGACTGCGGGCGATGTGGTTACGGTGCAGGTCACCGTGGATCGGCATCAGGCTCCATCGGGACGCGGGCGGCCATATCGGGTGATGGTTCATGATGATCAGATGGCTTTTCCGCTGATCTTCTTCCATGCCCGCGACCGCTACTTGCAGCAGATCTTGCCGGAGGGCAGTCAGCGGATCGTCTCGGGGAAGGTCGAGTTTTTCGACGGCATCCCTCAGATCGCGCACCCTGATCATGTGTTGCCGCTGGATGAGGCGGCCGAAATTCCCGCGTTCGAGCCTGTGTATCCGTTAACCGCCGGTGTCACTGTCAAGACGGTGATCAAAGGCGTGACCGGCGCGTTGGAGCGTGTGCCGGAACTGGCGGAATGGATTGATCCGAACCTTTTAAAGCAGGAAGGCTGGCCGTCATGGCATGAGGCGTTGACGGCGGCGCATCATCCCCAAACCGGTGCTGATCTGGTGGCCGAGGCGCCTGCACGGCAACGGCTGGCCTATGACGAACTGCTGGCCCATCAGTTGACCATGGCGCTGGCGCGCAGTGTCCAGCGGGCCAAACCGGGCATTCCGTCGCGCGGAACTGGACGTCTGCAAAGCAAGGTGCTGAAGGCGCTGCCCTACAAACCCACGGGTGCCCAGATGCGGGCGATTTCAGAGATTGGCGCCGACCTTGAACGGCCCCAGCGGATGAACCGCTTGCTGCAAGGGGACGTGGGCGCGGGTAAGACGCTGGTTGCGCTGATGGCGCTGCTGATCGCCGTTGAGGCGGGCGGGCAGGGCGTGATGATGGCCCCGACCGAAATCTTGGCGCGGCAGCATATGGATGGCCTGAAGCCCTTGGCTGAAAGCGCGGGCGTGGTGGTCGAGATTCTGACTGGCCGCGATAAGGGCAAAGAGCGGGCCGCAAAGCTGAAGGCCTTGGCCGAGGGCAATATTCACATTCTGGTGGGCACCCATGCGGTGTTCCAGAAAGACGTGGAATTCCGCGATCTGCGCTTGGCGGTGATTGACGAACAGCACCGGTTCGGCGTCGCTCAACGGTTGGAGCTTGGCCAGAAGGGCCGCGCCGTGGATGTGCTGGTGATGACTGCCACACCCATTCCGCGCAGTCTGGCGCTGGCGCAGTTCGGGGATATGGATGTCTCGGTACTGGATGAAAAGCCGCCCGGACGGACGCCGGTGAAAACCGCAATGGTCTCGACCGAGCGGGTGGCTGAGGTCGTGGATCACCTCCGCCGTGCGGTTTCGGAGGGGCGGCAGGCCTATTGGGTGTGTCCCTTGGTCGAAGAAAGCGAAGTCAGCGATCTGACCTCTGCGCAAGAGCGGTTTGAACGGTTGCGGGCGGCGCTTGGGGAAGGGGCGGTTGATCTGGTCCACGGGCAGATGCGCCCCGAGGAGAAAGACGCCGCGATGGAAAAATTCCAAAGCGGCAAGACCAAGGTTCTGGTGGCGACCACAGTGATCGAGGTCGGGGTAAACGTGCCCAATGCCTCGATCATGGTGATCGAGCGGGCCGAGATTTTCGGGTTGGCGCAGTTACACCAGCTGCGTGGGCGTGTCGGGCGCGGCGCTGCGGAATCCACCTGTTTGCTGATGTACCAAAGCCCGCTTAGCGAAAGCGGTCAGCGCCGGTTGAAGACCCTGCGCGATACCGAAGACGGCTTTCGGATCAGCGAGGTTGATCTGGAAATGCGCGGGGCCGGTGATCTGATCGGCACGGCACAATCGGGTTTGCCGCGATTCCGTGTGGCCGATCTGGAACGCCAGGCAGGGTTAATGGCTGTGGCCCAATCAGACGCCCGCGCCTTGCTGACCAGCGACCCAAAGCTGGAATCTCCCCGTGGAAAGGCGGCGCGTGTTCTACTTTGGTTAATGGAACAGGATCAGGCGATCCGTTTAATTTCAGTAGGTTAGCCTAATAACTCTGCCTGAAGTTCATTTTGTTCACAAATGTTCCCAAAAAGTTCTTTACCGAATCGTTAATTTTTGAGACCAAAGGGGCAACAGGAACATTGAGTGAACGGAGGCACCCATGGCCCGCCAGATCAAGAACACCATCGTTCGTAACGCGGATGAGTTTGTTATCGACCTGCTTGGCGCGTCGTCTTTGATTGTGATGCTTTGCGGCGCTCTGTACCTGCCCAACTTTTTCTGAGCCTCGGTTCGCCTGCCATCCGGAAGACCGTGTTGTCCCGATCCACGGTTTAGAAGTTTTGCCACAGGGAAGTCTGCCTCTTCCTGCTTCTGCTCTTCCGGTCCGAACCGCTCTACCGCCGCCATCCCTGCCCGGATGTGCGGCGGTTTTTTTATTTTGGGGTAGGGCGCTTAGGCGGTCTGATCCGCCTGTGCCTCATCAAAGGCCTGCGCCAAAGCGTCCAGCGTCAGCATGATCGAGGCGTGACGGTTTTTGTAGTCCTTGGCGGGCAGCAGCGCCTCAAGCCCGTCAAAGGGGGCGTCGGGGACGGGGCCATCCTCTTTCAACATGGCTTTCAGTTGATCGCGGGCGGTGATGATCTCGGCCTGAGTGCGACCCACAGCAGCTTGGCCGACTACGCCAGCGGCGGCTTGGCCCAAGGCGCAGGCTTTCACTTCTGCGCCGTAGTTGCTGATCTTGCCATCCTTCACGTCGATATCGACGGTCACCGTCGAGCCGCACAGGGGCGAGCGTTTTTTCACGCTGGCCATCGGGGACTCCAGCCGTGCGTTGTGCGGAACCTCTGCTGCCAGCGCCAGAATGCGCTGGGAATAGAGTTTCATCAGATCGTTGTCGCCGGACATGGTCCCTCCGAGGCTTTTGTTCGCTGCCGGTTCTGCTTAGATAAGCGCCATGACCACGGAAGCAAAAGGTTTTTCATGATGACTGAGCAGGCATTTGATCCCGCAGGGCTGAAGTTTGACGACAAAGGGCTGATCCCCGTGGTCGCACAGGATGCCGAGAGCCTTGAAGTGTTGATGGTGGCCTGGATGAATGCCGAGGCCGTGGCGAAGACTTTGGAGACTGGCAAGGTCACCTATTGGTCTCGCTCGCGGCAGGCGTTCTGGGTGAAGGGCGAGACCAGTGGCCATGTGCAGTCGCTGGTGGATTTGCGCTTTGATTGCGATCGGGACTGTCTGCTGGCGATGGTCCGGCAAGAGGGACCGGCCTGTCACACGAACCGCCGGTCGTGTTTCTACACCGCAGTGCGGGACGGCTTGGAAGTCGAGTTGATGTCGCCGATGGTGTGACGTTTTCGGGGTGAGGGGGGCGCTGCCCCCTCTTGGGCCTATGGCCCAATTCACCCCCGAGGTATTTTTGCCAAGATGAAATCAGGGGCCTTTTGGCCTTAGGGCAGTGTTGCGCCAGTGAGGGCGGCGATGTCCTGCGGGGTTTTGCCTTCGGATCGGTAGAGGGCGATGGCGCGGGCGTCGTCGCGTTTTGCGAGGCGTTTGCCTTTCTGATCGCGGATGAGGGCGTGGTGGTGGTAGATCGGCGTGGGCAGGTTCAGGAGCGCTTGCAGGATCACGTGGATTTGGGTTGCTTCAAACAGGTCCGCCCCGCGGGTGACATGGGTGATTTGCTGGTCTGCGTCGTCGAGGACCACCGAGAGGTGGTAGGAAGTGCCCATATCGCGGCGCGCGAGGACGATGGGGACAGTGAAGCCGTTTTACGACGCGGTGAGCTATGCAGCCCAGGAAGGTGGCCGCTGGCGAAGAGCATACGGCCGGGGGCGCCGGTGGTCGAGCAGGTGACG
>JAYZYX010000235.1:0-6373 GCA_036139795.1 Pseudomonadota bacterium | reverse complement strand
TTCGAACAGGTCCCGGCCGCGGCTTGCGCCGACACCTACGAACATCTCCACAAACTCCGAACCCGAATTGGTGAAGAAAGGAACGCCCGCCTCACCCGCGATCGAGCGGGCCAGCAGGGTTTTACCGGTGCCCGGAGGGCCTACCAGCAAAGCGCCCTTGGGGATCTTGCCGCCAAGACGGCTGAACTTCTGCGGGTTGCGCAGGAATTCGACGATCTCTTCCAGCTCTTCCTTGGCTTCATCGATACCCGCCACGTCGTCAAAGGTGACGCGGCCATGCTTTTCGGTCAGCAGCTTGGCCTTCGATTTACCAAAGCCCATCGCACCGCCGCGGCCACCACCGCCGCCTTGCATGCGGTTCATGAAGAAAATCCAGACGCCGATCAGCAGCAGGAAGGGCAACAGCGAGACCAGGAAGGTCTGCAAACCGCTTTGTTCCTGACTGCGGGCCTCAAAGGGGATGCCCTTGGCCAGCAGTGTCTGGGTAATTTCCGCATCGCCAGGCTTTACAGTCGAATAATCGCGACCGTCGTTGCCCTGAAAGCGGACGTTCTCTCCGTCCAGTGTGACCCGCGCAACGTTGCCGCTGTCGACGGATTGCACGAACTCGGAATAACTGACCGTCTGGCTCTGCATGTTGGAGCCGCTGCCGCTGAACAGATTGAACAGGGCAAGCACCAGCAGAAACAGGACGACCCAGAATGCGATGCTACGCGCGTTTTGCAAAAGTCATCTCCTTGAAAGTCGGAGGCCGCGTGGCAACCACACCGCCGTTCCCCACAAAATAGACAGTAAAGTCGGAGGTTCAATGCGATAAGATACCGGCGCAGTTGTCGCACCACGTCTTTTTACATTCAATTTGCCAATCAAGGTGCGGAACAACCGTTGGCGCGGCCACCAAACGGGGTCCTTGCCACAGGGAAGGCTCGACCATCAGGGCGCGGCGCAACCGATATTTTTCAGGGGTTTGCGGCAATTGGGCCAGTCCATCGGGTCCTAAAGCGCGCATGGTCAGATCGTGGGCGTGAGAGGTTTCGGGCAACAAAGAACGGACCAGCCATTTTTCGCCCCAAATTTCAGTTGCGGGACATTTCAGATCCGAAACGCTCTCTGGTGTGCGATAAAGCCACAAGGCCCGCTGTCTGGGACGGGCCAGAACATTTGCCAGACTGGTCGCGCGGCCTGCCTGCAAATCGGCAAGCGCCTGTGCAACCGACGTGCCGCGCGGCGCGTATCCCACCGGATCAAGCCAGTCCAACGCCATCAGGAACAAGCGGCGGCGCAATTCGGGCGGGGCCTGCCAGAACGGGCCCGACTGCACCACCAAGGCTGCACCATTTTGCTGCACAATTTGCTGCCCCAAGGTGGCAGCGGCGTGGTCCAACGCGGCTTTGGCCTCGGACATCTGGGCGGCGACTTGGGCCAAGTCTTCGGCGGACAGGCCAGCCTGTTCTAACGCGGGCGAAAGCTGGCGCATGCGGACACGGGCGAATTTGGGGTCTTGGTTGCTGGGATCACTGACCCAGTCCACGCCTTCGGCCTGCAAGACCTGCTGCAACGTGTCGCGACGCACCCCAAGCAACGGACGCCACCATGTTACCCCGTGATCAAATCGTCTGGCGGACATGGCCGACAGGCCGTCCACACCGGCAGCGCGGGAGAGGCGCATCAGAACCGTTTCGGCCTGATCATCAAGTGTGTGGCCCAATAAAACGGTGCTAATCCCCCTCTCAGCAGCCCAAGCAGACAACAACCTGCGGCGAGCACGACGTGCGGCATCTTGCAGATTTCCCTGCCCGTCCCAATCGGTCCAGACCAGTGTGTCGTGGGAATAGCCCAAACGGGCGGCCTCTTGCGCGACGTGGCGTGCCTCATCCGCCGCCTCGGGGCGCAAGCGATGATCCACAGTTGCCACATGGGCGCGGACACCGGCCTTAGCGGCCAAGATCATCAGGGCCATAGAATCAGAGCCCCCCGAGACCGCGATCCCGAGGGGCTGCTTTGCAGCGCGAAGCTGCTCTAGCACATTGTCAATTTCTGGCGTCACGAGCAGCCAAGGCTGCTCATTTCGGTGGCAGCCGATTGCTCGGCATCGCTACCGGGAAAGCGCATCCCCACTTCCGAGAGGGTCAGGCAGGCTTCGCTTTGCTGGCCAAGCGCGCCAAGGGCGGCGCCCAGACCGGTCAGCGCCTCGGGCGCGTCAGGTCCTTCGGGATCAGCCGAGAAAGCTGCCAGATAGGCACGGGCAGATTCGCGGGAATCGCCCACAGCCTTCAGGGACTTGGCGCGGCCAAGCTGCGCTTGCGCCGTCAGCGGGCTACCGGGGTAGGTTTCGACAAAACGGCCAAACGCGCTTGCCGCGTCTTCATAACGCGCTTCTGACAGAGCCAGCGTTGCGTTGTCGAAATCATCCTGCTCGCCCACGGCCAGCTCAGAGGAATCGGGTGCCACCTGCACGGGCGAGACCGGCGCAGAGGGTGCAGTGATCTGGGTGTCGCCCCCAGCGGCAGGAGCGCCGCCCAGACGGGGCATATCTTCCAGAGTGGCGATGTCGCAGTTCGGCTCCAACTCGCACAGGCGGAAGTTCAGATCGTTCACGCGGTTCGATCCGGTTTCCACCACCTGTTCAACCCGAAAGCCCAACTCTTCCACGCGGCCAGTAAGGGATTGAAGTTCGGCCTCGATCGCATCGACGCGGGCCAGAACCGATCCCCCTTGGGCCGAGCCACCGGGGGCACCGGTGGTCGACAACTCGCGCTTGAGGCGCTGGATGTCCACGTGCAGGACCGACAGTTGCTGACGGATATCCGCCAGTGTTTCACCTTGATCCTGCGCCACGGCGGGAACTGCCAGCATGGCCGACAGCAGCAATGCACCCAGACTGCTACGCATCACACACTCCTTCGTATTTACGTCACCCCAGCCTTAGCTGGACAGACCGCCAGCAATCACGGTCACAGCGCGGCGGTTCTGCGCGTAGCAGCTTTCCTCGCTGCACACGGCGATGGGGCGTTCCTTGCCGTAGGACACGATCTCGATCCGTGCGGGGCTAAGGCCTTTGGCGATCAGGTAATCGCGGACCGAAGTCGCGCGGCGTGCACCCAGCGCGATGTTGTATTCGCGGGTGCCCTGTTCGTCCGCGTGACCTTCGATCACAGCGCGGTAATCATAGTTGGTCATCAGCCAGTTGGCCTGTGCGTCCAGCGTGCTTTGTGCCGCTGCGGTCAGGGTCGACTGATCCACCTCGAACAGCACACGGTCACCGACGGCCTGCTGGAAATAGCCAACGCTGCTGGGATCGCCATAGGCCCCGTTCGCGCCATAGGCGTCATTGGCACCGTATGCGCCATCCGCGCCTTCCGCACCGAAACGGTCTGCGTTGGTTTTGGCACAAGCCGAAAGGGCCAGCGCCGAGATGATCAGAGCGATTTTGCCATAATGTTTCATTGTGAGTTTGTCCTGCTCTTTCATTTTTGAGCTATATAACACGGGTCAGCGTTTCGGGGAACGTTTTAGCGTTGCAGCGGCGACCAAGCGGGGTCCGAACCGCCACCGGGGGTTGTGACACGCTTAAGATTGCGGCCGGAAATATCCACCGAGTACAGCGAGGACGAGCCCCCTGCCCCTTGGGTTTCGCGGGTGAACATGATCACGCGGCCGTTGGGCGCCCAAGTGGGGCCTTCATCCAGGAACGAAGCGGTCAGAAGACGCTCTTCGCTGCCATCGGTGCGCATGACGCCGATGTGGAACCGGCCTTTGTTCTGTTTGGTGAAGGCCACCAGATCGCCACGGGGCGACCAGACGGGCGTGCCATAGCGGCCTGCGCCAAAGCTGATACGGGTCGGCTCGCCGCCCGATGCGGACATGATGTATAGCTGCTGGCTGCCCGAGCGGTCAGATTCAAACACGATCCGACTGCCATCAGGGCTAAAGCTGGGAGCGGTCTCAATCGAGGGAGCACTGGTCAGACGGGCTCGCTGGCCGGTCGCAAGGTTCAAGCTATAGATGTCGGTGTTGCCGCCTTCGGTCAGCGAGAAGATCACCGTATTGCCATCGGGCGCGAAACGGGGAGCAAAGCTCATGGTGCCGGGCTGCTCTTCCAGCGCGCGGCGTGTCGCACTGCCGACATCCATCACATAGATGCGCGGAAAGCCGGTTTCATAGCTGGTGTAAAGCACCCGATCGCCCGTGGGCGAAAAGCGCGGTGCCAGCACGATTGCGTTGCCGCCCGTCAGGTAGCTGGTGTTCGCACCATCATAATCCATGATCGCCAGACGTTTCTGGCGGTTGTCTTTGGGGCCTTGTTCAGCCACGTAGACCACGCGGCTGTCAAAATACGGGCCTTCGCCGGTGATGCGGCTGTAAACCTGATCCGAGACCTTGTGGGCCATCCGGCGCCAGCCATCAGTGGTGCCAGCAAATTGCAGACCATCACCCATTTCGGTGCTGGCAAAAACGTCATGCAGACGGAACTTCACGATCAGACGGCCACTGGCATCGGTCGAGACCGCGCCGGTGATCAGCGCCTGCGCGTTGATCGCTTTCCAGTCCGCATATTGCACCGGCGCGCCAAAGTTCGACACGCGGCTGATGTGCGCCTCACGGGGGATTTCGCGGAACAGACCCGTCCCCACCAGATCGTCAGCGACCACTTGCGTCAGCTGCGCCGCCAGCTCTGCAGCCGAGGCGGTCTCGGCCACAAATTGCGGGATCGCGACGGGCATCGGCTCGATCACACCTTGGGTGATATCGATCCGAAGCGGGCCACCCTGCGCCAGCGCGGAAGTTACAGGTGCCGCGAGCGCAAAGGCTGTCACAGCGGCGATCTTGGCAAAAGTATTCAACATTACTTGGTCCCTAGCCTTTCAGGCATCATTCCATTCGAAGTCACCCTAACGCAAACGCATCTGCGATGGGTCAAAGTTCATTTCAATTTGCTTCCAGTGGTCATATTTATCGTCGGGCAGCGGATATCCGCCGCGCTGACAGCGCAAGATTGCACGACGCGCGGCCTGGAAAGCGGTCTCGACCGCTGCACCATCACCGCCCGAAGACGATTCCATCTGGATACTGCCCTCGACCACGGTGCCGTCGCGATTCATGTCCATCGACACAACCACGGTCACGTTGGCGGCCTGAGAGCCCACGTCCACAACCCAGCAGTCCTGTACCGCCACCCGCAAACCGTCTTTCTCACCCGCAGTCAGCGGCGGTCCTGCCGCGCGACTGGGGGCAACCTGTTCGGTCAGAGCCTCGGCAACGGCACCAGCCAGCGCCTCGGCCAGTGCATCATTCTGCTCGGCTGGGGCTTCGACGGGCGCAGGCCTGGTTTCAGCTTCGGGCTTTGCCTCAGGCTTAGGTTCTGCTGCTGCGGTCTCGACCGGTTTGGGGGCCGGACGGTTCGGACGCACCATCGGGCGCACCGCAGTGGTCATGCCCGCTGCCGGCTTCTCGGCCTCGGTGACAATCTCTGTGGTTGCCGCTTCTGGTGCGGTCGGTTTGGTCTCTTGCTGTACCGGCTCGGGGCTTGCGACCTCTGCGTCGGCGGCCTCGGCCACCTCAGGCGCGATCTCGGCCTCCAGCGGCGGTGGCGGCACAACCTCATCGGCCACGCGCGGCGCAGCTTCAGGCGCAGGCGTGTCGCTCGGCGGAGCCTCGGGCGAGCCAACCTCTACAGGCGGCTGGACTGGCACGGGTTCGGGTTCCGGCTCTGGGGCCGGTTCAGGTTCAGGCGTCGGCTCTGGTACCGGCTCCGGTTCGGGCGCGGGTTCAGGTTCCGGCGCCGGATCGGGTTCCGTCACAGGATCAGGAGTTGGCACAGGCCGTTCGGGCACCTCTGGCGGGCGCACGGACTGGGGCACGATCTGTTCGGCATTCTCTGCGGTCTGCGCCACAAGCTGCGCGAAATCCTCGGGCGAAATGAGGCTCACATCCGTTGCGGTATCGATCGGCAGCGGTTCGCTTTTGAACACACCGCCAAACAATGCCCAACAGATCAGCAGGAAATGTCCTGCTCCGGAAATGTAGGTGCCGGTCTTCACCGCGCGTCCCTATCCTCAGTTACCATCAAGGCGCGGCCCGCCGGTGTCGGTCACCAGACCGATATCGGGGAATCCGCCTGCGCTCAGCGCGCCCATGACCTGCATGACGGTCGCATAGGGCACAGCCCCATCGGCCCGCAGAAATACCTTGCGGCTCTTGCGTTCCGCCGCAATCGACTGAAGCCGCAGAACCAGTTCGTCCATGGGAACATCCGTCTTCTGGATCATCACGCGCCCATCGGCCGTCATAGTCACAGTCAACGGCTCTTCCTGTTCACCCTGCAACGCACCAGCGGCGCTTTGGGGCAATTCCACCGGAACACCCACGGTCA
>JAYZYX010000234.1:0-4118 GCA_036139795.1 Pseudomonadota bacterium | reverse complement strand
GGTGCGGCCCCGTTCATCAAGGAAGGGGTTCAGCTCGACCAGATCAAGCGAGGTCATCAACCCGCTGTCGTGAATCATCTCCATGCACAGGTGCCCTTCGCGCACGGTCGCGCCGCCCGGAACCGTGGTGCCAACTGCAGGGGCAACGGCGGGATCAAGGAAATCAACGTCCAATGACACATGCAAAACGCCATTTACCGCGTTGATATCGTTCAGGAAACGGCGGAGAAGAACCGAGATTCCGTTCTCATCAATCTCGCGCATATCGTGGTAGCGGATATCACTGTCTTCCAGAAACTCACGCTCGGCACCATCCACGGATCGGAGGCCGATGATGCAGACGTTCTTTTCCGGCACGGGGTTCTTCACCTCGGGAAAGCCGTCAAAGCCGTCGCGGCCCGTGATGTAAGCCAAGGGCGTGCCATGCAGGTTACCGCTTTCGGTGGTCAGCAGGGTGTGAAAATCCGAATGGGCATCCAGCCACAGAACGAACTGCGGGCGGTCTGTCGCCGCGGCAACGCCGGTGACAGACCCTAGAGATAAGCTGTGATCACCGCCCATAAAGACGGGCAGGCGGCCGCCACGGATCGCATCTTCGCCCACGCGGGCCAGCGTTTTGGTCCAGCCGATGGTTTCGGCCAGAGAATGAACCGCAGGATTGGCGCAGTCAGGCTTTTCCACCTGATCGGGGCGCAGATTTCCCAAGTCTTTTACCTCATGGCCCAGATTGCGCAGGGCGCGGGCCAGATTGGCGGTGCGGTAGGCATCAGGGCCCATCAGGCAGCCTTTGCTTTTCTTACCGCTGTCGACGGGGGCTCCGATCAGGTCAATGTTCATAGGGTGCTTCCTGTATTTGAAGGCTCTGGCGGGGAGACAGAGGATGCAGTCGATGGCGCGAAGCGCCAGACACCTGAGGCGCAAAACAGCGCCGGTCTGCGCCGCACCGGAATTGGAAGACCAATCCGGTACGGTGCGTTTTGTTCCAATCCTAGCCGAGGCTTAGGGGATGATACGGTTGTACTTCGCGCCTTCCAGCGTCGCGCCAAGGCGCAGGCCGGTCTGACCAAAGACGACCGCCACGATAGGTGCCAGCGAGGTGGTGGTTTCGGCGCGGATCTTCTCGCCCTGATCGGCGACCGCGTATTCGATGTTCGCACCAGCGGCCCAACCGCTGCCGCGACGGAAGTCCTGCAGCGCTTCGGGGGTCATGAAGAACAGAACGTGCGCGTATTGCTGTGCGCCGATTTGCAGGCCGATGCTGCCTTTGGTCGACGAGTAATAGTCCACAGTCGCGTTGTTGATGCGCAGTGCGCCACGGCCATATGCGCCGCCCAGACCAAAGCCCGCTTCAGTCACCAGCGGCATGACCAGCATACCAACCGACTTGTCCGCCAGTTCGCGGGTACCGGGGTAGTTGTTGAACATGTAGCTCAGCGTGGTGTCCACGCGGGCATCGATAATGTTCGGACCGGGCGAGCCGACACCGTTGCCGCAAGCGGCAGTGGTGACAAGGGCCCCAAGGCCGGTCAAAGTGAAAACGCGGCGGTTCATATCAGTCATGGTATTGTGCCTGTGTGCTGCTGGGGCGCACCCCGGTTGTTGTTTTACGGAAACTATACACTGGTAAGTGCGGGCTTGTCACCTTCGGGTAGGTTTGATGCGTCAAAGGATGCTTACGCACCGATAATCTTGGCGGCGGCGGGCGCAAAGTAGGTCAGAACGCCGCTACAGCCTGCGCGCTTGAAGCACATCAGGCTTTCCAGCATCACACGCTCTCCGTCCAGCCAGCCGTTCTGGGCTGCGGCCTGCAACATCGCGTATTCACCGCTGACCTGATAGGCCATGACAGGCACGCCAAATGTCTCGTGCGCGCGGCGGCAGACGTCCAGATAGGGCATGCCGGGTTTGACCATGACCATGTCCGCGCCTTCGTCCAGATCGCGGGCGATGCAGCGCAGGGCCTCGTCGGTGTTCAGCGGGTCCATCTGGTAGGTCTTCTTGTCGCCTTTCAGCGCGCCCGCAGCGCCGACCGCATCGCGGAACGGGCCGTAAAAAGCGCTGGCGTATTTTGCGCTATAGCTCATGAGGCAGACGTTCTTGTGACCGCCATGCTCCAGCGCCTCGCGGATATCGCCAATGCGGCCATCCATCATATCGCTGGGGCCGATGATATCAGCGCCAGCCTCAGCCTGCGAGACTGCCTGTTTTACCAGCGCCTCGACGGTTTCGTCGTTCACAACATAGCCATCAACGTCAAAGCCGTCCTGACCGGTGATGTTGTAGGGGTCCAGCGCCACGTCGGTCATCACGGCCATATCGGGCAGGGCGGCCTTTAGCGCGCGGGTGGCGGTGTTCGACAGATTGTCAGGGTTCCATGCCTCGGCGCAGTCGGCGGTCTTTTTCGAAGGATCGGTGTAGGGAAACAGGCAGATGGTCTGAACGCCCAGATCGTAAGCCTCTTTCGCGGCCTCGACAATTTTGTCGACGCTGCGCCGGTACACACCGGGCATCGAGGGGACGGGCTCTTCCACGTCGACACCGTCGCGGACAAAGACCGGCCAGATCAGATCGTCCACACTGAGACTGTTTTCACGGGCCAACCCGCGCAATGCAGGGGTGCGGCGGGTGCGACGCAAACGGGCGGCAGGAAAGCTGGCGGCGGGATAGACCATGGAAAAACCTCCGGTGTTTTCGATTGGGTGCCACGGATCGGAAATGATCTCAAGTCTAGGCAATCCTTTAGGGTCAGGTTATGTCACGTCTCAAGAAGCTTTTTTCAGGAGACCCCGTTGAACCTGGGTGGACAGATTTTCGAGTTGATCGATATGCGGTCGTTTTCAAACCTTTGGTATTGGATCGGCCTTGCTGTGCTCTGGTCTACCACTAGCCACTTTGTGATGGGGGTGCCGTTCGATCTGGTCGGGCGGGCGCGACGCAAGGGCGGGCAATTCCTGATTGATATGAATCACCTGGCGCAAATCAAGGCGCGACGCTTGCGGGACGTGTATGCACGCGCAGGAGTCTGGATCATCGGCGGCATTGCATTTGTGCTGACCATTCTGGCTGTGACCGGCTTTTACTATGGGGTGGAATTTGCCCAAGCGGTCTTTCTGCTGGTGCTGCCCATGTCATTCGTGGGCGCGATGCGCATCAGGCTGGCTTACAGGATCGAACGTGAAGATATTCTGGACGAAGCCCTGTGCCGCGCGCTGACCCGACATAGGTTTGGTATTCAGGTGATCGGGATGATCTCGGTCTTCGTGACCTCGATCTGGGGCATGTACCAGAATATGAACATCGGCGTATTGGGATAAGACGGTATGGCAGAGGCCAAACAGATCAAGATGGGCGGCGCGCCCGAAGGTTTTGACGCGCAGCTGATCCTGAACGAAGTGGAAAAATCCGGCACGCCCGTCCTGCATGTGGCCCGTGATGACAAGCGGCTGGCCTCAATCCGCGACGCGCTGCGGTTCTTTGCGCCCGATATGCCGGTCTTTGTGTTTCCCGCGTGGGACTGTCTGCCGTTTGATCGGGTCTCACCGAATGCCGATATCTCGGCGGCACGGATGTCGCTGCTGGCGGCGCTAATCCACCAGATGCCCGAGAAATTCATCGTGCTGACCACGTTGAACGCGGCGACCCAGCGGGTGCCCGCACGGTCGGTACTGCGAGAGGCGTCCTTTATCGCCATGGTCGGCGAGCGTGTGGACGAGGCCGCCCTGCGGTCTTTCCTTGTGCGCATGGGCTTTGTGCAAAGCCCCACAGTGATGGAGCCCGGCGATTACGCGGTCCGTGGCGGGATCATCGATATCTTCCCGCCCGGCGATACTGGCCCTGTGCGTCTGGATTTCTTTGGTGATGTGCTGGATGGCATCCGCCGCTTTGATCCCGCGACCCAGCGCACCACGGACAAGCTGGACAGCATTGAACTGGCCCCTGTGTCCGAGGTGATCCTTGACGATGCGGCCATCACCCGTTTCCGCCAGAAATACCGGATCGAATTCGGCGCGGCGGGCAGCGATGATGCGCTCTATGAGGCAGTCAGCGCAGGCCGTAAACAACAGGGGATGGAGCATTGGCTGCCGTTCTTCCATGAGCATCTGGAAACACTGTTCGAC
>JAYZYX010000233.1:0-36187 GCA_036139795.1 Pseudomonadota bacterium | reverse complement strand
GGCCTTGGCCCTTGGGGCGCGGGCCATGTGTCACCTAACGATGGTCGAGATGGACCTGAACACCCGTCCTGCGCTGGTGGATTTCCTGACGCCGGTCTGCAAGGTCTTCTGCACCGAGGCTGGCACGGCCAGTGCCGATCTGGGGATGCAGGTTCTGGGCGGCTACGGTTATCTGACCGAATACCGCGTCTCGCAAACGTGGCGCGATGCGCGGATCACCTCGATCTATGAGGGGGCGAATGGCATCCATCACCTGACCACGGCCACGCGGGGCCTGAAATTGCCGGGGGCAGCAGACGCTTTCGCCGATCTTATCGGAGAATTGACGAAAGACGCCGATGTTTTGCAGGTACTGGAACTCTGGAAATCCCAGCGGGCCAAGGTCGAAGCCTCGGACGATCCGGCAGAACTGGCCCATGACTTCGGAGAACTAACCGGCGATCTGTTCTATCGGGCGGTTTGGGCCAAGCTGGCGGCCAGCGGCGACGCCGAGATGCAGCGCCTGAACAATCGGGTGCAAGCACGCCCCTTGCCTGTGCGGGTTTAACCGCACCGCAAGGACGGAAATATAGCCGTAAGGGTTTAAATCAGAGCGGGGCGACTATCTTAGAAGGGTCGCCCCGCTTTTTTTTGATGAGTTTTCATGACCGAATTGAACATTCCCCGCCGCGCTGGCCCGATCCTGCATTTTCGTGGGCATTCTGATGCGGGCCTTTCCCTGCATGTGATCGTCGTGCGCCCCGCAGATGAGGACGCGCCCGCGCCTCTAACGGTGTCGGGACATGAGACATCGCCTGAGCTGTTGACCGAGGCGCAAGGCGCGCGTTTCTGGCGCTATGGGATTACTCTAACAGCGGCGGATACGGGATATGACTTTGAAGGGCAGCACTATGAGGTGGTGACGGCTCTGGACGGGGATATTCGGATCGGCTTCGTTTCATGCAACGGCGAAGAGCATGGGGACCTGCACCGCGATATGCCTGATCGCAATGCCATGTGGTCGCGTTTGTGGGACACTCATTGCACCGCACCTTTGGCCTTGTTGATCCAAGGGGGCGATCAGATTTACGCCGATGAAGTGACCGACGGTCATCCTTTGACGGATGAATGGCCGAAGGGGCTGAAGAAGGCGCCGACCACCGAAGAACTGGCTGACTTATACGGGTATCTTGAGCGGCGTTTTGTGGATCGGTACTTGCGTCTGCTGGCCTCGGAGCAGATGGCGCCGCTGCTGGCGCGGGTGCCGACGCTGGCGATTTGGGATGACCATGATATTTGCGACGGCTGGGGGTCTTTGCCCGAAAAGGTGACGGATAGTGCGATCGGTCAAACTTTGTTCGCAGTGGCCCGCCAGATGTATCTGCTGTTCCAGCAAGGGATGGTGGAGGCCGATATTCCGGCCCTATTCCCCGACCCCACAGGGGCCAATCTGGGCTGGCGCTATCGCCTGCCGGGGCTGACACTGTTGGCCCCAGATCTGCGGTCCCAGCGGCAACGCCATCAAGTGATGGGCCCTGAGGGCTGGTCCATGGTCGAGAGCACAATGCCCGAGAAGGGTGATCAGACCTTTTTGATCTCAAGCGTGCCACTGCTAGGACCGCGCCTGTCGCTGGTCGAGCGCTTGCTGATGTTGATGCCCAGATTCCAGAAATACGAAGACGATCTGCGGGACCAATGGCAAAGCCGCGCCCATCGCAGTGCGTGGCAACGTATGTTGCGTGAGGTGCTGCGTATGCGGGCGGTGGGGCCGGTGACCGCCATTTCAGGCGAGATCCATCTGGCAACGCGGGCCGAGATGACATGTGGCGAGGGTGTGGTGCATCAATTGGTGGCATCCGGCATTTCCCATCCGGCCCCGGCAAAGGGATATGCCCGCGGATTGGGGTTTTTGGCAGGCCTTGGGGAAGCACCCTTGGCGGGACATCCCATCCGGATCCTGCCGCTGCCGGGCCAAGGGACGCGCTACATTGCGGAGCGGAATTTCCTTTTGCTGGAACGGCTCGATGGGGTCTGGGAGGCCCGCTGGCATCTGGAAGAAAGTGGCGTGACCCCTGCGTTGATGCTGTAAGATGGGGGGCTGTCTGCCCCCTCTTGGGCCGTGCGGCCCAATTCACCCCCGAAGGTATTTTTACCAAGATGAAGGGGCGGGTTTCTGGTGGGGTAGGACGAACAAAGGCGCCCGAGGGGGCGCCTTGTTTTATTGGTCGGAGTGAGAGGATTCGAACCTCCGGCCCCTGCCTCCCGAAGACAGTGCTCTACCAGGCTGAGCTACACTCCGACCGTGACGGGGCAGGTACCGCACTTGGGGTGTCTTGGCAAGGGCGCTTTAGCGTTTCTTGGCGCGGTTGAGGAACAAAAGTGTGTAGCGGGGGGTGGTGCCTGTCTCGAACCGGACGCCGGTGTTGGTGACGGGCGCTTTGGTGTCTTTGCGGACCCCTTCGCGCATCACGATATAGACGCCGCTGGCGATGATGATTCCCGCTCCGATCATGGTGGGGAAATCGATGTACTCGCCGAAGAACATGTAGCCGTAGAAGATCGCCCAAAGCATCTGGCTGTATTGCATGGGAGCGACAACGCCTGCCTCGCCGGTGCGGTAGGCGCGGATCATCAGGCTCATTGCGGTGAGGGACAGCAGGGCGACGGCGACAAGGGTGCCAAGTTCCCACAGCTCCATAGGCTTGTATTCGAAGGGCAAAAGCATGCCCATGATCACGATGTTGGCGATCAGGGGGTAGAGGAGCAGCACGATGCTGCTTTCCTGCGAACCGATCCGGCGGACAATGATCGACACGAACGAGCCGCCGACCGCAGCGCCGAGGGCGGCGAAATGGCCCAAGGTCAGTTCGGACGAGCCGGGGCGGAGAACCACGATCACGCCGATCAGGCCCACGATGACGGCGCCCCAGCGGCGGGGGCCGACACGTTCGCCCAGAATGGGGACCGAGAGGACTGTGATCAGCAGGGGTGTGGCGAAGATCATGGCATAGACCTGCGCAAGTGGCAGGACCGAGAAAGCGTAGAAGGCGCAGACGCCGGTGAAGACCACTGCGACCGTGCGGGCATAGGTCCAAGCAGGTGTGGCGGCGCGCAGGTTCGCGGGCTCTTTCGTCTGGATCAGTACGATTGTGAGGGCCGGAAAGCTGAAGAGGACGCTGAAGAAGACGATCTGGAAGGGGTGATGATTGGCCCCCAGCACTTTGACCAGCACGTCATGCAAGGCGTAGAGGGCAAAGCCCAAAAGCGCGAAGGCGGCGCCTTTGCCATTTGACTGGGGAGGAAGAGACGTGGTTGCCATGCTGTCACCTGCAGAGGATTGTGGGTCCTGTGGACGACCCTATTCCCCTCAATCAAAAAGAAAAGGGGGCCGCAAGGCCCCCCTGATGCATTTATGAACTTACGCTCAAATCAGAGGCTGCTGTCCAGCGCTGCCAGGATCGCGTCGCCCATTTCGCTGGTCGAGACCGGTGTTGCGCCTTCTTCGCCCAGAAGATCGGCGGTGCGGACACCGTCACGCAGCACTTTTTCGATGGCCGCTTCCAGACGGTCTGCCTCAGCGCCCTGATCGAAGCTGTAGCGCAGGGCCATTGCGAACGACAGGATGCAGGCGATCGGGTTGGCTTTGCCCTGACCCGCGATATCGGGGGCCGAGCCGTGGACCGGTTCGTACATCGCCTTGGGGCGGCCGTTGGCCATGGGGGCACCCAGCGACGCCGACGGCAGCATGCCAAGCGAGCCGGTCAGCATTGCGGCGGCATCCGACAGCAGGTCACCAAAGAGGTTGTCGGTCACGATAACATCGAACTGCTTGGGCCAGCGGCACAGCTGCATAGCACCTGCGTCGGCGTACATGTGCGACAGTTCCACATCGGGGTATTCTTCGTCGTGGACCTTCTGGACCACTTCGCGCCACAGGATACCCGATTCCATCACGTTGGCTTTCTCCATCGAGCAGACCTTGTTGCCGCGGCGGCGGGCCAGTTCGAAGGCCGAGCGGGCGACGCGTTCGATTTCCGATTCGGTGTAACGCTGGGTGTTGATGCCCACACGCTCGTTTCCTTCTTCGAAGATGCCGCGCGGCTCGCCGAAGTAGATGCCCGAAGTCAGTTCGCGCACGATCATGATGTCCAGACCGGCAACCACGTCACGCTTCAGCGAGCTGAAATCGGCCAGCGCGTCAAAGCACTGGGCGGGGCGCAGGTTGGCGTAAAGGTCCATTTCCTTGCGCAAACGCAGCAGGCCACGCTCGGGCTTCACGCTGAAGTCCAGCACGTCGTACTTGGGGCCGCCAACGGCACCCAGCAGAACTGCGTCGACTTCCTGAGCTTTCGCCATGGTGTCGTCATGCAGCGGAGTGCCATGAGCGTCGTAGGCCGCGCCGCCGACCAGATCCTCGCTGACGTCGAATTTCAGGTCACGCTTTTCGCCGTACCAGTCGATGATGCGGCGAACCTGGCCCATGACTTCGGGGCCGATGCCGTCGCCGGCAAGGATAAGAAGCGAGGGATTGCTCATTGGCTGGTCCTTTCTGTCCCAAGTGTTGCCGATGGCCTACCCAAGCCCGCGCGTAGGGTCAAGAAAGGCCGTTGGGAATCGGGGGTGTAATCGCGTAAATCGCCGTTAAAATCAGGGTGGAACGGTGAGATCGGCCCAGATCAGGCTGTGACGGCTGGCGCCTGCTGGCGGCGCGATATGGCCGCGCGCCGTAACGGTCAGTGCGCGCTGGGGCAGGATGTAGCTGACGCGCATCGGCGGCAGGCCCAGATCGCGCCAATTGACAGTGGGATCAGGGGCGGCGGCATCTGCAAGGCGCGGATCATTCAGCAGCGCGTGAAGTGGGGGTTTCAGGCCTTCGCCCAAGTCCGGATCGTTGTTCAGATCGCCGAGAATCACGAATGGCGCGGACCCCAGAGCGTCCAGTTCCTTGTGGATCAGGCGGATTTCATCGCCGTTTCGCAGGCCATTGCGGTCCTCTGGTCCGTCAAAGACCGGCGGGCTGGCGTGGAGGGTCAGGAGTTGGATTTGCGACCCATCGGCCAGTTGCATGGGGATGCGCCAGTGGCCGATGGATGACAGGCGTTGTTGCGCCCTTGTCTGATCTGGCATGGGGGGCAGGGTGGCCCACGGCTGATCGGCCCAGATGACGCCGGAGAGGTCAGTAAAGCCGCTTGTATCAAGGGGAAAGCGCGACAGGATCGCCATTCCGGCCTGCCCGTGAAACCGTCCGTAGCCTTGCCGGTCTTCGGGGCCCAACCGGTCATCGCCGTTTAGGTCCATGCCCGTATAGAGCCCTGCGTTCGGCGGGGCGGTGAACATGTGGGGGTAGTCCAGCCCCTGTTCGGCGATCCGGTCGCGAAAGGCAGTCAGCGCGCGGTTCTCCGCGTCGAAATCCAACGATTGCAGGGCGATAACATCGGCCTGCGATGCGGCAATCATCTGTGCGGCGGCAATGATATCAGGGGCTTTGCCCGAGAGGATGTCGCGCAGCAAAAGGCCCGGCCCTTTGCGGGATAGTTCGGTGTTGAAGGTGGCAACGCGTATCGTCTCAGCCCAAGCGGCCCCGCCCCAAAACAGGGCGAAGGCGATTAGCCAAAGGCATGCAGTTCGTCCCCGTCCTCGCGGTGCTGCGAGCGACGGCGCTTGTCTGCGATCATATGTGCCACCCGTGCCGTCGCGATACCGCGCATCAGCAGGCTGGCAGGAAGGAATGCCCATGCTGCCACCGACCAGATCAGAGTCTGCGGCTTGCTTGCGTCAATCGGGTCAATCAGTCCCGAAGCCATTTGCAAAACCGCCGGGATCAGGAATGGCAGAAGAACCCCTAACGCCACGTTAAAATTGGCATCCCGATTGAGACGGCTGACAACATCGCCGCCGCCAGTGGGGTCAAACGTGGGCAGATTGGTCCAGACGTTGAAGGCGTGGCGCTGGCGCGGCCAGCCGTTCACCCACAGCACAAGGGCAAAGAAACAAAGGGCAATCAGCGACACCAGATAGGCCAGACCGGCGGTGCGCTGGACGGCCATGATCTCGGTCATGGTGGCGTTCTCAGGCAGGGTCAGCAGCAGCAGACGCACGGGCGAGAAGGGGAAATCCAGCACATTGCCCACAACCGTACCGACGCTGGTGAAAAGCTGGCTCATGGCGGTGGGGTAGACGGTGCCGCGCTGGATGATGCTGAGGATTAGAACCGTTAGCAAAAGTGACCCGAAGCGCAGCCGGTTAAAGGGCGGTGCGTCGCGAAACTCGACCAGACTGGGGTAATCGGCGGTATATTCCGAGAAGACAAGCCAGCCAGAGAACAGAGCGACCAGCAGAATGATCGGCGCACTGTCACTGCCGCCGGGTTCCAGCAGCGATGGCGTTGCGACAAGCAATACGACCAGAAACGCACGCAAAAGCGCGCCAAAATAGCGAGTAAACACCGCTCTACCTCTCAAACCAGGGCCTGAGCTTTTGCTCTTTTATCCCCTGATGTGCCCGCAATTATGCGGGGCTGCCTCATTCTTGCCTTAATTAAGCAGCGTACAGGGGATGGCCTCAATACCTGTAAGCAGGATGAACATGAATCCGGGCGATTTAGAGGTGAAGTTGGTGCGCAATTGCATCAATTTCAGAACAAGAAAGGGGTCCCGAAAGGACCCCTGACAAGATGTTGTGGTTTTATAGGGCCTTAGACCCAAGGACGTTCTTGCGTAGCTTTCGATTCGAAAGCGTCGATCGAGGCGCCTTTTTCCATCGTCAGACCGATGTCATCCAGACCTTCCAGCAGGCAGTGCTTGCGGAAAGGGTCGACTTCGAACGAGAAGCTCTCGCCGTCCGAGGTGGTCACGGTCTGGGCTTCCAGATCGATCTCCATACGGGCGTTGGCGCCTTTTTCTGCGTCCTTCATCAGCACGTCGACCTGCTCTTGGGGCAGGACGATGGGCAGGATGCCGTTTTTGAAGCAGTTGTTGAAGAAAATATCGGCAAAGCTGGGTGCGATCACGCACTTGATACCGAAATCCTTGATCGCCCAAGGAGCGTGTTCGCGCGACGAGCCGCAGCCGAAGTTGTCACCGGCAACGATGATCTCGGCTTCGCGATAGGCGGGCTTGTTCAGCACGAAATCGGGGATTTCTTTGCCTTCGCTGTCATAGCGCATTTCATCAAACAGGTTCACGCCGAGGCCCGAACGCTTGATGGTTTTCAGGAACTGCTTGGGGATGATCATATCGGTGTCGATGTTGATCAAAGGCATAGGTGCGGCGATCCCGCTGAGTTTTTCGAACTTGTCCATATCCTGTTTTCCTTCCGAAAAAGGTGGGTATGGCCTGCGTCTGGTCTACGTATGGCAAACGTACATACATAAACGCCTGACGCAGGCGGCGGGATTTCTTAGGCCAGAGTGCGCACGTCGGTGATCTTGCCGGTGATCGCAGCAGCAGCTGCCATCGCGGGCGACATCAGGTGAGTGCGGCCACCGCGGCCCTGACGACCTTCGAAGTTACGGTTCGAGGTTGCTGCGCAACGCTCGCCCGGCTTCAGCTGGTCGGGGTTCATGGCAAGGCACATCGAGCAGCCTGCAAGACGCCATTCGAAACCGGCCTCCTGGAAGATGTCTGCCAGACCTTCTTCTTCGGCCTGTGCGCGGACCAGACCCGAACCGGGAACGATCATCGCACGGATGCCGTCCTTGACCTTGCGGCCTTTCAGGATCTCGGCTGCGGCGCGCAGGTCTTCGATACGGCCGTTGGTGCACGAACCGATGAAGACGGTGTCGATCTCGATCTCGGTCAGGGGCGTGCCCGAAGTCAGGCCCATGTATTCGATCGAGCGGGCAGCCGCATCAACCTTGCCGCCTTTGAAATCGGAGGGCGAGGGAACCACGGCGCTGATCGGCAGTGCGTCCTCGGGCGAGGTGCCCCAGGTCACGGTGGGTTCAATCGATTCACCTTCGATGACCAGCACCTTGTCGAAGTGCGCGCCTTCGTCGGTGAAGAGGGTCTTCCACCAGTTCAGAGCGGCATCCCACTGGGCGCCTTTGGGCGCATGGGGACGACCCTGCACGTAGTCGAAGGTGGTCTGGTCGGGAGCGATCAGACCGGCGCGGGCGCCGCCTTCGATGGCCATGTTACAGATGGTCATACGACCTTCCATCGACAGATCGCGGATCGCTTCGCCACAGTATTCGATCACGTAGCCGGTGCCGCCAGCGGTGCCGGTTTCCGCGATGATGCGCAGAACGATGTCTTTCGCGGTCACACCGGGCAGCAGTTTGCCGGTGATCTCGACCTTCATGTTTTTGGACTTCTTCTGGATCAGGGTCTGGGTGGCCAGAACATGTTCCACTTCCGAAGTGCCGATGCCGTGGGCCAGTGCGCCGAACGCACCGTGGGTCGCGGTGTGGCTGTCACCACATACGACGGTCATGCCGGGCAGGGTCCAGCCCTGTTCGGGGCCGACGATGTGCACGATGCCCTGACGGACGTCGGTCACGGGGTAGTAGTGGATGCCGAATTCTTTCGCGTTGGTGTCCAGCGCGGCAACCTGAATGCGGCTGTCTTCGGGCATGTTGCTGGGATCTTCGCGGCCCTCGGTGGTGGGGACGTTGTGATCGGGAACAGCAATGGTCTTCTCGGGTGCGCGCACCTTGCGGCCGGCCATACGCAGACCTTCAAAGGCCTGGGGGCTGGTCACTTCGTGAACCAGGTGGCGGTCGATATAAAGCAGGCAGGTGCCGTCTTCGGCCTCGTGGGCGACGTGGGCATCCCAGATTTTATCATAGAGTGTCTTCGGGGCGGTCATGGTCCTCTCCCGTGGATATCTTGGAAATGTGATGGTCAAGCAGGTTCGGGTCCCGCCTTATAGGCGGGCGAGAACGGTGTGCGTCGCACCGAAGAAGCGCCACGGCAAACGAGCGCGATCATCCATGTCGAAAAAAGCCATCATGGCGTGGAAATACAGCGACCGGCACTTATCTTCAAGAGCGCAGGCGCGGGCGGGGTGACATTCCGGTTCCCATGGGGTAAAGGCGCCGTTCTGTCTGGATGGTCCGAGTGATGAAAAATACGTTGTCCCTGCTGCAAATGCTGCTGATCTGTGCCCTTGTGGCGATGTTTGCCGGAGCCCACGCCAGCCCCGATTTTCCGCCGCAGACGGTGGTACATCCCGCGGATGCCCGTTAATAGAGCGCCCCAAGTGAGTCGCGCCGCCCGAACGGGCGCTGCGCGATTGAGATTTTTCGCATCAAATGGTACTGTGGACCTATGTCCGGCGTCAGGACCATATGGCGCGTTATACAGGAGGACTGAGTCCTGACACTGACCGATCATGCGGCCGAGCCCGCTGACAACTCTCCGGTAGCTGCTGCCGGAACGCCTGAACTGACCAGTGAGGTCATTCTGGCCCGTGTCCTGAAATCCCTTGATGAAGACAAGGCCGAGGACGTTGTGCAGATCGACCTGCGCGGCATTTCCTCGATCGGTGATTATATGATCATCGCCTCGGGCCGGTCTTCGCGTCAGGTGGTGTCGATCTCTGAAAAGCTGATTGACCGCTTGAAGCAGGAATACGGCATCTCTTGCAAGCTGGAAGGTAAAGACGGTGGCGATTGGGTTCTGATCGATACCGGCGACGTGGTGGTGCATGTGTTCCGCCCCGAAGTGCGCGAATTCTACCAACTGGAAAAGATGTGGCTGCCCGCAGGGGCATCCGGCCAGAAATAAAGCCCTGCGGGGCAAGGACAGGGAGCAGGGATGCGTGTGCACCTCTGCGTGGTGGGGCGGCTTCGGTCCGGCCCCGAGGCCACGCTTGTCGACGACTATCTGACACGGTTCGACCGGACGGGGCGGGCGCTGGGTCTAGGCCCTGCCCGCATCATCGAGGTCGAGGACAAGAAAAGCCGCGGCATGGGGGCCGAGGCCGATTTGCTGCGCAAATCGATTCCCGCTGGCGCAAAGCTGGTGGTGATGGACGAACGGGGCAAGGTGATGACCTCGCCTGATTTTGCGAACAAGCTTGGGGGCTGGCGCGATACGGGCTGTCAGGATCTGGCCATCGTGATCGGTGGCGCGGACGGGATTGATCCGTCCCTGCGGGCCGAGGCGGATTTCGCGATCTCTTTCGGCAAGATGGTTTGGCCCCATATGCTGGTGCGGGTCATGCTGACCGAACAGCTTTACCGCGCTGCCAGCATCCTGTCGGGCGCGCCCTATCATCGTGAGTGAGCGGTAAAAATCTTCGCCGAAGATTTTTTAATGGCAGATTTTTCGGCGAAAAATCTGGTCGCGCGGTTGTCTATGGTTCACCCCGCCTTTGGCTTGCGCTAGGAGAGAGCAAGCCTAGGAGGGAACGTGATGACTGCACCCAAGCCCGTTGTTCTGTGTATTCTTGATGGTTGGGGTCTGAGTGATAGCAACTCGGCCAATGCGCCGGCTTTGGCGGACACCCCGAATTTCGACCGGATCTGGAACGATTGCCCCCATGCGCGGCTGATCACCCACGGTCCTGACGCGGGTCTTCCCAGCGGGCAGATGGGCAACTCTGAGGTCGGTCACACCAATATCGGCGCGGGCCGTGTGGTGGCGATGGATTTGGGCCAGATCGATCTGGCGATCGAGGACGGGTCTTTCTACGAAAATCCTGCGTTGCAGGATTTTATCGCCAAGGTGAAGGAAAGCGCGGGGATGGCTCATGTGATGGGTCTGATCTCCGATGGCGGTGTGCATGGTCACACGGTTCATGCGCTGGCTGCGACCAAGGCGATCACTGATGCAGGCGTTCTTGTGGCGATGCATGTGATCACCGACGGGCGCGATGTGGCGCCGAAGTCCGCTGACAAATATGTGGCCGAACTGGAAGAGAAGCTGCCTGAGGGCGCGTTTATCGCCACCGTTTCGGGCCGCTACTATGCCATGGACCGCGACAACCGCTGGGAGCGGGTGCAGCTGGCCTATGATGCGATGATCCACGGCAAGGCCCCTGATGCGGACAGCGTCGCGGCGGCGATTGAGGCCAGCTATGCCGAGGATGTGCTGGACGAATTCATCAAGCCCGTGACGATCGGCGGCTATGAGGGTGTGCATGACGGGGACGGGGTCTTCTGCCTGAACTTCCGCGCGGACCGTGCCCGTGAAATCCTGCGCGCTATTGGCGAGCCTGACTTTGCCGATTTTGATGCGGGCGAGCGTCCTGCTTTGTCGGCGCTGCTGGGCATGGTGGAATATTCCGAAGGCCACAGCGCCTATATGACCACCGCCTACCCTAAGCGCGAGATCGTCAACACGCTGGGCGCGTGGGTGGCCAAACAGGGCAAGACCCAGTTCCGTCTGGCGGAGACCGAGAAGTACCCGCATGTGACCTTCTTCCTCAACGGCGGGAAAGAGACCCCCGAAGAGGGTGAGGACCGCTTTATGCCGAAATCGCCCAAAGTGGCGACCTATGATTTGCAGCCCGAAATGTCGGCTCCCGAAGTGACCGAGAAATTCGTGGAAGCGATCAACAGCGGCTATGACCTGATCGTCGTAAACTATGCCAACCCTGACATGGTCGGACACACCGGCGATCTGGAAGCGGCAAAAGCGGCCTGTGCGGCGGTTGACGCTGGGTTGGGTAAGGCGCTGGAGGCGCTGGAGGCCAAGGGTGGCGCGATGATCGTGACCGCCGACCACGGCAACTGCGAGGTTATGGTCGATCCCGAAACCGGCGGCGCCCATACCGCGCACACGCTGAACCTTGTGCCGGTGGTGCTGGTGGGTGGCCCTGAGGGGGCCGCGCTGCGTGATGGCCGTCTGGCCGATCTGGCGCCCACGGTGCTGGCGCTGATGGAATTGCCCCAGCCCGAGGAAATGACCGGGGAGAGCCTGCTGAAGTGAGCTTGCTGCGCGCTGTTTGCCTAGCCCTGTCCTTTGCTGCGCCAGCGATGGCGCAGGACGATCCGGCTGCGGCGGCTTTGGCTGCCAAAGAGCAGTTGCAGGCGGCCCATGCGGCGCTGGATGCGGCCAGCGGCAGTCAGGATCGGGTCGAGGCGCTGACGCGCACTGTTCAAGCCTATGAGGCGGGATTGCAGGCCATGCGCAATGGCCTGCGCCGCGCCGCGATCCGCGAGACGGCTCTGCGGGAAAGTCTGGATGCCAAGCGGGACGAGGTCTCGGCCCTGTTGGGGACATTGCAGACCATTGGCCGCGCCCCTGCGCCGATGATGCTGATGCATCCGTCGGGGCCGACGGGCACGGCGCGGGCGGGGATGATCCTGTCCGATATCTCGCCCGCTGTTCAGTCCGAAGTGAATGTCCTGAGCGCGCAACTGGATGAGGTGCGCACGCTACGGGCCTTGCAGCAGACTGCGGCGGAAACCCTGCGCGACGGCTTGCAGGGGGTGCAGGAAGCACGGACCGAGTTGAGCAAAGCCATCAGTGACCGTGTTGATCTGCCCCGCCGCTTTTCCGCTGATCCGGTGAAAGAGGCGCTGCTGATCGCCTCGGCCGAGACGCTGGAGGGGTTTGCCGGTGGCCTGAGTGAAATCGTGGTGGATGACATTCCCGAAGGCGAGGGCGCGTTGCAGCCATTCGTGGGGCCGGAGAAGGGTGATCTGCCCTTACCGGTGCAGGGAACGATTCTGCGCATGCCCGGCGAGGCTGATGCCGCAGGCATTCCGCGCCCCGGTATCATTATCGCAACCGAGCCTGGCGCGCTGGTCACCAACCCCTCGGCGGCGACGGTGCGCTATGCAGGTCCCCTGCTGGACTACGGAAACGTGATAATTCTTGAGCCCGAACCCGACATTCTTTTCGTGCTTGCGGGCATGGAACAGGTTTACGGTGAGGTCGGACAGGTATTGCCTGCGGGCGATCCGGTAGGTTTGATGGGCGGCGAGAGGCCTGCGCAGGATGCGGTAGCTACGCAAACCGGTGCGAGCCAGAGCAGTGAGACGCTCTATTTAGAAATCAGGGAAGGCCAGCAGCCGGTAGATCCGGCGGAATGGTTCAAGACGGATAAGGACTGAAGACTATGCGCAAGTTTGTGATGGCCATTGGTGGCGGCGTTGTGGCGGGCCTGTTGGCCTCGACCCAGATTGCCGGTCCACTGCTGGCGCAGGAGGCCGCAACCAAGGGAAGCGTCTATGAGCAGCTGGACCTGTTCGGTGACATCTTCGAGCGTATCCGTGCGCAATATGTCGAAGAAGTGGACGAAGGCGATCTGATCGAGGCGGCCATCAATGGCATGCTGCAATCGCTGGACCCCCACAGCAGCTATCTGGCCCCCGATGATGCGCAGGCGATGCGCGTCCAGACCCGCGGCGAGTTTGGCGGTCTGGGTATCGAAGTGACACAGGAAGAGGGCTTTGTGAAAGTCGTCTCGCCGATGGATGGCACCCCTGCCGATGAGGCGGGCGTTCTGTCGGGCGACTTTATCACCCATGTGGATGGCGAGAGCTTGCTGGGTCTGACGCTGGATGAGGCGGTCGAGATGATGCGCGGGCCGGTGGGCTCGGAAATCCGTGTGACCATCGTGCGCGAAGGCGAGCCGGAGCCGTTCGACATCACCATCATCCGCGACACCATCACCCTGACCGCTGTGCGCACCCGTATGGAAAGCGGCGCGGTGGTTCTGCGGGTCAGCACCTTTAACGACCAGACCTACAAGAACCTTGCGGAAGGTCTGGAGAAGTCGGTCGAGGAAGCGGGCGGCATGGATGCGGTAACCGGTATCGTCATCGACCTGCGCAACAACCCCGGTGGTCTGCTGAACCAGGCCATTCTGGTGGCCGATGCCTTCCTTGAAAAAGGCGAGATCGTCAGCACCCGTGGCCGCAACCCCGAAGACGGCGAGCGCTTTAACGCGACGCCGGGCGATCTGGCGGGCGGCAAGCCGGTGGTGGTGCTGATCAATGGCGGTTCGGCCTCGGCCTCCGAGATTGTGGCGGGCGCGCTGAAGGATCACCGCCGCGCGGTGATCGTGGGGACGAAGTCCTTCGGTAAGGGCTCGGTCCAGACGGTGATGCCGCTGCGCGGGGATGGCGCGATGCGTCTGACCACGGCGCGGTACTACACGCCTTCGGGCCGGTCTATTCAGGCGCTGGGCGTGTCGCCCGATATCGTCGTCGAACAGCCCCGCGTGCCGGTGAATGCCGAGGCCGAGGAAGAGACCAAACGCAACACCCGCAGCGAAGCGGATCTGCGCGGTTCGCTGGACAATGACAGCCTGACCGAGGACGAAATCCGTCAGATCGAGGAAGAGAACGCCAAGGCCGAGGAAGCCGCGAAGCTGCGCGACGAGGACTATCAACTGGCCTATGCGATCGACATCCTGAAGGGCCTGTCGGCTTTGGAGCTGGAACAGAAGTGAGCCCCGAAGACATTCTGAAGCTGCCCTACCGGCAAAACGTGGGCGTGATGATCGTCAATGGCGAGAACCACGTCTGGGTCGGGCAGCGGCTTGATAGCGAGGTTCCCGCCTGGCAGATGCCCCAAGGGGGCATCGACAAGGGCGAGGACCCGAAAGTGGCGGCCTTGCGCGAGCTGGAGGAAGAGACCGGCATCGCCCCCGATCAGGTGGTGGTCGAGGCCGAGACCGATGGCTGGCTGGCCTATGACCTGCCCCATGACATCGTGCCGAAGATCTGGAAGGGCCGCTATCGCGGGCAGGAGCAGAAGTGGTTCCTGATGCGCTATCTGGGCCCTGACGAGGCGATTGTCATCGAGCAGGAGCATCCCGAGTTCAGCGAGTGGCGCTGGCTGCCGGTGGATGATCTGGTCGACAACATCGTGCCGTTCAAGCGGGCGGTCTATGAGCAGGTCGTGGCTGCGTTTCGCCAGTATTTGTAAGACGCTGCGTGTGGGCCGAGGTCTGCGCCGTGAGTATTTAGGCAATAAAGAAGCCTGCGCGGCGTGTTGACCCGCAAGCGGCGCTCTTGCGGCAAAGCTTGCGCCGGTGCGTATTTAGGTCAAGAAGAAGGCGGGGCGTTTGCTCTGCCTTTTTTGTTTCGCGTCCGGAGGCGGTTATGATCGACAAGCTGGAGATGTTTATCGCCTTGGCGCAGCACAGCCATTTCGGGCGGGCGGCGGAGGCCTGCGGGGTGACGCAGCCGACGCTCTCGGCGGCGATCCGGCAGCTTGAAGAGCAATTGGGGGTGATGCTGGTCTGGCGGGGCAGCCGTTTTCAGGGGCTGACACCGGAAGGGCAGCGGGTGCTGGAATGGGCGCGGCAGATTTGCGGCGATGCGCGGGCCATGCGCGAGGAGATGCGGGCGCGTAAGAGTGGTTTGTCGGGTCACGTGCGTTTGGGTGTTGTGCCCACTGCGGTCAGTATGGTGCGCCTGTTGACGGTGCCTTTTGCAGAGCGCCATCCGGGGGTGAAGTTCACGATACTGTCGCGGACGAGTGCAGAGATTTTGTCTTTGCTGGAAGATCACCGGATCGACGCAGGGCTAAGCTATCTGGAGAACGAGCCCTTGGGCCGTGTGGTGACCGTGCCCCTGTATGAAGAGCGCTATGTTTTGATGGTGCCTGAGGGGCATCCTTTGGCGGTGCGGGGGCATGCGGATTGGGCGGATGTCGGGGGCGAGGCTTTGGCGGCGCTGACGCCTGACATGCAGAACCGGCGGATTCTGAACCAGCTTTTGCTGGCGGCGGGGGCGGCGCCGGAGATCGCGGTGGAGAGCAACAGCGTTCTGGCCTTGGTGGCGCAGGTGCGGGCTGGGGGCTGTGTGACCATTTTGCCGGAGGGCAACGCCGAGATGTTCGCGATGGAGGGGCTGGCCTGTTTGCCTTTGGCGGGAGGCGGGCAGCCTTTGGGGCTGATTGCGCCCGAGCGCGAGCCCTATACGCCGGTCCTGGCGGCCTTGATTGATGAGGCGCGGCGGGTGGCCGCGCCCTGATCCGTTCTTAGAAGTTCACTTTGACGCCGGGCAGGTTCAGCGTCTTGATTAGGTCGCGCAGTTCCTGACGGGCGGCGATGTTCGAGATCGAGAGCTGCGTGACGCCGATGTCCTTGAGGTCCAGCAGCGTGAGGCCCTTGGGGAAGAGTTCACGGAAGACCACACGCTCCGAGAAGCCGGGAGCGATGCGGAAGCCGATCCGCTGGGCCAGTTTTTCCACCGCAGCGGTCATCTTCTTTTTGTTGATCATGTTCTGGGCGCCGATCCGGTTGCGGACCACGATCCAGTCAATCGGCGACAGGCCCGCCTGTGCGCGCAGCTGGCGGGCGTGCCAGACCATTTCCGAATAGACCGAGGGGCCAAGGATCGTCTCGCCGTCCGCATCGGTGCGGGCCAGCAGGTCAAAGTCCACGAAGCTGTCGTTCAGGGGGGTGACCAGTGTGTCGGCAAGGCTATGGGCCATCTGGCTGAGGCGGGTGTGCGAGCCGGGGCAATCGATCAGGATGAAATCGCAGTCGGCCTCGAACGCTTGTACTGCGGCAGAGAGGCGGGCGTCATAGATGTTCTCGCCGTCCTTGAGGGTGGCGGGGTCGATCTCGGGCAGTTCGGAGTAGAGGGGGCTGGGAAGGGTGAGACCTTCGAGCTTCATGAAGCGGGCGCGGTTTTCGGCGTAGCGGCCGAAGGACTTCTGACGCATGTCCAGATCCAGCGCGCCGACCTTGAACCCGAGGCGCACCAGCGCGGTTGCGATATGCATCGAGGTGGTCGATTTACCCGAACCGCCCTTTTCATTGCCGACAACAATGATATGCGCCATACGCCTTTATCCCTTTTCCATGCCCTGCCACGGGCCGTTCTTTAGCATTGCTTATGCATAGCGAGAGGCGGAAACGGCAAGACCGTGCATGTCGCCTGACGCTATTTTTTCACCAGATTTTGCCATTTTCCCACCATTTTGTGGGGCAAATGACAATTTGCAGCAGATTTGGTGGTGAAGTCGCTTCACGCGGCGTCGGTCAGGACGCAGGCGCGGACCAGCTTTGCCTCGTAGGTGCGCAGGCAGGGGCGGGCGGTCTGGCCGTAGCTTGTGGTTACACGGGCCGCGTCCAGTTCGGGGAAGATGGTCAGGATCTCGGAGCGGGCGGCGGCGGTCATGGCGTTCCAGCATTCCGCCCCCGGGTGCAGGCTTTCCGAGGCCAGACCTTCGGCAAAGACGATCTGGTGGTTGTCAAAGAGCATGTGGAAATATTCCACGCTTGGGCCCTCTTGGCGGGTGACGAAGCGGCCATCCAGCAGGTGTTTGGCAGCGATGAGGATTTCCTCTTCGCCTAGCAGAAGCTCGGCGCGGGGATGGCGGAACCAGATGCGGTGGTTGGGCGAGAGCAGCAGGTCGGCGGTAGTGCCGAAGACCCCTTGGCGAATGTGAATAGGGGCCAGATCGCCTTGGGCGCAGACCGTGCGGCTGCCAATCCAGCGGACGGGCTGATAGCCGTTGTCCATCGTCTGGACCTTGTCGCCTGCGCGGATGTCCTGAATGGGAACCGCGCCGCGCTGGGTGGCGATCAGGGTGCCGCGGGCAAAGCAGATCACGCCGGTGCGGGTTGTGGTCAGCAGGTTCGCGTCTACCGTTTCCCCGTCGTTTTCAAGGGTGATGTCCAGCGCGCCGGTGAAGGCCGCATAGTTGGTGCCGTCAATGGTTCCATCCAGCTGGCCATCCGCCGCATCTGCCTTCATTAGTTGCAGCGGGGTTTTGTACTGCAAGGCGGGATCGCTGATGGTGGCGTTGATCTGCGCCAGCGAGGTGGTCGAATAGTAGTCACCCAGAGCGATGGCGTCGGTGTTCTCGCCCTCGCCAGTGGTGAAGTCGGTGATGGTGACACGGCCGCCGGTGTAGATGAAGATATCGCCGCCATCGCCGCCGGTGACGGTATCGCCGTCGCCCATCATGATTGTGTCGTCGCCCGCGCCGCCGAGGATGACGTCGTGACCGTCCCCTCCGTCGAGGATGTCACCGCCTGCACCGCCGTCGATGGTGTCGTTGCCCTTGCCGCCGTCAATGATGTCACTGCCGTCATCGCCGTTTAGCAGGTCGGGGGCGTGCCCGCCCAAGATGATATCGTTGCCATCGCCCCCATAGATCGTGTCCACGCCGTTGCCGCCGTCGATGGTGTCATCGCCGCCGCTGCCGTCGATCATGTCAGGGCCGTTGTCGCCTTGGATCACATCGCTTAATTCGGTGATCGGACTGCCGTTGCTGTCGGTAAAACCCGCAGACATTGTGTCGGCGCCGTTCAGACCCTGAACGATGCCATCGCCTTGCAGGGTGAAGCTGGCGCTTTGATCAAAGGTGATCGCAATGCCACTGATCCCGGCCAGCGACAGGCCGTCCACCGCATGGAAATACAGCTGATCGTCGATGGAAAAGACCATCAGCGGCAGATTTGCCGTCGTCACGCCCATGTCGATCGTCGCGGTCGCCTGCCCGAGCTAGGTGGCGCTTTGGCCGCTTTGGCCGTTCAGGGCGAATTGGAAACTCTGGCCCGGGGTCAGAGAGGCATCGCTGGCGGCAATGGCACCGTCAACGGTCTGCTGCAGTTGGGTGCCGCTGGCAATCGAGAGGCCAGCGTCCAGATCCACGCCGCTAAGGCTACCCTGATACAGGTAGATATGTTGAAGCGAATACGTACCCATCCGTTGATCCAGCTAATGGCTTCGGGTCTCTTGAACGGACCCGCTTGCGCGCTCACGCGTAGTTGCTGTCTCAAAAGTATTACGTTCATTGGGATGTTACATTGTCGCATCGGGCTAATTGGGATTATCCAAAAAGGTGCATGTATTTCAGGTGTTTACGCGGAAATTTTCGGAAACTCTTGCCTGATGCCCTCGTTCTATCCCTTTGGATATGTATCGTGCGTATGTTTTTGCCATTATGCAACGCTACGTAAGGCGGTTTTAGGGTGGATTACGAATCTGCAAAAGCCTGCCGAGGTGCCTGAGCGTCGGAAATGCCCTCTTAGATAAGTTCAGGGCAGGCAGGCTCGGGATGCGAGAGGTGCCTGTTTTATGGCGCATTTTTCAAATCTGCCACAGGCGTTCGTTCGTGTCCGGTGCAAGTGTTTGAAATCTTGACGGGAAAAAGGACTTAACCGGATCTCACAAACCTTATTGCATTTTTGCGGTCTGATTGGGCTGGACGATCCTAGGATCGCGCCCCATCTTCAAAAGTGCCAGCGTGTCTGCCAGTTCCCCGATCTTAGCCAGTGAAACGCGTAAATCTGATGAACGCGTTGATGCCCGCATGGGCCTCCGCGAAGTCCGAGAATTCAGCGCCGCCAAGGCGCTTGGGTTTGGGTCTGTATCGGTTCGCAGATCCGGGCGCTGTCGGGCGTTCCCCAACCACTGTTCCGGCAGCGCCAGTTTAACCAGCCATAGGGAACAACGAAAAACGCCGCGCTGAAAAGCGCGGCGTTTGACGGTGAACCAATGCGGTAAGGGATTAGAAGCCCAGACCTGCGTATTTGTTCTTGAACTTCGACACGCGGCCACCCTGGTCCAGCAGGCGCGAGTTGCCGCCGGTCCATGCGGGGTGCACGGTGGGGTCGATGTCCAGCGACATGGTGTCGCCTTCTTTGCCCCAGGTCGAACGCATCTTGATGATGGTGCCGTCGGTCATTTTGACGTCGATGAAGTGGTAGTCGGGGTGAATGTCTTTTTTCATGACTACGATCCTTATGCGTCAGCTTTGGGCTTGTAGTTGGTAACTTCTGCGATACGGGCCGACTTGCCGCGACGCGAGCGCAGGTAGTACAGCTTCGAGCGACGCACGCGACCGCGACGTACAACTTCGATGCTGTCGATGTTGGTCGAGTAGAGGGGGAATACGCGCTCTACGCCTTCACCGAACGAAATCTTGCGAACAGTGAACGAGCCCGCGATGCCTTTGCCGTTCTTACGGCCAATGCAGACGCCTTCGTACATCTGCACACGGGTACGGGTGCCTTCGGTCACTTTGTAGCCGACGCGGATGGTGTCACCGGCTTTGAAGTCGGGGATTTCTTTCCCCAGCGCAGCAATCTGCTCCGCTTCGATCTGAGCGATCAGGTTCATCGCTGTTCTCCTAAATGCTTGTGGTTGATCCACAAAGGTCTGTTCGCCGCACCATAGCTCTTGGTCTTCTATCGGGTCCGCTGGATGCGCCCGCCAGAGATCGCTTGGCTTTCCTTAAGTCATCCCGACATAGGCAAGGGCCCGATACCCGCCAGAAGAAGACGGAATCGCACTGGGTCCAACCATGCGCGGAATGCGCGCGGTATGTCAGGTTTTGCTGGGGTTGGCAAGGGGTGGGCGTTGAAATGCACTTTACGTTAAGTTAACGAATTAAGCGATATATGATGTGTAAAT
Source organism: Pseudomonadota bacterium (assembly GCA_036139795.1). Classification (GTDB taxonomy): domain Bacteria; phylum Pseudomonadota; class Alphaproteobacteria; order Rhodobacterales; family Rhodobacteraceae; genus Donghicola. Next base: position 15,927 of record JAYZYX010000233.1, on the reverse strand, counting down.
TAAAATTTGGAAGCAGTAGTGGTCATTCAATTGAAAACACAAGAAGATAACGTCTTTCAGCGAGCCGAAAGCATTTTGATAGACGAGACATTTACGAACGAGGAAAAAGAGGCCGCGAAATCCTGTCTTAGTGATTTGATCACCGAGGTGGGCCCGCCGATTACAGCCTACCCATTTTGGCACCCATTGGTTTGGCGTCCATCAATTAGCGACTACCCTACGCTTCCAAGTGAACGGAATGGGTTTCGGCATTTTGAGCATGTGATTTACTTCTCGCAGGGGTTTCTAATTCTGGACTATTCACGTGACCCAGAAATTGAAACGCAGATAGACAAAATCCACAGTTTGGTCGAAAAGTCTCTTCAGGGTAGGCATTTTACACTTGTAGCCGAGCCAATCGACACCGTCTTGCGGAGGCATGGCGTGAAGCCGTTGCTCGTAAAGTGTGAGTATGGGTTTGAATTGGAGGAAGGAGAGAAATTCCCTTCGTCGGCGGCAATGCGTTTTATGCTGACGGGGTTGTTAGAAGTTTCTCGCGTTAGCGATAGGTCGGAGCCTTGGGATGTCTTCCGTCAGTTTGTCTTGGGTTGCCCCAATTTGACGGCTTCATCACCATTCGTGACTCGTGAAACTGGCGAACTTCTTAAGAAAGTTTATCATGTCCTGTTGCAGTCAGGAGCGATTGGCAGTGAAAGCTATTAAGCTATCATTCACTCCAACAAATCAGGCCGACGTTCCCGAGTGATCCGCTCTGACTCTTCCTTGCGCCATTCGGCCACCTTTCCGTGGTGGCCGGACATCAGCACGGGGGGGATTTCGCGGCCTTTCCATTCGGCGGGGCGGGTGTATTGGGGGTGTTCCAGCATGCCGTTGGAAAAGCTTTCTTCCTCGATGCTTTCGGCATTGCCCAGAACGCCCGGCAGCAGGCGGACGGTGGCGTCCAGTAGGGCGTAGGCGGCGATCTCGCCCCCTGTCATCACGAAATCCCCAAGCGAGACCTCTTGGATGCCGTAGTGTTCCAGCACCCGCTCATCCACGCCCTCAAAGCGGCCGCAAAGGATCGTGACCCCGTCACAGCGCGACAGGTTGCGGGCCATTTGCTGGTCAATCCGTTTGCCGCGGGGCGACATGTAGAGGATCGGCCAGTTGCCGCGGGCGCCGGCCATGGCGTCCTCGATCGCGTTGCCGACCACGTCGGGGCGCAGCACCATGCCCGCGCCGCCGCCAGCGGGGGTGTCGTCCACGTTCTTGTGCTTGCCCACGCCGTAGTCGCGCAGACCGATGGTCTCTAGCTGCCAGCGGCCTTCGCGCAGGGCTTTGCCCGTCAGGCTTTCGCCCAAGATGCCCGGAAAGGTTTCAGGAAACAGCGAGATGATGCGCGCGGTCCAGACCCCTGCCAGTTCGGGGTTGGGGTCCATCAGATCACGGGGCTGGACGGTCAGCTTGACCGCCTTGCGCCCGTGCGAGCGTTTGGGCGTGTCGGTCATGGGTTATTCAAACAGTCCTTCGGGGGGATCGGCGATCACGCGGCCACCGGCGATATCCACGGTGGGCACGACCTCTTTGGTGAAGGGCAGAAGGACGGTGGTCTTCATGCCGGGGCCGAAGATCTCTAGCAGGTCCGAGGCGCCGTGGTTCTGCACTGCCTTGATGGTGCCAAGGGCGTTGCCGCCGGTGTCCAGCACGGTCAGGCCGATGAGGTCGGCGTAGTAGAATTCATCCTCATCCGTGGCGGGCAGCTGGCTGCGCAGGGCGTAAAGGCGCAGGCCTCGCAGGGCGTCGCCTTGTTCCTTCGTGTCCACGCCCGACAGGCGCGCGGCCAGACCGTTGCTGATCTGGCGGCTGATGGTCACCTCAAAGCTGCGGCTGCCGTCCTCGGAGGTGAGGGGGGCGTACATCGCGATATCTTCGGGGTTGGCGCAGTAGCTTTTCAGGCGCACTTCGCCTTTGACGCCATAGGCTCCGCCGATGGCTCCTACACAGACGCGGTCTTCGGTCATTTCACGGCCCTCATCACACATAGTCCGTTGCGGCTTTCGCCGCCGATTTCATCGCAGAGTTTATTCTTTTCCGACCGTTCGTACATGACACCGGCAAAGAAGACGATGGCCAGTAGGAACGGAAGGCGGATCAGCCCGAACATCAGGAAAGCCTTTCAGCGGGTTTCGACGGGTGGGACGGTGCGGACCTCCCATCCTTTGCGCTGGAGTTCGGGGGTGTCGTCCTCTTGTTCGGGATAGCCGATACAGAGGTAGGCCACCAGACGCCAATCAGGTGAGACGTCCAGATCGCGGCACAGCTGGTCAGGGTCCAGAATGGAGACCCAGCCAAGCCCAAGCCCGCGGGCTCGCGCGGCCAGCCAGAACTGCATAATGGCCGAGACGACAGAATAGCGGCGCATTTCGGGCATGGTGCCCGCGCCAAGGCCTTTGCCCTTGATCGTGGTCTCGTCACAGAAGACGGCCAGATGCACGGGGGCCTCTTGCATGCCGGACAGCTTGAGACCGGCATAGATTTTCGCCGCCTCGCCGGAATAGCCCTCAAGCGCTTCGGCGTTGGCGGTCTGGAAATTTGACAGCGCCGCAGCACGGGCCGCGGCGCTGGTCACGCGCACAAGGCGCCAAGGTTCGGACAGGCCCACAGACGGGGCCAGAGCGAACGTGGCAAGCAGGTCCGACAACAGGGGTTCCTCGACCGGATCGGTGCGGAAGTGGCGCACGTCGCGCCGCCACCGCATGAGCCGGTCGAGCTCGTCCAGAAAACTGTCCGAAAACCCTGTCATGGCAGAAGTGCTTATTCTTCTGCTGCTGCTTCAGCTGCCGCTGCGGCCTTTTCAGCCTTCTCTTCAGCGCGCTCTTGAGCCTTCTTGCCGGGAACGGCTTTCTTGGGGTTGTTGCGAACTTTTTTCTCAACAACGCCAGCGTTTTCCAGGAAGCGTGCTACGCGGTCGGTCGGCTGTGCGCCGTGACCCATCCAGTACTGGACGCGTTCGATGTCCAGGATAACGCGACGCTCGTCGTCTTTTGCCAGCAGGGGGTTGTAGGTGCCCAGCTTTTCAATGAAGCGGCCGTCGCGGGGCATGCGCGAGTCGGTTGCAACGATTGCGTAGTGGGGGCGTTTTTTGCTGCCACCACGGGCCAGACGGATTTTCATGGACATTGGAGTGTCTCCTTCGAGGGTTTTCTTGGTTTTTCCAGAGTGGGCCGCGTCTTACGCGTCCTTCTGTTTTGCTTCGTGATGCTTGATCACTTCCTGAATGATGAAGTTCAGGAATTTCTTGGCGAATTCGGGGTCCAGATCGGCCTGAATCGCAAGGTCTTCGAGGCGCGCGATTTGCTTTTCTTCGCGCGCGGGGTCCGAGGGGGGAAGGTCGTGTTCGGCCTTCAGCTTGCCCACAGCCTGCGTGTGCTTGAACCGCTCGCCCAAGGTATAGACGAGGATCGCATCCAGACGGTCGATGCTTTCACGGTGCTCTTTCAGCACGTTGGCGGCGCGGCTCACAGGATCAGTCAAGGGCCCATCCTTCGGGTTTGAAATTGGGGTTCTGGTAAAAGCCGATTTCCTGCGCGATCGCGTCGGCGATCTGGCTGGAGCGGCATTTCTCGGGCGAGGGGTGGCGGTAGACCACATCGTTGCCATCAACCGAAGGCGCCTCATGATCCTTTTTGCAGCCAAGCCGTTCGGCAAGGCGGATGGAATCAAGGTTCTTTGGGTCCAGATAGCTGACGGCAGTTTCCCACCCGCGCTTATAGTAGAAATAGCGGCGCACCGCATCGGCGGCCTCAAGGGCGATGCCGCGACCGGCCACGCGGGGCCAGATGATCCATGCGATTTCAGCCTCGGGCCAGCCTGCGGGCTTCCAGCCGCCAGCCATGCCGTAGGTCTCATCGGTTTCGGAATCGTGGATCATCCACATGCCATAGCCGCGGATCTGCCAATGGCCGATTTCGGCGGCGTAAAGCATCCACGCCTCATAGGTATTCAGCGGCCCGCCCATAAAGCGCGAACGGTAGCTGGAGAACGTGGCCTTGAAGTCGGGGTAATCCTGCGGCTCGGGGCCGCGCAGAACCAGACGCTTGGTGCGGATCTCGGGGATCTTGGTGGGGACGAAGTCGCTCATGCGTAGGCCTCCATTCCGCCGTCCATCAGGTCGGCTGCCGAGAGGTGACGCCAGATTTCTTCCTGCCCGTAGCGGACATGATTGAACATGGTCTCAAAACGCGCGCCCATCTTGCGGGCGACAGCCTTGCTGGCGTCATTGGGGGGCATGATCAGGCTGACAACAGTGTCCCAGCCCAAGGTTTCATAGGCGTAGGTGCGGGCGGCAATAGCGGCCTCGGTCGCGTAGCCTTTGCCGTCGTAGCCTTCATAGATGTCCCAGCCGATTTCGGGTTCCGGCCAGCCTTCGGGGTTCCAAAGGCCGACGTTGCCGATCAATTCGCCGGTGTCCGAGAGGGTCACCGCCCAACGGCCATAACCGCGCAACTGCCAATGCCCGATCTCACAGGCCAGCATGCGCCAGCTGGATTCGGGATGCGCAGGCCCACCACAAAACTTGGAACGATCGGACGCATAGAAGGCCGAGAACACGGGGAAATCCCCGAGCTCGAACCCCCGCAGCGTCAAACGCTCGGTTTTTATGATGGGTGCTGTGGTCATTACTTCTTCTTGCCGAACATGTTGGGCAGACCGCCAAGGCCGGGCATGCCGCCGCCCATGCCACCCAGACCGCCCATGCCCAGTTTGCGGGCCGTGCTTTCCAGTTGGCGGGTGTCGATCTGGCTGGGGTCGATCTGGCCGTCCGCGCCCATGCCGGGCATGTCCTTGCCGCGCATGGCCTGAATGGCCTGCTTGAGCATACCCTTGCCGCCCTTCTGGCTGATCTTTTTCATCATGTCCGCCATCTGGCGGTGCATCTTCAGCAGCTTGTTCAGGTCCGAAACGTCCTGACCGGCACCGGCAGCGATCCGCTTTTTGCGGCTGGCTTGCAGCAGGGCGGGGTTCGCACGCTCTTTCTTGGTCATCGAGTCGATCAGGGCGATCTGGCGGCGGATGACTTTGTCGTCCATGCCAGCGGCTTCGGCCTGTTTGGCCATCTTGGCCATGCCCGGCATCATCGACATCATGCCCTGCATCCCGCCCATTTTCAGCATCTGTTCCAGCTGGCCCTTCAGGTCGTTCATGTTGAACTGACCCTTCATCATGCGCTTCATCATGCGCTCGGCCTGTTCGGCCTCTAGGGTCTGCTGAGCCTTTTCAACCAGCGAAACAATGTCGCCCATGCCGAGGATACGGCCAGCCACACGCTCGGGGTGGAATTCTTCCAGAGCGTCCATCTTTTCGCCAAGACCGACGAATTTGATGGGCTTGCCAGTGACAGCGCGCATGGACAGAGCGGCACCGCCGCGACCGTCACCGTCCATACGGGTCAGGACAACGCCCGAGACGCCGATCTTGTCGTCGAATTCGGTTGCAACGTTCACCGCGTCCTGACCGGTCAGGCCATCGACCACCAGCAGGGTTTCGCGGGGATTTGCCACGTCGCGGACAGCGGCGGCCTGCGCGATCAGTTCCTGATCGATGTGCAGACGGCCTGCGGTGTCCAGCATGTACACGTCATAGCCACCCAGCGACGCCTGCGTCTTGGCGCGCTTTGCGATGGTGACGGGGTCTTCGCCCTTGACGATCGGCAGGGTGTCCACGCCGATCTGCTGACCAAGAATGGCCAGCTGTTCCATCGCTGCGGGACGGTTGACGTCCAGCGAGGCCATCAGCACGCGCTTGCCTTCGCGATCTTTCAGACGCTTGGCCAGTTTCGCGGTGGTGGTGGTCTTACCCGAGCCCTGCAGACCGACCATCAGGATCGGTGCGGGCGGGTTGTCGACCTTCAGCTTGCCGGGTTCGCCTTCGCCGGCCAGAAACTCGACCAGTTCATCGTGAACGATTTTGACGACCTGCTGGCCGGGAGTAATGGATTTGGTAACTGCGGCGCCGGTGGCTTTCTTCTGGACCGCTTTGATGAAATCGCGGGCGACCGGAAGCGAAACGTCTGCCTCAAGCAGGGCAGTGCGGACTTCGCGCAGGGCGGTTTTCACATCGTCTTCGCTGAGTGCGCCCGCTTTGGTCAGCCGGTCAAAGACACCGCCAAGGCGTTCAGAGAGATTTTCGAACATGCCAAGCCCTTTCAAAGACCGTTAAAGTTATGCCACCCATGTAGGCGACGCAGCGACATACGCCAAGCGCCCCCATGGGCGCAACGCGCTGATGGAGGGCGATCCCGGCAAAAGCCATGGGACCGGAAGTTTTCACGCTTCCGGAGATTCCAGCGGGCTATGCCTGAATTGCCTGCCAGAGTCAATAAAGGCGCACCCTGTTCAGGGCACGCCTTTGCACTTTATACATAGGGCCGCGCAGAGGGAGGCGCGGGCCGCCGGTTAGGCGGCGATCTGCGCGACCGCGTCATAGGCCTTTTTGACCGAGCCATCAGCGTCTACTGCCAGTTGGTCTGCGGCCACGATGGTCACATCAGTTATGCCGATAAAGCTGAGTACCTGCTTGAGGTAAGTGCTGGCGAAATCCACGGGCGAGCCTGCGGGCACACCGCCCGAAGCCACAGCGATGATGGCGCGCTTGCCAGTCAGCAGACCTTCGGGGCCAGCTTCGGTGTAGCGGAAGGTAACGCCTGCGCGGGCCACCAGATCAATCCATGCCTTCAGACGGGCAGGGACGCCGAAGTTGTAGATCGGCAGGCCGATGACCAGCGTGTCGGCGCCTTGCAGTTCGGCGATCATCGCGTCCGATAGGGCCAGCGTTTCTTTCTGGGCCTCGGTGCGCTGGTCGGCAGGGGTAAAGTTCGCACCGACCCATGCTTCGTCGATCAGGGTCAGGCCCGCCAGATCACGGGTGGTGACCGTGTCTGCGCCCAGACGGTCGATGATGCGGGTGGTCAGATCGCGCGAGATCGAGCCCTCGGTGCGGACCGAAGAGTCGATGCGGAGTACAGAATTCGCCATGTTGGACCTCGTAAACTTACAGGTGAGGAGGGAGGGGTATGTGGTCTTTCTGCACCATCATTTGATTATTGCATTTTCGAACTCAATCGCGCGAAATATGTGATAGGGTGTGAGTATGCGCACATAAAAAATAACGAGTGAGCGGGACGGGGAAAGAGCAATGGACAATTGGGACGAGATTCGAACCGCCTATCAGGTTGCGAAAATGGGGACCGTGTCGGGGGCGGCGGATATACTGGGCGTGCACCACGCGACGGTCATTCGCCATATCGACGCGCTAGAAGGGCGTTTGGGGGTCAAACTGTTCCAGCGGCACGCGCGCGGCTATACGCCGACCGAGGCCGGTGAGGACCTGTTTCGGGTCGCGCAGACCACGGATGATCAGTTCAGCCAGCTAAAGGGCCGCATCAAGGGGCAGGGTGCCGGTGTCGGGGGCGAGTTGATCGTGACCTCGCTTGTGCAGTTGTCGCCGCTGATCGTGCCCGTCTTGAAGGGATTTCAGGAAGAACATCCCGATGTGATCGTGCGCTTTCTGACCGGCGAGCGTCTGTTCCGTCTGGAATATGGCGAGGCCCATGTGGCGATCCGCGCCGGCTCGCCGCCCGAACAGCCCGACAACGTGGTGCAGCCGTTCTTTCGCCAGCAGGTCACGTTGTTCGCGGCCAAGAGTTATGTGGACAAGCATGGCATGCCCAAGGATGAGGCGGACTATGCGAACCACCGCTTTGTGGGACAGGACGACATCGACAGCCGTGCGCCGTTCTATCGCTGGATGCGCGAGAATATCCCGCGCAGCAACGTCACCTTTCGCAGTGAAGACCCGCGTGCCAATGAGCAGGCCATTCTGGACGGCGCCGGTATCGGCTTCATGGCCTATTGGGAATGGCAGCAGAACCCGAATGTGGTGAAGGTGTGCGACCCCAAGGACGATTGGTCATCCAACATCTGGATCGTGACCCATGTGGACCTGCACCGGACACCGAAGGTTCAGACCTTCCTCAAGTATCTGAAGCTTCAGGCGAAGGACTGGCGCTAAGCTCGGTCTCCAGGAAACGTTCGAAGGCGTCCAGGTTGACGGCTTCGAACTGGCCAAAGCTCTGCATCCAGATGCTGGCATCGCGCAGGGCGTTTGGCTCTAGTTTGCACCATTTCACCCGCCCGCGTTTCTCCTGAGAGATCAGCCCCGCATTCGCGAGGATCATCAGGTGTTTGGAAATGGCGGCCAGAGACATCTCGAACGGGTCGGCCACATCGGTGACGGCCATATCATCCTCAAGCAGCATCGACAGGATCGCGCGGCGGGTAGGATCGGCCAGAGCGGCAAAGACGAGGTCGAGTTTGTTCTCCATATACAGCGCAATGGGGCAGGGAAAAACAAACGTCAACCGTTTGGTTGAATAAGGAATCCGCCCCTTTGGTGGCATATTTCGCCCCTTGGCTGCGGCGCTAACAGAATCTGATCTGTTATTTTTCAAAAGCTTAGGGCGGACATTGTGTCGCTTGACTCACGGGGCCGTGACACCTATTCAACCCCCAACTGCCCAAGGGACGACACGGATGATTGATCCAGCCGAAAAAGAGCGCCTCGCGGAGCTCGAGGCACGGATCGACGCGGCCAAGAAAGCCGCCGCCGAGCCGGAACCGCGGGCCGACGAGCACTATAGTCAGGCACAGGTCGCCTGGCGGATGGTGACAGAACTTGTGGCCGGTCTGCTGATCGGCTTCGGCATGGGATACGGACTGGACGCTGTTTTTGGCACCACCCCGTTCCTAATGTTGATTTTTACATTGCTGGGTTTCATCGCGGGCGTGAAGACGATGCTCCGTTCGGTGACTGAGATCCAAGAGAAACAGGCGGCGACGGCCGCACAGGATGATGAGGGACGTAACAGTGGCGGATAATGCACACGCAGCAGCGGCCGAACACGCAGCCGAAGGTACTGGCCTGGTTTTCCACCCGATGGATCAGTTCAAGGTCCAGCCGCTGTTCGGCGGCGGTGACGTACACTGGTACAGCATTACCAACGCCACCCTGTGGCTGGCACTGACCGTTCTGGCAGTCTTCGCTGTTATGGTTCTGGCCACCCGCGGCCGCGCAGTCATCCCCTCGCGCGGGCAGTCGGTTGGCGAACTGGCCTACGGCTTTGTCTACAAGATGATTGAAGACGTGACCGGCAAGGACGCCATTGTCTACTTCCCCTACATCATGACCCTGTTCATGTTCATCCTGATGAACAACTTCCTGGGTCTGATCCCCGCCAGCTTCGCGAACACCGCGCAGATCGCGACCACCGCGATCCTGGCATTCGCAGTATTCTTTGCCGTGACGATCATCGGTTTCGTCAAACACGGCAGCCACTTCCTGGGCCTGTTCTGGGTGACCTCGGCGCCTCTCGCCATCCGTCCCGTCCTGGCCGTGATCGAAGTGATCTCGTACTTTGTTCGCCCTGTCAGCCACTCGATCCGTCTTGCCGGTAACATCACCGCCGGTCACGCCGTGATCAAAGTGTTCGCTGCCTTCGCCGGTCTGGTCGCTCTGTCGCCGCTGGCTATCCTGGGCATCACCGCTATGTACGGCCTCGAAATGCTTGTTGCATTCATCCAGGCCTACGTATTCACCATCCTGACTTGTGTCTATCTGAAGGACGCGCTGCACCCGAGCCACTAAGGCTCGGACCCGCAGACAGGACTGAATTATCGCCATTCCAACGTAAGGAGAAATGTTATGGAAGGCTCGATCGCAGAAATGGGTAAGTTCATCGGTGCCGGCCTGTCGGCATTCGGTATGGGCCTGGCAGCTATCGGTGTGGGCAACGTCGCCGGTAACTTCCTGGCAGGCGCACTGCGCAACCCCTCGGCCGCTGGTGGCCAAACCGCGACCCTGTTCATCGGTATCGCGTTCGCAGAAGCACTGGGCATCTTCTCGTTCCTGGTTGCTCTGCTGCTGATGTTCGCCGTCTAATCTACGGGTTCATTCCTTACGGTCGGGCGGGCGTCCCTGCGACGCTCGCCCGGTAACATCGGGCCTTCGGGTCCGTACCAAGGACGGGGCCACGGAGGACGCATAACATGGCAACTGAATCGCATGGCGCAGACGCCGTTGCAGCAGGTCACGCCGCAGCTGAGTCGGCAGGGATGCCGCAGCTTGCTGTCGAGACCTTTCCGAACCAGATCTTCTGGCTCGTTGTCGCGCTGGTCGCGACCTACCTGATCCTGTCGCGCGTGGCTCTGCCGCGTATCGCAGCCGTTCTGGCCGAGCGTCAGGGAACCATTACGAATGATATCGCCGCTGCCGAAGAGCTGAAGCTCAAGGCGAAGGAAGCCGAAGCCGCTTATGAAAAGGCTCTGGCGGACGCGCGCGCAGAGGCGAACCGCATCGTCGACGAGACCCGTGCCGCAATCAAGGGCGACCTTGATGCTGCTATGGAGAAAGCCGACGCAGAAATCGCAGCCAAGACGGCTGGTTCGGAAAAGGCAATCGCCGACATCCGCGCCGGTGCCGCCGAAGCCGCAGCCGAAGTGGCGAAAGAGACCGCGAAAGAGCTGGTTGCAGCTCTGGGTGGCGACGCAGATGGTCGCTCGGTTTCGGCAGCTGTGAACGCCCGGATGAAAGGATAAATCATGCGTAGTCTGATCATCCTCGCCGCCGCTCTGGCCGCATCGCCTGCAATGGCCGCATCGGGTCCGTTTTTCTCGCTGCACAACACGAACTTTGTTGTTCTGATCGCCTTCCTGGTGTTCCTGGGTATCCTGGTTTACTTCAAGGTCCCCGGCGTTCTGGGTGGCATGCTGGACAAGCGCGCCGAAGGCATCCAGGAAGAGCTGAACGAAGCACGCAAGCTGCGCGAAGAGGCTCAGAGTCTGCTGGCCAGCTACGAGCGTAAGCACAAAGAAGTTCAGCAGCAGGCTGACAGCATCGTTGCCGCTGCGAAAGCAGAAGCCGAAGCTGCCGCCGAGCAAGCCAAGAACGACCTGAAAAAGTCGATCGCACGTCGTCTGCAAGCTGCTGAAGAGCAGATCGCATCGGCCGAGGCTGCTGCCGTTCGCGAAGTCCGCGACACTGCAATCACCGCCGCCATCGGCGCTGCGCAGGACATCCTTGCCAAGCAGATGACCGCTGAAAAGTCGGGCGCTCTGATTGACGCTTCGATCAACGAAGTGAAGGCAAAGCTGCACTAAGGGCCAAAGGTCCAAACAGGGAATAAGCAGAGCCCGAGGCGTGAGAGCGCCTCGGGCTTTTCTTTATGCAACTTCGCAATTCCTATCTTGAGAATTCGCCGGATTGCGGATTTCCTGAGGAAATGATCGAAGGGCGCCGTGCAAATCACGCGACCACATCCCTTGGATAGCTATCAGAATGAGTTTTCGTTTCGCCTCTACATTCACCGCGGCCTTCATGGTGCTGATCGGCTTGGTGATGATTTTCATTCCTGCGACCTATCTGAATCGCACAGGAATCGAGGTGACGGACGTCGCAGTTTTCCTACAGCAACGGATCGGCTTGGTGTGTTGGGGATGGGCCGCGCTGATGCTGGCCTTCGCCAATATCGAGCCATCGCCTCTCCGCAAGCGGATCGCGCTAATCAATATCATTATGATGACGGTGTTGGCGGGCCTTGCGGTCTACGAATGGCATCAGGCGATCGTAGGTGTGAACATGCTGCGACTGGCCTTGGGCAACATGGTGATCGCAGGCCTCTACCTCTCAACGCTGTTCCATAAAGGTTAACGCTTGGTCTCGTGCTCGAACCGGCGGCGGGCGATGTCTTCGTTGCGCAGGGCACGCTGTTCGTCCCGTAGGGCGCTTTCCACATAGTCCAGATGGGCGCTGACGGCGGTGCGGGCGGCCTCGGGGTCGCGGGCCTGCAGGGCGTCGTTGATGGCGCGGTGTTGTGCCAGCAGGTCATCGCGGGTGGTGCGCTGCTTGAACATGACGTTCCGGTTATAGAACACCCCTTCGCGCAGCAGATCGAACATGGACCGCAGCATATGCAGCATGATCACGTTGTGGCTGGCCTCGATGATGGCCATGTGGAAATCGGCGTCGATGGCGGCTTCTTCGGCGGGGTTGCGCTTTGGGTGCGCGGCCTCCATCCGTTTGAAGACCGCGTCGATCACTTGCAGATCTGTGTCCGAGGCCAGACGGCAGGCACGGTCAGCGGCCAGCCCTTCGATGTCGCGGCGGAAGGCGATGTAGTCAAAGACCGCCTCTTCATGGGCGGCAAAGAGGCGGATCAGCGCGGGCGAGAAGGCATTTCCCAGAACCTCAGCCACGAAGATCCCGGAACCGGCCCGGGTTTCCAGAAGGCCGTTCTTTTGCAGCTCGGCCACCGCTTCGCGCAGTGACGGGCGCGAGACGCCAAGCCGGTCAGACAGTTCCCGTTCCGATGGTAGCCGCTCCCCCGGACGCAGGACGCCGCGCAGGATAAGTTGCTCGATCTGGCGGACCACGGAGGTCGACAGCTTTTCGGGTTCGACTTTCTGAAACGGCATGGGTCGTCCTATTCGCAATTGGTTAGATTATATGACCGCGATAGCCGTTTCTTCAATGGCGAAAAAAGAGGCGCCCCGCAGGGCGCCTTGAGTCTGTTTCCAGGGACGGAAATGAGCGGTGGTTATTCGGCCGGTACCGCAGCCGGTGCATGGCGGGTGAAATGCTGGCGGTTCAAGCGGAACACCAGCGCCACCATGGCGAACTGAGCGATCAGGGCGATGGCGGTCAGGCCCCAGTAGGTGACGTCGTATTTGGCGATCACTCCGGCAGCCACGAGGCCCTTGTTGATGAAGAAGTGCAGCATGACGCTGAGGGCAACGCCGGGGCAGACCAGCGCGTAGCTACCAGCCGAGGTTTTCGGCCCCATGACGAACTCTTTGAAGTAGCCCTGACGGCGCAGTACTGCGAGACCCAGACCAAGGAAGGCAAGTTGTACGGCCAGCAGGCGGGCCAGCAGGACCATGGTTTCACCAGCGGTCGAATGGACTTCAAACGTGGTGTGCAGACCGTGGTTCTGGCGAACCAGCATGATGCCAAGGACGGTCATCAGCGGGACGATGATCAGCAGGGTCGGGCCAGCTTCTTTCGCGGTGCCGTAGTGCAGCATCGAGTTGAAGGCGGTGAAGACGGCCACAGCGGCATAGATGGTTGCGGCCACACCGAAAAGGGTGGACAGGACCAGTGCCGTGCCAACGGTGGCGGTATTGCCCGACATCGCAGCAGGGGCCGAGAGGCCAACAGCAACCATTGCCAGCGCAAAAGCAGGCAACATCTGCGCGAACGAGTTGTGGGCGGTCACATCGAACACTCCGCCCTTGGACAGCACGCGGCCAAGGAAGCTGCCGATCAGGCGCAGCGCCCAGATGCCGGTCAGGGCAAAGGCCACCAGTGCAGCAGGAAAGAGGTATTCAACGATGCTCCAGAGTTGCGGGACGAACACCAGGCCGACGATGAAGCTGGCGTTGATGCTCATGGCGACGGCCAGCGGCGCGGCCAGCAGAGTGCTTTCGGCGTTGGAATTCCGCAGGGCGGTGTAGCGTTCGGTCTTGGCGAATTGCGACAACTGGCCAAGGTTCCAGATCAGGCCCTTGATGTTCATGAAGGTGAACACCGCGATCCCGAGCGCAGCCACGATGATCGCGGCTTGCAGGGCGGGGCCGCCAGTCGCAAAGGCGGCGCTGATGTCTTCAAACACGGGCACCGGCTTGCCGGGGTGGGGTACCCAGAACATCAGGTACATAAAGAAGGTCACGGCCAAGCCACCGGCTCCGACAGAGCTGAGGAAGTAGGTCGGGACGTAGGTGTCTGCGGGTCTTGAGGCATGTGCGGACATGTCGGTCTCCTGTTACATTCCGAATTAAGAATATAATGGTATTCAAAATTTGGAATGTGAAGGGATCAGATGTCGCACCCCGCGCAGGCGGGACTATGGCCCAGTCAGGACAGCCGTTTTTCCATGAAAAGACTGTCGGGATGTTCTTTGTAACTGCCGAACGGACCGCAGAACAGATAGCCGTGGCGGGCGTAAACCTTGTGCGCCGCATAAAGAACGTTGCCGGTTTCCAGCTTTAGAATCGGCAGGCCCTGATCCAGCGCGACGGATTCAATCCGGCGCAGGATGGCATCGGCCAATCCCAGACCGCGGGCTTCGGGATCAACGAACATTGATTTGATCTCTCCGTAGCCGGTCTTTACGGCAAGGGCACCGCAGCCCAAGGTCGCGCCATCGACCTGCACCTCGAAGAAGTGAATGTTGGTGGCACGCAGGGCGTCGATGGACAGGTAATGACAGCTTTCCGCCGGAAAAAGGCTTTGCATCAATGCGTGGCTGGCCTTGAGCAGCCGTGTTGCCTCGGGGGACGTGGGATCTCCTTCAATCACTGTGATTCCCATTGGGATACCTCCTACTCGCGCAATATCTTGTGGATAATATCGCTGCTTACAATATATCGTGCGGTCCTGACGTTGACTCGGCGGTTTTTCAGCCTGCAAAATAGGCGCTCACCGACTCGAACGGGAACGACATGCCCCTGAAGTTTACCAAATTGCGACTCCAAGGCTTTAAAAGCTTTGTCGATCCGACCGATCTGATCATCAATGATGGTCTCACAGGTGTGGTTGGTCCGAACGGCTGTGGCAAGTCAAACCTTCTTGAGGCGCTGCGCTGGGTGATGGGCGAGAACCGCCCCACTGCCATGCGCGGCGGCGGGATGGAGGACGTGATTTTCGCGGGTGCTTCCAGCCGTCCGGCCAAGAACTTTGCCGAGGTGTCGCTGTTGCTGGACAACAGTGATCGTCTGGCACCGCAGGGGTTCAATGAGACCGACGGGGTCGAGATTGTCCGCCGGATCACCCGCGACGTGGGCAGCGCCTATAAGGCCAACGGCAAGGATGTGCGGGCGCGCGATATCCAGATGCTGTTCGCTGATGCCTCGACCGGTGCGCATTCACCGGCGCTGGTGCGGCAGGGTCAGATTTCAGAACTGATCAACGCCAAACCCAAGGCGCGGCGGCGTATTCTTGAAGAGGCGGCGGGGATCTCGGGCCTCTATCAGCGACGCCATGAGGCAGAGTTGAAGCTGAAGGCGGCCGAGGGCAACCTTGAGCGCGTGGATGACGTGATCGACCAGCTGGCGAACCAGTTGGGGCAGTTGCAGCGTCAGGCCAAACAGGCGCAGCGCTATCGCCAGATCGGTGAGGAACTGCGGCGGGCCGAGGGGCTGCTGCTGTACCGTCGCTGGCGTGAGGCCGACGAGGCACGGGCGCGGGCTGAAGAGGCGCTGCGTCAGGCCAGTCTGACTGCCTCGCAGGCCGAAGCCGAGGTGCGCAAAGCGAATGCGGGCCGCGAAGAGGCCGAGGCCCTTTTGCCCCCTCTGCGCGAGGAAGAAGCGGTGGCCAGCGCGATTCTGCAGCGCCTGACTGTGACACGTGATGCCCTGAGCGATCAGGAAAAGCAGGCCGAAGAACGTATCCGCACCTTGCAGGCGCGGATCACGCAACTGGCCAAGGATATTGACCGTGAGGCTGGTCTGAACCGCGATGCGGGCGAGACCATCGAGCGGCTGGAATGGGAAGAGCGCGAACTGGCCAAGGCCAGCGAGGGCCACGACGATAAGCTGGAGCTTGCCAGCGATCAGGCCCGCGAGGCGGCAGACATTCTGGCCGAACGCGAAGCCGATCTGAGCGAGCGTCAGGAAGACGTGGCGCGTCTGTCGGCCCGTCACCAGTCGGTGCAGCGTCTGCTGTCGGACACCCGCCGGACGCTGGAAAAGGCCGAGGCCGAGGGCGAGCGTGCCCGTCAGGCTGTGGCTGAAGCCAAAGCCGCGCTGGAAGAGGCGCGCGCCGGTTATGCGCAGGCCGAAGAAGAAGAGGCCATCGCGCAGGCGCAGTCCGAGGCGGCCGAGATTGCCCTCTCTGATG
>JAYZYX010000232.1:0-2509 GCA_036139795.1 Pseudomonadota bacterium | reverse complement strand
TCGGACAAGCTGCAAATCGACGGCATCGAATATCGGACAATCCGCGTTTCACCGCTGGCACCGGCTGGCGACGTGATCTTCTGGGAAATGCAGGTGCGCAATGACTAAGCGCAAAGAGCATATCCGGCACTCGGCCAAGGTCACACGCGGACCCCGTTGGAAGGCTCTGCGGATGCAAGCCTTGGAGCGTGACAACTGGCAATGCCAGCACTGCGGTTCTCGGAAGCGCCTTGAATGTCACCACGT
Source organism: Pseudomonadota bacterium (assembly GCA_036139795.1). GTDB lineage: Bacteria > Pseudomonadota > Alphaproteobacteria > Rhodobacterales > Rhodobacteraceae > Donghicola. The sequence goes on along the minus strand of JAYZYX010000232.1, from coordinate 2,263 downwards.
GAAGCCGGTTCGGACGCACCCCGAACTCGCATACACCCTGAGTAATCTGCTGATGTTGTGCGGAAAATGCCATTCCGCCGTCACAAGAATTGAGGTTGGGCATAAACCCCTGACCCCAAAGCGCCAAGCATGGCGCGACCTGTTGCGGGATACGCAACGAAACCCCTTCGAGCAAAATGGAGATAGCCGTGTTGGCCTCTAAAAAACTGGAACTACGCCGTTCGGAAATCCGTCAAAATCTGGCCGAACTGGCAAACATCGCAAACCCGTCTGAGGACGAAGTGCGCAAAATGGGCGACCTTGACGCGGAGTATCGCGCCAAAGAAGTCCAGTACCGCGCCGCTCTGATCTCGGAAGATGACGAACGCCGCCAAGCTGGGGCCGAACTGGAAACCCGTTCGGAATCGGAATGGCGCGAAATGATGGGCCGGTTCGAGCTGCGCCAAGTTGCGCTGGCTCTGGACGAAGGCACTGCGATCAACGGGGCAACCAAAGAAATCGTGGACGAAATGCGGGCCGCTGGCGGCTATCAGGGCATTCCCGTGCCTATGGCGGCTCTGGAAACCCGTGCCGGTGAAACCGTGGCGTCTGGCCAGATCGACCCCAAGACGATCCGCCCGACCATTGACCGGATTTTCCCCAATTCGGTATCGGCAAGCCTCGGCGTTGAGCGCATCGCCATTGCCCGTGGCGAACTGGCCTTCCCTGTCGCGACCTCTGGCGCGGTTTTCGGTTGGGCTGACGGCGAACTTGCCAACGTGGGCGCGGCCAACCCCTACGCCACCTCTGAGCGTAGCCTTTCGCCCGACAATACCGGCGGGGCGCAAATGGTGATCAGCCGCAAGTCGCTGAAACAGGCTGGCGAAGGTCTGGAACAGAGCATTCGTCGCGATCTGAACGCGGCCATTGCTACCGAACTTGACCGCGTGGTGATCAACGGCACCGGCGCAAACGGCCAACCTCTGGGCATCATTCCCGGTGCAGCGACCTACGGTATCACCTCTACGCCTATCGGCGCGGCGGCATCGTGGGCGGCATTCCGTGCTGAGGTTGTGGCCTTCATGGAGGCGAACGCGATCACCTCGGCAAGCCAAGTGAATCTGGCCTTTGCCCCTGCGATCTGGTCGGATCTGGACGAAGCCCTAATCAGCGGCACCGCTGTTTCCGAATGGGACCGGCTGACCAAGCACGTTGGCACCCCTGCTGTGAGCAACGTTATTCCGGCGGCAACTGCTGTGATGACCGCAACCGTCCAGGGCGTTGCCCCCGGCTACCTCGGCATCTACGGCGGCGTTGACCTGATCCGCGATCCGTTCACCAAAGCTGGCCAAGGTTCGCTGGTGATCACCGGCCTTGTGACTGCGGACTATACCGCACCGCGTGGCCTGCAATCGCGCATCCTGACCGGTTTGGCGGCAGCATAATGTTGTGGGGCGGCTCTAAAGGCGGGCTAGAAATCCGCACCTCTGCGGACGGGGCAACCGTTCTCAGGGGCCGCTTTCCCTACGCAATCCCGACCGTCTTAAGTGATGGTCGGGAGGTTCGTAAGGAAGTGTTCCAAGCGCGGGCGTTCTCGGCCTCTGTCGATGACGGGGCAGACGTTCACCTGCTGGTGCATCACGACATGAACAAGCCTCTGGCGTCCCGTGGGGCCGGTTCTCTGGTCCTAGAGGATAGCGACGACGCATTGACGTTTGAGGCTACCCTAGCGCCGGAAATGCGCTCTGTGGGCTATGTCCAAGACTTTCTAGGCACTCTGGCCTCTGGGCTGGTGGGCGGTATCTCTCCGGGCTTTCGCGTCCCTCAGGGCGGCGACTACGTGACACGATCCGGCGGCGGCATCATGCGAGTAGTTCGCAATGCAACCCTGATCGAGATTAGCGCGGTGACGAAACCCGCGTACCCGGCGGCACAGATCGAGGCGCGGAATTGGGTTCCTGACCTGCAACCGGACGGCCTCGGCGTTGGCTATCAGCGCACCTTGAACCGTTGGAGGGCATGAGATGACGGACCTACGGAAAGAAACCGAAGCGGCACCGGCAAGCTACCCCAGCGCACCGGCTGGCCTATCGACGGCGGCGGCGGCGCTGGACCCTGACGCGATCTGGCAGCGCATCGAAGCCTATTGTTCGTTCCGCTGGACGGCGCGGCAAGTCGTTTGGATAGTGGAATGCTCTGGCGACTGGTGTCCCCCACTCGCACCGCTGGCAGTTGATGCTGAAGAAGTCTGGAACGGCGAATCAAGGGAAGACGCGACAACCGT
>JAYZYX010000231.1:0-5587 GCA_036139795.1 Pseudomonadota bacterium | reverse complement strand
GATTTTACTGGAAACTTTTATGAACCTTTCGCAAAACCCTGATTTACATGGCGTTTTTACGACAGTCCCGTGACACACTTAACGAAGGTGCAAAACTATGCTTTCAATTCATATCCGAAGGGCTATTCGGTCCCCATAACATCGGGGGTCTGCCAAGCCAAATGTTGGCCCCCATCCACGCATAGAATCTGACCGGTCACCGCCTTGGCATTCAAAAAATACAAAAGTGCAGCAGCGATATCATCAGGGTCAGCCCCTCTTTCGAGTATCGTTTTGGAACGCTGTTGCGAAAACTGCTGTTCGCTTTGACGCCCACCACGCAAAGTGGGGCCCGGTCCGATCCCATTGACCCGAACCTTCGGCCCCAACGCCTGAGCCGCCGTCTGGGTAGAGGCCCAGAGCCCCATTTTTGCAATTGTGTAGGTCATAAATTCGGGGGTCAGCTTATGGACCCTCTGGTCAATCATATTTACAACCATAGATTGCGATACCGGCTCGCCATTCGAATCCTGCAAAGGATCGGGCGCCTGTTCTGCAAATCGCTGAGTCAAAACGAAGGGCGCACGCAGGTTGCTTTCCATATGGCGGTCCCAGCTATCCCGCGTGGCGGTCTCAATCGTGTCGTGTTCGAAAATCGAAGCGTTATTCACAAGACAGGTCAAAGGCTGCCCCAACGCGGCGCTGGCGCGCTGGACAAGGGTCTGGGTCTGCGCCTCATCCAGAAGGTCCGCCTGCACGGTTTCGGCCTTACGGCCCATCGCACGGATCAATGCGACCACCTCTTCGGCGGCCTCATGACTTGAAGCGTAATGCACAGCCACATCGTATCCATTCCGAGCCAACGTCAACGCCATCTCACGGCCCAAACGCTTGCCTGCTCCGGTTACCAATGCTGCTGTCATTTCCGTCCTCTTAGCTGATCACCGCCACAATATAGGCGACATATAGGCCGCTGAATACAAAGCCCCAGAGCCGCGTGATATTCCACTTGAGAAACACGAAAGGCACAAGCAGCAACGACGCCGCCAGCATGACCCACAAATCAAAGGTCAAAAACTCGGACGCAACATTGATCGGGTGGATCAGAGAGGCGACACCAATGATCGCCAGCAGGTTAAAGAAGTTCGAGCCGATCACGTTGCCCAAGGCCACATCGGTCTGCTTGCGCAGCGCCGCCATGAAGGTCGTCGCCAGTTCCGGCAGGGATGTCCCGACTGCCACCAGCGTCAGACCGATCACCGTGTCGGAAACCCCATAGTCTTTGGCGATGATCTGCGCATTATCCACCAGAATATCGGCACCCAGAGGAAGGCCCACCAGACCCAGCACCAGATACAGACCCACGCGCCAACCGGGCATCGAGTCATCGGCGCCTTCTAGCTCTTCCAGAACCTCTGCCTCGGCTGCTGCGCCATTCTTGTGGATCAACACATCGCGAATGGCCGAGCCAAGGATCAACGCCAGACCCGCCAGCAGGATCAGACCGCTGATCCATGTGAAGGTGCCCATGAAGGCAAGCCCGATGAACAGCAGCGTCGCCGCCAGCATCTGCAGATAGCTTTTGCGGGTGTCACATTCCGCGGTGTGCATCGCGGCAATTATGGCAGGCAGACCCAGCACCAGCAGCACGTTCGCCGTGTTCGAGCCAACCACATTCCCCAGCGCGATGCCTGGCACGTTCTCAAGCGCGGCTTTGATAGAAATCAGCAACTCGGGCGCAGAGGTCCCGAAGGCCACCACCGTCAAGCTGACGATCATCGCCGGAATCCCCAGACGCAGCGCCAGATTCACAGCACCTTTCACAAGCGAATCTCCGGCCAGAATGAGGATCACCAGGCCGAGTGCCGCCATTAACCATTCCATAGGAATTTAACCCTTTCCGCGAGAACAGGCGCAGGGCCCGCTTCCGATCTTGTAGCGCCCGCAACGGGGACATTTCGCGCTTTTCAGGCGGCGCCCGACAAAGCCTTTGCCGAACATGGCCAGTACGATGATGCTGACCAAAAACAGGGTGACCGCTTTAATCAGCACGTCAGAGGCCGAACCGTGCGTAAGCCGCACGCTCTTCAATGCCGGTGACAGCATCCTCAACGATCTGCGCGCCAAAGCGGCCAAAGAGGCTGCGCTTGCGCGAATAGGGGATCAGCTTGACCTTGTCGCCGTAGATTTCCTGAAGCTTGGGCTTGAGATGTCCGACACCGTCGGCCAACCCAACCTCAACCGCGCTGTTGCCGATCCAGACCTCACCAGTGAACAGATCAGGATTGTCTGCCAACTTGTCGCCGCGACGGGTCTTTACGTGATCGATGAATGCTCCGTGGATCTGCTCAAGGATCTTTTCCAGCCGCGCCACATCTTCAGGCGTTTCGGGCTTGAAAGGGTCCATCATGCTTTTGGATTTGCCAGCCGTATGAACGCGGCGCTCAATCCCCTGACGGTTCAGGAACACATGGGCGCCAAATCCGGCACTGATCACCCCGATCGAACCCAGAACCGAGCAGTTGTCCACGTAGATGTCATCGGCCGCAGCCGCCAACCAGTAACCACCCGAGGCCGCAACATCCTCGACAAAGGCGTGGACGGGGATTTCCTTTTCTTCGGCCAGCCGACGGATGCGGGCGCCGATCAAAGACGACTGCACGGGAGAGCCGCCGGGCGAGTTGATCACCAGCGCCACAGCGGTCGGTTTGCCACGCGAAAAGGCCCGCTCGATCAGCGGGCCGATGCCTGAATCACTAAGCGCGCGCGGATTATTGGCGATGACGCCCGACAAACGGACAACAGCCACCCGTGGCGGTGTTTTGATGAATGGAACTCGGTGCAACATTCCCTTGATTTAGAATGTGACGCCCGCCCAAACAAGGACGGGCGCACAGGAATTTTGCATCACAGGGCGATTAACTGCGAATGCGCCAACCGCTGCGGAAAATCCACCAGACCCCCGCAAGGCACAGGGCCTGAAACAGCAGGATCGCCAGCAGGCTGGTCAGGATCGGCACATCGGCAATCCCGAAGAACGACCAGCGAAAGCCCGAGACCAGATAAACCACCGGATTGAACATGGTGATCGTCTGCCAGATGGGCGGCAACATGTTGATCGAATAGAACGACCCGCCAAGGAACACCAAAGGCGTCACCACCAGCAGTGGCACCAGTTGCAACTGTTCAAAGTTCTTGGCCCAAATGCCGATGATAAACCCGAAGAGGGCAAAGCTGACGCAGGTCAGCAGCAAGAACAGCACCATCACCAACGGGTGCGCGATCTGCAAATCCACGAACAGGGCCGAGGTTCCAAGGATCACCACGCCGATAAACAGCGCTTTCGTCGCCGCAGCGCCTACAAAGCCCACGACGATCTCAAGAAAGTTCACGGGGGCCGACAGCAATTCGTAGATCGTCCCCATAAACTTGGGGAAGTAGATGCCGAAACTGGCGTTGCTGATCGCCTGTGTCATCACCGACAGCATGATCAGACCGGGCACGATGAACGCCCCATAGCTGACGCCTTCGACCTCATCGATCCGGCTGCCGATGGCCGCGCCGAACACCACAAAGTACAGAGAGGTCGAGATCACCGGCGACAGAAAGCTTTGCCCCAGCGTCCGGAAGAACCGCGCCATTTCGCTGCGATACATGGCCCAGATAGCTAGCAGGTTCATGCGGCGGCCTCCTCTTGATCGGCGACCAGTTGCACGAAGATCTCCTCAAGCGAGCTTTGGCGGGTCGACAGGTCTTTCATGGTAATCCCCGCATCTCGCAGGCCCGCCAGAAGGCGGGTGATGCCGGTGTTGCTGGTGCCAGCCTCATATTCATACAGCAGCGCCTCGCCCCCTTCGACGATCCGCAGATTGTAGTCAGACAGGCTGGCGGGAATGTCCGAGACAGGCGCATCCAGTTCGATCCGCAGGGTCTTGCGGCCCAGACGGGCCATCAGCTTGGACTTTTCCTCGATCAACGCGATCTTGCCCTTATTGATGACGCCCACGCGGTCGGCCATCGCCTCGGCCTCTTCGATATAATGGGTGGTCAGGACGATGCTGACGCCGCTGGCCTTCAGGGTTTCGACCACGGCCCACATCTCTTTGCGCAGCTCTACGTCCACGCCAGCGGTGGGCTCATCCAGAAATAGCACGCGGGGTTCATGGGCCAGCGCCTTTGCGATCAACACGCGGCGCTTCATACCGCCCGACAGTTGCATCACCTTGCTGTCGCGCTTTTCCCACAGGGACAGCTGGCGCAGGATTTTCGCGATATAGGCATCGTCGCGACGCTGGCCGAAAAGACCACGGGTATAGCGCACCGTGTCGATCACCTTGGAAAACGGCTCTAGGTGGATTTCCTGCGGCACCAGACCGATCAGCATCCGCGCCTTGCGGTAGTCCTTATGCGCGTCAAAACCGCCCACAGTAATGGTCCCCGCGGTCGAGGTCACAATCCCGCAAACGCATGAGATCAAAGTGGTTTTTCCAGCGCCATTCGGCCCCAGCAGGGCAAGAATCTCGCCTTCTTTCAGGTCCAGATCCACTCCGCCAAGCGCAGTGAAACCGCCCTCATAGGTCTTGGTCAGACCTTCGATTCTGAGAATTTCGTTCATGTTCCGCGCTCCTTTGCCCGATATGTAGGGCAAAGGCGGGAAAATCGGAAACGCTCTCTGCGCAGGTTACGCCCTGCGCAGATGCACTTAGACGGTTTCCACGGGGCGCAGACCGCCAAGGCGCACGATCATATCCACGATCGCCTGCACGCCTTCGCCCGCTTTGAGGTTGGTAAAGACAAAGGGCAACCCGTCCCGCATCCGCTTGGCGTCACGATCCATCACCTCAAGGCTGGCACCCACATAAGGGGCCAGATCGGTCTTGTTGATGATCAACAGGTCCGAGCGGGTGATAGCAGGGCCACCTTTACGCGGGATTTCCTCGCCTGCGGCCACGTCGATCACATAGATCGTAATGTCCGCCAACTCGGGGCTGTAGGTGGCCGACAGGTTGTCGCCACCGCTTTCGATCAGGATCAGTTCCAACCCCGGCAGCCGCTTGGTCAGACGGTCCACAGCGGCCAGATTGATGCTGGCATCTTCCCGAATCGCGGTGTGGGGGCAGCCGCCGGTTTCCACCGCCTCGATCCGGTCCGAGGGCAGCACCTGCATCCGCATCAACGCCTCGGCGTCTTCGCGGGTGTAGATGTCATTGGTGATGACGGCCATGTTCCAATGACCTGACATGGCACGCGCCAACTGAGCGGTCAGAGTGGTCTTGCCTGCGCCCACCGGCCCGCCAATACCCACACGCAAAGGTCCGTTCGGAGAGGTCATGAGCGGAATATCCTTGTTCCAAGAGTTTCGTGGGATTGCGCTGCCACATCGGCCAAAGGGGCAAAGCCGCCCAGATCATCGACCGTAGACATTGCCGCCTTGCTGGCAACCTCAAGCACCTGTTCCGACAGGTCCGAGATCATCCCCTGCGCCCGCGCCTGCCCCAAGGCCATCACACGGGTCGCATTAATTACCATGTTCGAGATTTGCGCCTGCAAATGCAGTTGCAACAGCGGCACCAGGGGCCAATCCATCGCCTTGCCAAGCTGCCCCAAA
>JAYZYX010000230.1:0-10627 GCA_036139795.1 Pseudomonadota bacterium | reverse complement strand
GGATCGATCATGTGACGCTGGATCGTGTCACCCCTCTGTCCGCGCCGCTGTTCCTTGAACATGGCCGGACGCCAGTCGAAGGTGCCGCGCAGGACCGTCTGCTGGCCGAGGCTGAAGCCGCCCTAATGGCAGACGCCGGATTGGATGGCCTGCCTGTCTAAGCCCTCTTGCCTTCAGAAAATGTTCATGCTTTGTACTGTATGATGGACGGGTATGATTTCACCTTCTCAGGGGCCACGCTGCGGGCCCTGCCCCAAGGCGCACTGTATTGGCCTTGTGAAGGGGTGCTTGTGGTCTCGGACCTGCACCTTGGAAAGTCCGAACGGATCGCGCGGCGCGGTGGCAGCCTGCTGCCCCCTTATGAAACGATCGAGACGTTGCGCCGTCTGGATACGGTCATCGAAGGATGCGCGCCAAAGACAGTGATCTGTCTAGGGGACAGCTTTGACGATCTGGCCGCCGGACAAGACCTGCCGCGCGAGATTTGCGAATGGCTGCTACGCCTTCAGGCAGGGCGGCGCTGGGTGTGGATCGAAGGCAACCACGATCCCGGTCCACTGGCCTTGGGCGGTAGCCATCTGGCCGAACTGACCATTGCCACGCTGATCTTCCGGCATATTGCCTCGCCATCTGCCACACATGAAATATCGGGCCACTATCATCCCAAGGCACGACTGACACTGCGGGGACGGCATATTGCGCGGCCCTGTTTCGTGGTGGATGAGAACCGGCTGATCCTGCCAGCCTTTGGCGCATACACAGGCGGCATGGATTGCACTGATCCGATGATCACAGGGCTTTTCGGCCCCAAGGCACTGGCGCTGTTGACCGGACCACAAGTCCGCGCCCTGCCACTGGCCAAACTGGCTTAGTCGGTCAGAAGGCCCGCGTCCTCAACATCCTGGCGGTAGGTGCGGCTGACCGGCACTTCGCTACCATCGTTCATGACCAGAAAAATCTTGCTGCCTTCGCGGCGCGATCCCAGCACAGCCGATTTCATTACCCAGTGCGAGCGGTGCGTGAACATGCCGTGTCCCTCGCCCATTTCACGGGCGGCATCGGTGAGGCGCATCAAGAAACTCTCGACCCCTTCGTCGGTGTATACGTCCACATAATGATCGCGCGAGGTGATGCGGATCACCTGTTCCAACCGGTCCACCTGCAACCGCTTTAGCATTGGCGCTTCGGGGGTTGGATCGGTTTCAGGCAGCGGCGGGGCCTGCCGCAAAAGACGGCGCATAGCTGCCACGCTAAAGCTGCTGAGGGCACAGGTCGCGAAGACCTCTAAATTGCTGGGATAGTGACTGACTGAAACGCCAAGCAACCAAAGCATGACAAAACGCAGAACCGGCGTTGCAATCAACCCCAGTATCGCCGCCGAAATGATCGACCGCAGCCAGTAATTCCACCCCTCAAAGATGCGGTCCACAGCAATCCGGTTCGCGATTCCGACCAGCGTCATCGACCAGATCACAAGCGACCACAGAACCAGCCGTTCCGCCGCATTATAGTAGGAATATGAGTAAAACGGCCCGCTGACCGTGAAGATCACCGGTGCCAGAACCAAAGCAATCGGCAATACCGGATGGGTAAGCCATGCCTTCATCTCTTGCCAAAGAGAGTGGATTTGGTTGTCTGAATTCTGGCCCTGCAATTTAACTAGCTCGGCGTTCCGGTCCTCTGCACCGCAAAATCGAAATGCGGTTTTTCAGATATTTAAATGGTTAACGCATCCATGCAACACACCTTTTTTCGTGCCTGCATGTTACTTTTTCGCAAATTTTTCTCCGATATTTGACGAAACTATCCCGATGACATCCTAAAACTTGACTTACATCTTACGCACCACCGGCACTGATCAGCCCGAAACGGCTGTTTCCACCGCATAATGGTCGCAGAATCCCCTATGCCCTTTTCCTCAGGCGGAGGCGGCGTTAGAACGGCGCGCAGGAAAACAAGGGGATCTCTCCATGGCCATGGAAAAAACCTTCAACGCGGCAGAAGCCGAGCCGCGGATTTCGAAGAAATGGGAAGAGTCGCAGGCCTTTGCGGCTGGCGCGAACAAGAAACGTGATGAGACCTTCACCATCATGATCCCCCCGCCGAACGTGACGGGCGCCCTACACGTGGGCCATGCGTTCAACAACACTCTGCAAGACATTCTGGTGCGCTGGCACCGGATGCGCGGCTTTGACACCCTGTGGCAGCCTGGTCAGGACCACGCAGGCATCGCGACCCAATTGCAGGTCGAAAAGATGCTGGCCGCGACCGGTCAGCCCGGCCGCCGCGATCTGGGCCGCGAAAAGTTTCTAGACAAAGTCTGGGAATGGAAGGGCGAATACGGCGGCACGATCGTGAACCAGCTGAAACGCCTTGGCTCGTCCTGCGACTGGGACCGCAACGCCTTTACGATGGCGGGCGCCCCCGGTGATCCCAAGACCGGCCATGAGAACAGCCCCAACTTCCACGACGCGGTGATCAAGGTCTTTGTTGAGATGTACAACAAGGGCTTCATCTATCGCGGCAAGCGTCTGGTGAACTGGGACCCCCACTTTGAAACCGCGATTTCGGACCTTGAGGTCGAGAATATCGAAGTCGACGGCCACATGTGGCACTTCAAATACCCGCTGGCCGGCGGCGAAACCTACACCTACGTCGAAAAGGACGAGGACGGGAACGTCACCTTCAGCGAAGAGCGTGACTATATCTCCATCGCGACCACCCGCCCCGAGACCATGCTGGGTGACGGCGCGGTTGCGGTTCACCCCGATGACGAGCGTTACGCGCCCATCGTTGGCAAGCTGTGCGAGATCCCCGTTGGTCCCAAGGAGCAGCGCCGCCTGATCCCGATCATCACCGATGAATATCCCGACATGACCTTCGGCTCGGGCGCAGTGAAGATCACCGGTGCCCATGACTTCAACGACCACGAGGTCGCCAAGCGCGGGAACATTCCCCAGTACCGACTGATGGACACCACCGCCAACATGCGTGCGGACGGTGCCTCCTATATCGAAGAGGCCAAGAAGGCTGCCGAATACGCAGGCGGCAAGCCCTTCACCGTGCAGGAAATCGATGCGATCAACCTTGTGCCCGATGAATATCGCGGTCTGGATCGCTATGAGGCCCGCAAGCTGGTGGTGCAGAACATCGTCGACGAAGGTCTGGCCGTAATGACCCGCGCCGATGACTCTCGTCTGGGCAAAGCGGCTATCAAAGAGGGCGAAGAAGGCGCGGACGCGCTGGTTCCCCTGATCGAGGCCAAGAAGATCATGCAGCCCTTCGGCGACCGCTCGAAGGTGGTGATCGAGCCGATGCTGACGGACCAGTGGTTCGTGGATGCGGAAAAGGTCGTCGGTCCTGCGCTGGACGCAGTGCGCGAAGGCCGCACCAAGATCATCCCCGAGTCGGGCGAGAAGACCTATTACCACTGGCTGGAAAACATTGAGCCTTGGTGCATCAGCCGCCAGCTGTGGTGGGGTCACCAGATCCCCGTGTGGTACGGTCTGGATATGGCTGCCGCCAGCTTCAAGGATGACGAAGGCAACGGCGATCTGGATGAGGTTGAAATCCTGCGCCTGCTGACCCGCGAAAACCTTGTCCACCGCGGCGAGGTCTACCACGCAGGCAGCGATGCCGAGGACGCAGGCAAGCAGTTCGTTGACGTTCTGGCCGGTCTGCCCACCCCCCTGAACCACGCCCGCGTGGTTGAGGTTGAAAACCGTCACGCCGCGATCGAGGCGTTTGCCGAAGGTCTGGCCCAGTACAACGTGACCCAAGACCCGACCCAACTGGTCTATCCGATCTGGCGCGATGCCGACGTTCTGGACACTTGGTTCAGCTCCGGCCTGTGGCCCATCGGTACGCTGGGTTGGCCGAACTGGGACGAAAGCACCTCGAAATACTTCCCGACCGATGTGCTGATCACCGGCTTTGACATCCTGTTCTTCTGGGTCGCGCGCATGATGATGATGCAGCTGGCCGTAGTGGATCAGATCCCGTTCCACACCGTCTACCTGCACGACCTCGTCCGCGACGAGAAGGGCAAGAAGATGTCCAAGACCACCGGCAACGTCATCGACCCGCTGGAGATCGTAGACGAATACGGTGCCGACGCCTTGCGTTTCACCAACGCGGCAATGGCCTCGATCGGCGGCGTGCTAAAGCTGTCCAAGGATCGCATCGCTGGCTACCGCAACTTTGGCACCAAGATCTGGAACGCCTCGCGCTTTGCAGAGATGAACGGCGTGTTCGAAGGGTACACCCCCCAAGCCGCCGCCCCCGAAGCCAAGGAAACCGTGAACCGCTGGATTATTGGCGAAGTGGCCCGCGCCCGCGTGGCAACTGACGCAGCACTAGAAGCCTACCGCTTCAACGATGCGGCTCTGGGCCTTTACGCATTCGTCTGGGGCAAGGTCTGCGACTGGTACGTGGAATTCGCCAAACCATTGCTCAATAGCGATGATGAGGCCGTTCTTGCCGAAACTCGCGCCACCATGGGCTGGGTCATCGACCAGTCGCTGCTGATGCTGCACCCCTTCATGCCCTTCATCACCGAAGAGCTGTGGGACGGTCTGGCCAAGCGCGACAAGATGCTGGTCCACGGCGATTGGCCCGAATACGGCGAAGAGCTGATTGATGCAGGCGCAGATGCGGAAATGAACTGGGTCATCGCCCTGATCGAAGGCATCCGCTCGGCCCGTGCGCAGATGCACGTGCCCGCTGGCCTGCATGTGCCGCTGGTCGTCACCGGCTTTACCGAGGACGCCAAAGCCGCCTATGCCCGCAATGAGGCGCTGATCAAAAAGCTGGCCCGCGTAGACAGCCTGACCGAAGTCGACGCCTTCCCCAAAGGCTGCGCGACCCTTGGTGTTTCGGGTGGCAGCTTTGGCCTGCCGCTGGCGGACATCATCGACGTGGCCGAAGAAAAGGCCCGCCTCGAGAAAACCATCGCCAAGCTGGCGAAGGAAATCAAAGGCCTCTCGGGCCGCGTCAACAACCCCAAATTCGTTGAAAGCGCCCCCGAAGAAGTGGTCGAGGAAGCCCGCGCCAATCTGGCCGAGCGCGAAGACGAAGAAGCCAAACTGAAAGAGGCGCTCGCCCGCCTAGCAGAGATCGGCTAACGCCCTTCACGGCGGGCCTTGCAAGGCGCAGGGCCCGCACGTAACCATTCGGCGCATGACACATCCGCGCTATACCAAGCTGCTCGACAGCCTGCCCCCCACCGTTCCTTTCGTCGGTCCCGAAGTGATCGAACGCACCACCGGCCAGCCCTTCTCGGCCCGCCTTGGCGCGAATGAAAACACCTTTGGCCCCTCGCCCAAAGCGCTAGAGGCCATGCGGCAGGCAGACACCGAAATCTGGAAATATCCCGACAGCGCCAGCCATGACCTGAAGACCGAAATCGCCGCCCAGAACGATGTGGGCTACGACAATATCGTCATCGGCGAAGGGGTGGACGGACTGCTTGGCTATCTGGCCCGCATGATGGTGGAACAAGGCGACGCGGTGGTCACCTCAGACGGTGCCTATCCAACGTTTAATTACCATGTGGCAGGCTTTGGCGGCGTGCTGCACAAGGTCCCCTTCAAGGGCGACCACGAAGATCTGGACGCCCTCATCGCCCGCGCCACCGAGGTGGACGCCAAGCTGCTGTACCTGTCGAACCCCGACAACCCCATGGGCAGCTACCTGAAAGGCACCACCATCGCCGCAGCCTTGGACCGCTTGCCGACAGGCTGCCTGATGATCCTTGATGAGGCCTATATCGAACTGGCCCCCGAAGACGCCCGCACGCCAATCGCAACCGAAGACCCGCGCGTCATCCGCATGCGGTCCATGTCCAAGGCCTACGGTCTGGCCGGCGCGCGCGTCGGCTACGCCCTTGGGGCCGCGCCGCTGATCAAGAACTTCGACAAGATCCGCAACCACTTCGGCATGAACCGCAGCGCCCAACACGCCGCCCTTGCGGCCCTGCAAGACACCGAATGGCTGGCCCACATCCAGAGCCAAGTGCAACAGGCCCGCGATCACCTGACCCGCATCGCCGCTGACAACGGCCTCACCGCTCTGCCCTCGGCCACCAACTTCGTCACCATTGATTGCGGCAAAGACGGTGCCTACGCCAAAGCAGTGCTGGACCACCTTGCGACCCAAGGCATCTTCGTGCGCATGCCCGGCCCTGCGCCGCTCAACCGCTGCATCCGTGTCAGCTGTGCGCAAACCGCTGCGCTGGACCTTTTCGCCGCCGCTTTGCCCGCCGCCTTGAAAGCCGCCAAATAGGCTTCTTCATGACAAAAATACTCTCGCCCGAAGGGCGAAATCCACGCCGCGCCCATCGGGTGCGGCGTTTGTCATTGTGCCGTCACGTCCGTTTTTCACAATCCGATATAGCCCGATGGAACATTTACATTCTGCCCCACGCATGTTCCATTTGCGACATTCGGACGAAATTAGGTCGCTTTTGAACAAGTTCGACCTAGAACCTAATCAGAGGCTGGAACACAATCCGGCACAACATACCCTCAAAGGGAGGACAGACTTTGAAACTTACACATCTCGCATCGGCCGCAACTCTTGCCATCATCGCGGGCAGCGCCGCCAGCGCGTCGGAATGTGGCGAGCTGACCATGGCCGAAATGAACTGGGCCTCGGCCGAGTTGATGGCGAACGTGGACAAGATCATCCTTGAGGAAGGCTATGGCTGTGACGTCGAACTGATCCCTGGCGCCACCACCACCACCTTTGCGTCGATGAACGAAAAGGGCGAACCCGATGTGGCGGGCGAGCTGTGGATCAACGCGGTCCGCGATCTGCTGGTCCCCGCCATGGAAGAAGGCCGCCTGCATTCGCTGGTCGAAGGCCCGATCACCGGTCTGGGTGAAGGCTGGTGGGTCACCGAGAAATTCGCCGCAGATCACCCCGATCTGAACACCGTCGAGAAGGTGCTAGAGCATCCCGAGCTGTTCCCCTACGCCGAAGATGCCTCGAAAGGGGCCTTCATGGGCTGCCCCGCAGGCTGGGGTTGCCAGCTGTCGAACGCCAACCTCTTCCGTGCCTTCGACATGGAGAACAAGGGCTGGACGCTGGTCGATCCGGGCTCGGCTGCCGGTCTGGACGGCGCGATCGCCAAAGCCGCCGAGCGGGATGAGCCGTGGTTCGGCTATTACTGGGCACCCACCGCGATCATCGGCAAGTACAAGCTGAAGATGCTGGACTGGGAAACCGAATGGGCAGGCAGCGAAAACTGGGACGGCTGCATGGTCAAGCCGGAACAGGAATGCCTTGATCCCAAGCCCTCATCCTACACCGAATCCGAGGTCCACACCGTCGTCACCGATCGCTTGGTGAAAGAAGGCGGCGTCGCGGTTGACTACCTTAAGGCCCGCGTCTTCCCCGGTGAAGTGATGAACGAAATGCTGGTCTACATGAACGAGAACCAGGCAACCGGCGAGGACGCCGCCTACCACTTCCTCGAAGCCTACCCCCAGATCTGGGAGGCATGGGTGTCGCCTGAGGCAGCCGAAGGCGTAAAGTCGGAACTCTAATCGTTCCAAAGAACCTTGTGGCGGGGGGCAATCGCGCCCCCCGTTTCACGTCAAGACATCCAGCAAAAAGCTGGCAATGATAACAAACCCTGAGGAGACCCTCCCTTGGAATTCTTTGAAGAATTTCCCTCACTCGGACGGAAAACGCTGAGCGGGATGAAACAAGCGGTCGACGAAACCTTCAAAGGTTTCTCCCGTGCCTACGGCGAACAGCTCGAAAACTTTTTTGATCCCCTTCTGCGGTTTCTCATCTGGTTCGAAAAACTTCTGGAAGCCACCCCTTGGCCCATCATCTTGCTGGTGGTCGGCGGTCTGGCATGGATTGGATCGCGGTCGTGGAAGATCACCGCAGGCTCGGTGCTGGCCTTTGTGGTCATAGGCGTGTTGGACATGTGGGAAGACACGATGGCAACGCTGGCGATCATCTCGGTCGCGACGCTGCTGTGTATCGCCATCGGCATTCCCATCGGCATCCTCATGAGCCGCTCTGACAGGATGCAGGCGATTATCACCCCGATATTGGACGTCATGCAGACGATCCCGTCGTTCGTCTATCTGATCCCCGTAGTGATGCTGCTAGGGATCGGCAAGGTTCCCGGCCTGATCGCTGTGTGCATCTACGCCATCCCGCCCATCGTGCGCCTGACCAATCTGGGCATCCGCCTTGTGGACAAGGACGTGCTAGAGGCGGCAGATGCCTTTGGCACAACACCTTGGCAAAAGCTGTGGGGTGTGCAAGTGCCACTGGCGCTGCCCAACATCTTTGCGGGTATCAACCAGACCATCATGATGGCGCTGTCGATGGTCGTGATTGCCTCGATGATCGGGGTTAAGGGCCTTGGGGTTCCGGTGCTGCGGGCGATCTCGAACCAGTATCTGGCGCTGGGTTTGATGAACGGTCTGGCGATCGTGGCCTTGGCAATCATCTTTGACCGCGTGTCGCAAACCTATGGCAAGCGTCTGCAAGCCTACCGTCAGGGGGGCAAGTGATATGAGCCAGTCCAAGGTACAAATCAAAAACCTCTACAAGATCTTCGGCAAGACCCCGAAAAAGGTGCTGGCGCAGGTCAAGGCAGGCATGGGCAAGCCCGAACTGCTGGAACAAACCGGCCATGTTCTTGGCATCCAGAACGTCAGTCTGGATATTCCCGAAAAGCGCATTCAGGTGGTGATGGGGCTGTCTGGCTCGGGTAAATCCACCCTGATCCGCCACATCAACCGCTTGATTGAGCCCACCGACGGGCAAATCCTGATCGACGGCGAAGATGTCCTGTCGATGAGCGACAAGCAATTGCGCGAGGTGCGCCGCAAGAAGACCTCGATGGTGTTCCAGAAGTTCGGCCTGCTGCCCCACCGCAAAGTGGCCGAGAACGTGGGCTATGGCCTTGAGGTCCAAGGCGTCAGCGACAGCGAGATCGCCAAGCGCGCGCAGCACTGGATCGATCGTGTGGGGCTGACGGGCTATGAAAACCACTACCCCGGTCAGCTTTCGGGCGGCATGCAGCAGCGTGTGGGTCTGGCCCGCGCTCTGGCGACCGATGCGGAAATCCTGCTGATGGACGAAGCCTTCAGCGCCCTTGATCCGCTGATCCGCTACGACATGCAATCGATCCTGCTGGAGCTTCAGGATGAGCTGCACAAGACCATCATCTTTATCACCCACGATCTGGATGAGGCCCTGCGCCTTGGCGACAAGATCGCGATCTTGCGGGATGGTGCGCTGATTCAGGAAGGCACCGCGCCGCAGATCGTACTGACACCGGCGGACGACTACATCGCGGACTTCACCAAGGACATCAACCGCGGCAAGGTTATCCGCCTCAAGGCGCTGGCCGCCGCTGGCTCGCCCTATGACGGGGCGATGATTGATGGCAGCACGGTATTGGCCGATGCGCTGCTGCCCCTTTCACAAGCACCTGATCAACGGTTGGGCGTGACAGATGCCAATGGGGCCTACCTGGGCGCAGTCACACTGACGCAAGCGATTGCCGCCCTCCAAGGCTAAGCCTGCCAAATCACTGATCTTTCGAACGTCGCCCTTGCCCAAAGGGCGGCGTTTTTCATACCTGCCGTAGCGTCACCTTCCAGTATGCAGAAAATTGGTCAGTTTCCCTTGCCAGATTGCGAGCAATATGGCCCTCTATCAACACAGGAGAGAGACGGAGCGCACCAAAGCGGACATACCGCAGCGCCCGACCAATGGGAGGAAAACCATGAAGACATTGCTTGGCCGTACGGCCATTGCCCTTGTTGCTGTCAGTTTCGCCGCCGAGGCCAGCGCCACCGAATGGAACGTTTCGGTTTGGGGCAAGCGCCGCGCTTTCACCGAGCACATTGAAAAACTGGCCGAGCTGGTCGCGGAAAAGTCCGGTGGCGACTTTACCATGAACGTCAGCTACGGCGGCCTGTCCAAGAACACCGAGAACCTTGACGGTATCTCGATCGGGGCCTTCGAAATAGCCCAGTTCTGCGCGGGCTATCACGCGGACAAGAACCGCGCGATCACCGTTCTGGAACTGCCGTTCCTTGGCGTGAACACGCTGGCCGAAGAAGTCGCGGTGTCGAACGCCGTCTACGCGCATCCTGCCGTGGCCGAAGAAATGGCCCAGTGGCATGCAAAGATGCTGATGACCAGCCCGATGCCCCAGTACAACCTGGTCGGCACCGGCGAGCCTCGTGATGAGCTGGCCGAATTCGACGGTATGCGCGTCCGCGCCACAGGCGGCATCGGCAAAGCGTTTGAGGCTGTGGGCGGCGTGCCCACCTCGGTCACCAGCTCTGAGGCCTATCAGGCCATGCAGTCGGGCGTTGTGGACACCGTGGCGTTTGCGCAGCACGCGCACCTGTCGTTCGGCACCATCAATGAGGCCGACTGGTGGACCGCGAACTTGAACCCCGGCACCGTGAACGGCCCCGTTGTGGTCAACATCGACGCCTATGAGGCGCTGTCGGATGAGAACCGCAAGATCCTGGATGAATCGGTTCCCGAGGCGATTGACTACTACCTCGCCAACTACGGCGAGCTGCTGAAAAAGTGGGACAGCGTTCTGGAAGAAAAGGGCGTGCAGAAGGTCATGATC
>JAYZYX010000229.1:0-2549 GCA_036139795.1 Pseudomonadota bacterium | reverse complement strand
TTTTCTGTTTTTAGAAACACTGATGCTTCGGAAAAGCCATTCGCAGCATTGTCGAAACAATCTATAAAATTCAACACGTTATGCCCTGACGGGGTAAAATTCCCCGCCCCATACAGAATACCCAATATAGATTTCTACCTATCGTTGTGTAAGCGTCCGCGCAAGAAAACTTTTCAACCTATAGATGATCAAACTGACGTCTTAAGCCTGTTTTTTAAGACCCACGAAGTGGTCAATGGCCTTAACCACCTGAAAAAATTACGATTTTTGCAATGCAGAAATACCGTGCAGCCGCCGCATTTTGAGACTCTGTCCAATCATCTTTGTCGCCATACGCCAGATGTCTGCTCTGCCCCCGCTGGCAGGATGGTTTGGCACGACGATCTCGACGGAAATCTCGACCGTCACCATACACAACCTCAAGTTGTTGGCCAAGAAAAATGCCAAAGGTACACGCTGAAAGAGAATCCCCATCGGGACCGTCTACGCCAGTCGATGCATCGGCTTGGTGGTAACGTCGCCCATGAAACTGGCATGCGGGTCTCGCATGATAAGGGATTGCTTCCTGCAGCTTCAAACCCGTCCACGAAGATGTATGCTTCGGCGAGCCGATGGAATTTTGCCAGTTAGGACCACTGAATGCCCTTATGCCTGATGAATGATAGAATGCTGCTGTTTGTACATATTCCCAAATGCGGCGGCAGCACGGTCGAGACATATCTGCAGTTAAAGGGAAAACTGGGGTTCAAGCTGAAAGGACGAAAAGGCTGGTGCAAAACCGTTCCCCAACATGTTCACGCAGAAATCTACGAGCCCCTGTTTCCCGACGGCTTCGTGGACGAGACCTTCACCGTCTTCCGCCATCCCGTCGAACGCATCCTCAGCGAATATCGGTACCACGTGGCGAATATGCTTGAGGCGCCGCCGTTCTCGGACTGGCTGGAAGAAAGTTTGGCAATTTATGCTGATGATCCCTATGCGCGGGATAACCACCTGCGCCCGCAGGTCGAGTTCCTGTGTGACGGGATCAAGATTTTCCGGTTTGAGGACGGGTTGGACAACGTCCTGCGCTACATCGACCAGCACTCAGGCAGCGGGCCAATCGCTCAGCCGATCTGGGAAAAGAAAAGCAACGCGCCAAAGCCTGTGCCTTCGGACGCCGATCTGGAAAAGATCATGGCCTTCTACGCCGAAGACCTGCGTGTCTATGATCAGCTGGTGAAGGGTCAGATCACCGTCTGGTCACGGGTCGAGGCAGCCGCATAGGAAAACCCCGCCACTTTGGGTGGCAGGGTTCGCATTCAGGTCAGGCCTCAGGCCTTTTCGGGCAACAGCCCTTTTTGGCGGGCCATCGTCATGGCGGTGTCCTGGATCATGTCTTCTTGCCCGCCGATCATCTTCTTGCGGCCAAGCTCTACCAGAATATCGCGGGCAGGCAGCCCGAACCGCTGTGCCGCGCGTTTGGCAGGCAGTAGGAAGGTCGAATAGACCCCCGCATAGCCCAAAGTCAGTGCCTCACGGTCCGCGCGGACGACGTGATCCATGAAGGGGACAACCACATCCTCAGCCAGATCCATCAGGGCAAAGGTATCACTGCCCGTCGCGATCCCCATACGGTCGCAAACAGCGGCCAGAACCTCGATCGGGGCATTGCCCGCACCGGCCCCAAGACCGGCAAGCGAAGCATCGATGCGCGTCGCCCCTGCCCCGATAGCGGCGATCGAGTTCGCAATCCCCAGACCAAGGTTATGGTGCCCGTGAAAGCCGATCTCGGTCTCCGGCTTTAGCGCGTCGCGCAGCATGCTGATCGCCTCTTGCACCTCATGGGTCAGCATCGCCCCCGCCGAGTCTGTCACATAGACCGTGTTCGCCCCATAGCTTTCCATCAGCAGCGCCTGCTGCACCAAGCCTTCAGAGGTGTTCAGATGCGACATCATCAGAAAGCCGCTGGTGTCCATGCCCAGTTCGCGGGCAAAGGCGATGTGCTGGGGCGATGTATCGGCCTCGGTGCAGTGGGTCGCCACGTGGACCGACCGCGCGCCGCAGTCATAGGCTTCTTTCAGTTCGGCCATAGTACCCAGACCCGGGATCAGCAGAACCGAGATCACAGAGTTTTCCACCACGTCCGCAACGGCCGAGATATATTCGGCGTTTGATGCCAACGCGCGGCCGTGCTGGATCGAATTGCCGCCCAGACCCGCGCCATGTGTGACCTGCATATAGGGCACCTTGGCGGCGTCCAGACCACGGGCGATCTGCACCATCATATCGACGGAAATCTGTTCCCGCTTGGCATGCATCCCGTCCCGCAGGGACATGTCGTGCAGCTTGACCTTCATACCTTCCATTTCGCTTTTGGACATCAGGCCATCTCCGGTTTGGGCAGAACAAAGGATCCGTCAAGGATGCGTTCTGCGAACATTTCAGCAGTACGGGCGGCAGCCGCCGTCATCACATCAAGGTTGCCCGCATAGGTCGGCAGGAAATCCCCAAGGCCCGCGACCTCAAGGAAGATCGCCACGCGATTGCCGTCAAAGTCCGGCCCGTTG
>JAYZYX010000228.1:0-7411 GCA_036139795.1 Pseudomonadota bacterium | reverse complement strand
CCGCTTTTCCGTGCGTAAAACGCTCCAGATTTTGTGTTTTTACTGTGACTTTTTGGATGACGTTCACTGACAGGACGCGTAGAATAACGTGTAACTGAAGGACAAAACGGCCCGGTGGCACGGGCGCATAAGCAGGCGGACAGATCATGACATTGAACCTATCGATGCCCGAAACCGATGAGCTGAAACCCCGTATCACCGTGTTCGGTGTTGGTGGGGCGGGCGGCAATGCCGTCAACAACATGATCGAGAAGCAGCTCGAGGGTGTCGAGTTTGTCGTGGCAAACACCGACGCGCAGGCGCTACAGCAAAGCCAGGCCGAAGCCCGCGTCCAGCTGGGGATCAAGGTCACCGAAGGTCTGGGTGCAGGCGCACGTGCAAGCGTAGGTGCCGCAGCGGCCGAAGAAAGTATCGAAACAATCGTTGACCATCTTGCGGGCGCACACATGTGCTTCATCACCGCAGGCATGGGCGGCGGCACTGGCACCGGCGCGGCTCCGATCATCGCGCAAGCCGCACGTGAGCTGGGTGTTCTGACCGTTGGCGTCGTGACCAAGCCCTTCCAGTTCGAAGGTGCCAAGCGGATGCGTCAGGCCGAAGAGGGCGTGGAGGCGCTGCAAAAGGTCGTCGATACCCTGATCATCATTCCGAACCAGAACCTGTTCCGTCTGGCGAATGAAAAGACCACCTTCACCGAAGCTTTCAGCATGGCTGATGACGTTCTGTATCAGGGCGTTAAGGGTGTGACTGACCTGATGGTCCGTCCCGGCCTGATCAACCTCGACTTTGCAGACGTTCGCGCTGTGATGGATGAGATGGGCAAAGCCATGATGGGCACCGGCGAAGCGTCGGGCGAAGATCGCGCCATTCAGGCCGCCGAGAAGGCCATCGCGAACCCGCTGCTGGACGAAATCAGCCTGCGCGGCGCGAAGGGCGTTCTGATCAACATCACCGGCAGCCACGACCTGACCCTGTTCGAACTGGACGAAGCCGCCAACCGCATCCGCGAAGAGGTGGACCCCGAAGCGAACATCATCGTCGGCTCGACCCTCGATCCGTCGATGGAAGGCCAGATGCGCGTCAGCGTTGTTGCCACCGGCATCGATGCAAGCCCTGCGATGGACGCCCCTGCGCCCCGCCGCAAAATGTCCGAGCCTCTGCAGCCCGCAGCGCAAGCGCCCGCAGCACAGCCTGCGGCGCAGCCCGCAGCCGCGCCCCAGCAGGAAAACCTGTTCCAGCCCGAGGCCGCACCTGCACCGCAGCCGACCCGCGCGCAGCAGGCGACGTCGACCGGCCGTCAGCCTCAGCCGTTCCAGCCCGCTTCGCAGCCTCAGCCCGCGCCGCAGGCACCTGTGCAGCAAGCCTATGAGGCGCCCGCTCAGGAAGACCTGCCGCCGCCCGCATACCAGCCGCGTCCCGAAATGCGTCAGCCTGAACAGCCGATGCACTATGAGCCGCAGCCCGAGGAATTTGTTGCACCTCGCGCCGCCGCACCTGGCACCCCGTCGCCCGAGGCTCTGGCCCGTCTGCGCGATGCGGTAAACAACAGCGGCTCGGCCCGTCCGCAGCAGCGCCCCGCAGCGCCCCAGCCGCAGGCTCCGGCTGCGCCCGAGAAATCGCGCTTTGGAATCAATTCGTTGATCAACCGCATGACCGGTTCGGGCGACAGCTCTAAGCCGGCCGCCAGTGCACAGCCCGCACGCCGCGTGGCACCGCCGGTCCAGCACTTCGAAGAAGATGCAGACAACAACCCTGCGGATGAAAAGATTGAAATTCCGGCTTTCCTACGTCGTCAGGCGAACTGAACGTTACCGGATTGAAACAAAAGGCTGCCCGTTTGGGCGGCCTTTTTTGTTTTCAGAATCAAGACATTAAACCCGTCAAATCCCCATAGGCATATTTTCGCCGCTCAAAAGGACGGGTATGTTTCACTGTGTTGCAAAGATTGAGTTGAGCATTTGTGTCCGGAAGTTTACCTAATTTTCACCAGCGGTAATCCGCGCGGAGTAATGGGGCCAACGTGCAAACCACGATCACCAAAAGCGTCACCTTCACGGGCAAAGGTCTGCACTCGGGCAAACCCGCGACACTGACGATTCACCCAGCGCCCACTGCCCACGGTATCGTTTTCCGACGCATTGATCTGAATGGCTGCAACCAGTTGATTCCCGCCCATTGGGATCTGGCTGAACATTCGCCCCTCTGCACCAAACTTGTGAACGACGAAGGCGTCTCGATTTCAACGGTCGAGCATGTGATGGCCGCCCTTTCTGGTTGCGGTATCCATAACGCGCTGATCGACATCGACGGCCCCGAAGTTCCGATCCTTGATGGCAGCGCCGCACCTTTCGTGCGCGGTATCATGGCCCGCGGCACCACGGATCAGGGCGCAGCCTTGATGGCGATCGAAGTGCTGAAAGAGGTCTCGGTCACCCGTGGCGATGCCACCGCCACGCTCAGCCCCGCTGACGCGCTGCACATCGATTTCGCGATTGATTTCGTTGATCCGGCGATCGGCAAGCAACGCAAATCCCTGCACATGGCGAACGGCACCTTTGTCCGTGAACTCTGTGACAGCCGCACCTTCTGCCGTATGTCAGACGTTGATTTCATGCGCCAGAACGGTCTTGCCCTTGGCGGCACCATGGAAAACGCCGTGGTTGTTGACGGTGACGCCGTACTTAGCCCCGGCGGCATGCGCCACGATGATGAACCCGTTCGTCACAAGATGCTGGACGCGCTGGGGGATCTGGCGCTGGCCGGCCAGCCCATTCTGGGCCGTTACACCGGCTACAAGGCGGGTCACACCCTGACCAACCTTCTGCTACACGCTCTATTTGCAGACCCCAGTGCTTACCGCTATGTCGCCTGCTCGCCCGAGCAGGTTGCACATCTGCCTGGCACCGATTTGCATCAGTCGGATTTGGCCGCGGTAGCGTGATCGTTTAAGCGACGTTAAGACGTTTTGCACCAGATTATTCTGTGCTAACACCGCTTTGACCGGAGGTCTTCCTCCGAGGACAGAAGATTGAGGTGGGCAGGTATGAGCATCGGCACAGGGTTCCGGACATTTACTGGAGTATTGCTTCTGGGCACCGCTTTGGCGGGATGCTCGATGATGCCGGAACGCCCCTTTGGCGGCGACCAGCGCGCTTTCGCTGAAGGCGGCCAGAACAATGCGCCTTTGGAAGAATTCACCGCCGAGGAAATCTTTGCCCGCGCCGAATATGAACTGGCCGACAAGAAATACTCGAAGGCCGCCACCTATTTTGGCGAGATTGAACGTCTTTATCCCTATTCCGATTGGGCCAAGCGTGGCTTGATCATGCAGGCTTTCGCCTTCCACAAGGATCAGGACTACGAGAACAGCCGCGCCAGCGCGCAGCGTTATATCGATTTCTATCCCGCTGACGAAGATGCCGCCTACGCCCAGTATCTGCTGGCGCTCAGCTACTATGACCAGATTGACGACGTTGGCCGCGATCAGGGCCTGACCTATCAGGCGCTGCAAGCCCTGCGCACTGTGATCGAGCGCTATCCCGACAGCGAATATGCGGAAAGCTCAATCCTGCAGTTCGATCTGGCATTCGATCATCTGGCAGGCAAGGAAATGGAAGTGGGCCGCTACTATCTGAAGCGCGAACACTACACCGCCGCCATTAACCGCTTCCGCGTTGTGGTCGAGGATTTCCAAACCACCACCCACACCGCCGAAGCGCTGCACCGTCTGGTGGAATCCTATCTCTCGCTGGGTCTGACCGATGAGGCGCAGACCGCAGGCGCGATCCTTGGTTACAACTACCAAGGCAGTGAATGGTACGAGGAAAGCTATGCGCTGCTCACCGGTCAGGGCCTGACGCCCGAGGCCAAGGGCGACAACTGGCTGGCAAAGATTTACCGACAGATGATCAAGGGCGCGTGGCTCTGATCCACGCTTGGCCCAGTTCCGGACCCAGAGATGCTTCGCACGCTTGATATTCGTGACGTCCTGCTGATTGACCACCTGCGACTTGATTTCCAGTCGGGGCTGAACGTGCTGACCGGTGAAACCGGCGCAGGCAAATCGATCCTGCTTGATAGCCTTGGTTTTGTCCTTGGCTGGCGTGGACGGGCGGAACTGGTGCGCAGCGGGGCAGAGCAGGGCGAGGTAATCGCTGAATTCGATCTGCCCGCAGACCATCCTGCCATCGCCATCCTGCAAGAGGCGGGCCTGCCCGTCGGGGACGAACTGCTGCTGCGCCGTGTGAACACCGCCGATGGCCGCAAAACCGCTTGGGTCAATGACCGGCGCGTGTCGGGCACGGTGCTGCGGGATCTATCGGAAACGCTGGTGGAACTGCATGGCCAGCATGATGATCGCGGCCTTCTGAACCCGCGCGGTCACCGCCAGCTTCTGGACGAATTCGCAGGTCACGGGGCCGCGTTGTCCGATCTGCGCGTCCTGTGGCAGGCCCGCTCCAAGGCCGCAAAGGCGCTGGCTCAGGCCGAAACCCAACTGGCCGCCATGCGCAGCGAAGAGGATTTCCTGCGTCACGCTGTAGCCGAACTGGATAAGCTGGACCCCCAACCCGGTGAAGACGCCGAACTGGACGCCACCCGCCGCCGGATGCAGGGCGCCGAGAAGATCCGCGACGACCTAGCCCGCGCTTTCGGCATTCTTGGCATGGATGGTGCCGAAGGGGCCATGAGCGATGGGATGCGCTGGCTGGACGGAATCGCAGGCGATGCGGATGGTCAACTGGATGAGGCAATCGCCGCTCTGGGCCGTGCCGTGACTGAACTGGGCGAAGCTACCCATGCCGTCGAGCGGGTCCTCGATAATCTGGACTTCAACCCCTCAGAGCTTGAAGCAATCGAAGAGCGTCTCTTTGCCATTCGCGGCCTCGCCCGCAAGCACGGGGTCACGCCGGACGATCTCGGCAATTTCGCAGAAGACATGCGCACGCGCCTTGGCACGCTGGACGCTGGCGAAGGCGACATCGCCCGCCTGCGCAAAGACCTCAAAGACGCAGACATTGCCTTCACAACAGCGGCAAATGCCCTCTCTGACGCCCGCAAAGACGCCGCCTTGCGCCTTGATCAGGCCGTGATGGGCGAACTTGCACCGCTCAAGATGGAGCGCGCGGTCTTCACCACTGCCTTTGAGGCGGCCGAGCCCGGCCCCGAAGGTATCGACAACGTCTCGTTTACGGTCGCCACAAACCCTGGTGCACCTTCCGGCCCCTTGGCCAAGATTGCCTCTGGCGGTGAACTCTCGCGCTTCCTGTTGGCGCTAAAGGTGTGCCTCTCGCGGGAAACCACTGGAGTCACGATGATCTTCGACGAAATCGACCGCGGCGTCGGTGGTGCAACCGCCGATGCGGTCGGTCGCCGTTTGGCAAGGCTCGCCAGCGACGGTCAGGTACTGGTCGTCACCCACTCACCACAAGTGGCTGCCCTTGGCGCCCACCATTGGCACGTGCAGAAATCTGTGAACGATGCGGGTCAAACCCTGTCCAAGGTCATGCCTCTGGGCACTTCGGAACGCATTGACGAGATCGCCCGCATGATCTCTGGCGACACGATCACCGATGCTGCCCGCGATGCCGCGCGCGCGCTGCTGAACGCCCAATAAGGCTTCTTCTTGATCCAAATACTCACGGCTCAGGCCGCGATACTTGTCCAAAACCAGAAGGGGCCGCACCATCGCAGCCCCTTCCTTATTGCATAAATACTCAAAACGCCGACAACGCCGCCTGCGCCTCACGCGGGGAAACGCACGACCTTGCCGGGGTTCAGGATGTTCTGCGGGTCCAGCGCCTTTTTGATGTCGCCCATCACGTCCCAGCCGCCGCCGTGCTCGGCCGCCATATAATCGAGCTTGCCATAACCGACCCCATGCTCGCCAGTTACGGTGCCGCCCAAAGCTAGAGCGCGTTTGACCATGCGGCTGGACAGCGCTTTCGCGGTCTCCAGTTCCTCGGGTCTTTCCGGATCGATCATCAGGATCGCGTGGAAATTCCCGTCCCCTACATGACCCAGAATCGGGCCGGGGATGCCGCTTTCGGCAATATCAGCGCGGGTCTCTTCCACCGCCTGAGACAGTTTCGAGATCGGCACGCAAAGATCTGTGACCACCGCCCGCGCCCCGGGGCGGCTGGCAAGGATCGCCCAATAGGCGTGATGGCGCATGTGCCACAGCGCGGTTCTATCCTCGGCACGGCTGGCCCACTCGAAACCCTTGCCCCCATGCTCTTTCAGGATCTCGCCAAAGGTTTCGGCCTGCTCGGCCACTGCCGCCTCTGATCCGTGGAATTCCACCAGCAGATGGGGGCACTCGGGCAAGTCGCTGCCGGAATAGGCGTTCACAGCTGCCGTCGTCGGGCCGTCGATAAACTCGATCCGCGCCATGGGCAGGCCGTATTGGATGGTCTCGATCACCGTATCCACCGCCGCGCCGATATCATCGAAAGCGCAGACCGCCGCGCCGCTGCATTCGGGCTGGCCCTGTAGTCGCAAGGTCAGTTCGGTGATCAGCCCCAACGTCCCTTCCGAGCCGACCATCAGCGCCGTCAGATCATAGCCCGCCGCGGATTTCGGCGCACGAGAGCCCGTGTGGATAATCCGCCCGTCGGCCAGTACCACTTCTAGCGCCAGAACGTTGTCAGCCATCGTGCCGTATTTCACCGCCGTCGTGCCGCTGGCGCGGGTGGCCGCCATGCCGCCGATAGA
Organism: Pseudomonadota bacterium; assembly: GCA_036139795.1. Classification (GTDB taxonomy): domain Bacteria; phylum Pseudomonadota; class Alphaproteobacteria; order Rhodobacterales; family Rhodobacteraceae; genus Donghicola. The sequence continues at coordinate 700 of JAYZYX010000228.1, read as the reverse complement.
GGCATTCGCCCCCGGATCGACGGGAAAGAACAGTCCTGTGGCCCGTAGTTCTTCGTTCAGAACCTCGCGGGTGATGCCGGGTTGGACGGTCACGGTCATGTCTTCGGGGTGCAGGGCCAGAACTGCCGCCATATTGCGAAAGTCCACGACCAAACCGCCCTGATGGGCCAGCGCGTGCCCTTCCAACGATGTGCCTGCGCCCCAGCCAATTACGGGCATTGCGTGTTTGGCGCAGATCTTGACGATCTCGCTCAGCTCGCCCGCAGAGGTGGGATAGGCCACCGCATCGGGAAGCGTTAACGGAAAATAGGATTCGCTCTGGCCGTGGCTTTCAAGTTCAAACTTGGACCAACTGATCCGTTGCCCTAGTAAGGTAGCAAGCTCGTTCAACGCTTCTTGGTATTTCATAGACCGCCTCGTTTAAGATCCGGCGCAGACTAGAAAGCAATTTGGGCAGGCAAAAGGCGAACAGTCCATGGCGAACGAAAGTGAAAGACTTTTTTAAGGAATCTGCAGGGCTGCAAGTTGTCCAGCTTAAGGCAGCTTGGCACCGGTTGGTAGAAGAAGGCCCCGGGCAAGCCCAGTTCTGGCTGATCGCGCTGTTTGTCGGTGTGCTGTCGGGGCTGGCGACCGTTGGTTTTCGCTTTGGCATCCAGTACTTGCAAGAGGCGCTATACGGGACCGACGATGTCTCGCATCT